>NZ_CP070979.1:659783-989675 GCF_018417535.1 Burkholderia pyrrocinia | reverse complement strand
TTGGCGACGACGCCATTCGGAACCTGTTTCGCGACGCGCGCTTGACCGCAGCCATCGTGATGGGGCGCGGCGTGCTCGGCTCGTCCGCCGGCTTCGATCCGCTGGTCATGGGTGTCGCGACGCTCGTGCACGCCGCTCTGTCGCTTGCGTATGCGGCCTTGCTGGCGAAGGTGGTCCGGAACATGTCGCTCGGGGCCGCGTTTCTCGCCGGCGGCGCGTTCGGACTCATCCTGTACGGCGTCAACCTGCACGCCTTCACGGCGATCTTCCCGTGGTTCATCCCGGTGCGCGGCGTGATTACGCTGGTGGCCCACCTGGTATTCGGGATCACGGCAGCGGCTGTCTACCGCCTCGCCAGACGCTAGGCCGGACGCCACCCCGGCAACGATTGCCGGGGCTTCCCGCCTCGTTCATTCGCATCCAGACCCCTGGAATAACGTGGCGTGCTGCATCGTTTAGCCGTCAGGAGACCCGATACGAAGCGGCACGCCGTTAGCGCCGCGCGATGAATCTTGCGCAAGCAAATCGATGTGCCGGGCGCCGCCAGTGGCGCCAAAGGTCAAGTGGTCGGGGGCAACAATGCAGGAGCCGATCATGTGCAACTTGATTCGATCCGGGATTGGCATCGTCTGTCTCGGTTTTTCCGCGTCTGTCTTTGCGCAAATGTATGACGGTGTGCCGGACTACGGCACGAACTGCCGTGCGGTCGTCGCGCAAGCGGACATCGACGGCACGGAGCAGCAAATCGTGGGGCGGGCGTGCCTGCAAAGCGATGGCACATGGCAGATCGTGCAAAGTCCTGACGGTAGCGTGATGTGGTACCCGGCGGCGGCCTATCCGTATGCCGACCCGTGGTATTGGGGGCCGCCGCTTTTCATCGGCGCGGGCGTGGGTTTCGTCTTCGTCGATCGCTTCCATCATTTCCACCACTTCGATCACTTCAATCACTTCAATCGGATGGATCATCGCCGCTTCGGCATGCCGGTGGGGTCAGGCTTTCACCATGGCCCGTTCATCGGCGGCGGGGGCCATGGGTCCGGCGGCATGCATCCATTCGGTGGCATGAGCGGGGGTGGCGGAATGCGACGGCATTAGGCCGGCGTTTCGACGTCCGGCAACCGCGTTGCCCGGTTCGAGCGCGAGTCGACCTGAACCTCCTGAGCGGGAACGCGGCTTGTGTATTGCGGCGCGGGCACGCACCGTCGTGATGCCCTCCCTCCCGTCCGCAGCGCTATCGCGATGCGACGTCGCGATCAGAACTTGTGGCGAATCCCGACGATCGCGAGTTCCTGCGTGTCGGTGCCGGAGTTCACGCCGTACGCGCCGACCGATGCGGCGGCCTTCACGGTCGCGCCGCTCGCATTGAGCGTGTTGCCGCTCGCCTTCTGGTAGCCGAACAGCGCATACAGGTCGGTGCGCTTCGACAGCGCGTAATCCGCGCCGAGGTTGACCTGGTTGTAGTGCGCGGAAGCCGGGCCCGTCAGCGACGTGTAGTTGTAGCCGACGCCCGCGCGCAGCGCCGGCGAGAACTGCCAGTTGAAGAACGCCGAGCCGTTGTTGAACTTCGCGTTCTGGCTGAACGCCGACAGCGTGTCCGCGCCGTACTGCGTGTTCGAATATGCGAGGCCGAAGGTCGCCGGCCCGGCCACGTACTGGCCTGCCACGCGCACGATCTGGATCGACTTCGCGCTCGAGAAGCCCTGGTTGATCACGGTGTTGAAGAGCGTGTCCGAGCTGCTCGACCACGTGCGTATGCCGTTCGCGACCGTCGTGCCGCCGTTCGCGTAGAAGACGCCGGCGCCGAGCGACAGCGGGCCGTTCGCGTAGCTCGCGCCGACGCTGTACGTGCGGCCGTTGCCGGTGGCGCCCGCGACGCCGCCGAAGCCGTACAGCGCCGCGAACTGGAAGCCCGAGATCAGCGGGCTCGTGTACTTCACCGAGTTGCTGACGCGCAGGCTGTTGTCGTAGTTGTCGAGGTCGCCCGGCGTCGCGAATACGCCGCCGAAGTAGTTGTCCTGCGTGAGGCCCTGCACGAGATCGACGACCGGATCGTACTGGCGGCCGAGCGTCACGGTGCCGTACGTGCTGCTCGCGAGGCCGACGACGGCCTTGCGGCCGAACTCGCGCTGGCCCTGGCCGAGCGCGCCGGTGCCGATGTTGAAGCCGTTCTCGAGCTGGAACAGCGCGGACAGGCCGCTGCCGAGATCCTCGATGCCGCGCAGCCCCCAGCGGCTGCCGGACAGGTTGCCGCTGCTGAACTTGACGAGGCTCGACGCGTTGCCGCCGCTCGCGTTCTGCGCGTTGTGCACGTAGGCGATGCCCGCGTCGGCGATGCCGTACAGCGTGACGCTGCTTTGCGCGTGCGCGCCGGCGGCATGGAGCGCGGCCGGCAGCGCGAGCAGCGCGAATGAGCGGATTCGTTTCATTGCTGGATTCCCCCGTTGGTCGATTTGTCTGACGAGTCGGTGAACGATACGGACAGCGCATCGTCGAGGGAACCAACAAATTGTCGAATCGTTATGAGGCGGCGCGGAGATGGATGCGCGCGCAACGGGCCGGCAGTCGGCGCCCGGCGCGCGTGGAACCTACGCGTCGTGCCGCCGCGACGCGTTTCTCAGCACGAGCGTCATCAGTTGCCTGCGCGACTCGACGCCGAGCTTCGCGAAGGCGCGTTTCGCATACGTGTCGATGGTGGACGTCTTGAGCCCCATCGCCTGCGCGATCGCGGCCGACGTCATGCCCTGGATGAACGACGCGCACACGTGCATCTCGCGCGCGGTCAGCCGTTCCTGCCATTCCGGCAGCCATTGCGCGACGAGATCGAGATCGAGTTCGTCGCGTTGCCCTTCGTCGGCGCAGATCGCGCCGAGCAGCCGCTTGTGCGTGGACGCCATCGGCAGCACGACCTGCGACAGATGCTTCAGCAGGCTCAGTTCCTTCAGCGAAAACGGCGGCAGCCGCCGCGAGCGCGCGATCGAGATCGAGTAGCGCGTGCCGCCCGTCACGCCCGCGATCACGCATTCGTCGTGAATGTCGCCGGCATCGAAGAACAGATGCCGGAGCTCGCTCGCGACGCGCTGCGAGGACACCTGCAGCAACTGCACGTCGCTTTCGGTTTCGATCGCCGCGTACGTTGCGTCGTCGCTCGCGTAGCTGCGGTAGTAGTGGCGCATCACCTGCGCGACCAGTTCGGGCTCGCGGCCGAAGCTGCCGATCCAGCCGATGCTGCGCCGGCCCGACGACGCGCTGCGCTCGTAGTCGAGATGCACGGCGTCGAAGTCGACGTAGCGCACGAGGGTGTCGTAGACGGCGCGCATGAACTGCGGCGTCCCGACGGCTTGCGCGATGTCGCCGAGCGTTTCCGTCACGAACGCGACGTGGCTCAGCGGGAGATCGGGGGCGGGAAGCGCAGCGCTCATGGCGTCGTGTTTCGAAGATTTCAGGTGGCGCTACAGGTATCACGAATATTTTCGACTGCCTACGCGGGAATCTACCCAAACGGCCCCGACCGACGTCGCCGTTTGTCCCGGTTTTCGGGACTGACGCTGCAGGCCGCGATCTCTACATTGACCCTTGTGCTGAACACCGCTTGACGGCGTTGACGCGAGTCCGGACCGGACCGGGCGCAACGGCCGATCCCCATCACAAGGAGAATCCCCATGCGCATCCGTATCCGTCGTCGTCCGGCCTTCCGCGCCGCGCTCGCCATCTCGGCGGGGCTCGCCCTCGCGGCCGGCCTGTCCGCCCACGCGGGCGAGGCCAACCTGAATGTGTACAACTGGTCGGAGTACGTAGCGAAGGACACGGTGCCGAACTTCGAGAAGCAGACGGGTGTCAAGGTCCGCTACGACAGCTACGACAGCGACGATACGCTGCAGACCAAGCTGCTCGCGGGCAGCTCGGGCTACGACATCGTCGTGCCGACGTCGAACTATCTCGCGCAGCAGATCCAGGCCGGCGTGTACCAGAAGCTCGACAAGTCGAAGCTGCCGAATCTCGCGAATCTCGACCCGGCGCTGATGAAGATGATGGCGAAGGCCGACCCGGGCAACCAGTACGGCGTGCCGTGGGCGTGGGGCACGACGGGCATCGGCTACAACGTCGAGGCGGTCCGCAAGCGGCTCGGCGACACCGCGCCGACCGATAGCTGGGCGTTGCTGTTCGACCCGGCGAACGCGGCGAAGCTGAAAGGCTGCGGCATCTCGCTGCTCGATGCGCCGGACGCCGCGTTCGCGGCGGCGCTGCAGTACATCGGCAAGGATCCGGAGAGCAAGAATCCGGCCGACTACCAGGCGGCCTACGACGTGCTGAAGAAGATCCGCCCGTACGTGACGCAGTTCAGCTCGGCCGGCTACGCGGACGATCTCGCGAACAACGACGTGTGCGTCGTGCTCGGCTGGTCGGGCGACGTCAGCATCGCGCGGCGGCGCACGCAGGACGCGAAGCGTTCGTATGAAATCCGCTATGTGAATCCGAAGGAAGGCGGCCTGCTGTGGTTCGACGTGATGGCGATTCCGAAGGATGCGCCGCACCCGGAAGCCGCGCTGAAGTGGATCAACTATATCGAGGACCCGAAGACCAACGCGGCGATCACGAACGAGATCTTCTATCCGAGCGCGAACAAGGCTGCGCGCGCGTTCGTGACGCCGGCGATCGCACAGGATTCGAACGTCTACCTGCCTGACGGCACGCTCGCGAAGACGTCGCTCGCGATGCCGCGAAGCGCCGACATCGCACGGATGCAGAACCGTCTGTGGCTGCAACTGAAGTCGGGCGGTTGAGGGCGACGACGATGATCCAGTCACTCCCCGATGCGCCGGCCGCGGCCGGCGCGCGCCACGACGCGTTCGTGCGCATCGAAAACGTCGTGAAGAAGTTCGGCGACAGCACCGCCGTCGACAACGTGAACCTGACGATCGCGAAAAACGAACTGTTCGCGCTGCTCGGCAGCTCGGGCTGCGGCAAGTCGACGCTGCTGCGCATGCTTGCCGGGCTGGAAACGGCGACCTCCGGCAAGATCTTCGTCGACGGCGAAGATCTTGCGTCGCTGCCGCCGTACCGCCGCCCGGTCAATATGATGTTCCAGTCGTACGCGCTGTTCCCGCACATGACGGTCGAATCGAACGTCGCGTTCGGCCTGAAGCAGGAAGGTACGCCGAAGCACGAGATCAAGGAACGCGTGGCCGACGCGCTCGCGCTCGTGCAGATGAGCAAGTATGCGAAGCGCAAGCCGCATCAGCTCTCCGGCGGCCAGCAGCAGCGCGTTGCGCTGGCCCGCTCGCTGGTCAAGCGCCCGAAGCTGCTGCTGCTCGACGAGCCGATGTCCGCGCTCGACAAGAAGATCCGCCGGAAGACCCAGCTCGAACTGGTGAACATCATCGAGAAGGTCGACGTGACCTGCGTGATGGTCACGCACGACCAGGAAGAGGCGATGACGATGGCGAGCCGCCTCGCGGTGATGAGCGAAGGCAAGATCGTGCAGATCGGCGCGCCCGGTGAAGTGTACGAATTCCCGAACAGCCGCTTCTCGGCCGAGTTCATCGGCTCGACCAACCTGTTCGAAGGGCGCGTCGTCGAGGACGAACCCGACCACATCTTCGTCGAGAGCGACGACCTCGAAGCGCGCATGTACGTGAGCCACGGCGTGACGGGCCCGCTCGGGATGCCGGTCGGCATCTCGGTGCGCCCGGAGCGCGTACACGTATCGCGCGACAAGCCCGGCTCGAAACACAACTGGGCGCGCGGCGTCGTGACCGACATCGCGTACATGGGCGCGTACTCGCTGTATCACGTGCGGCTGCCGAGCGGCAAGACGGTCGTGTCGAACCTGTCGAGCTCGCACCTGATGACCGACGCGGCGCCCGCCTGGAACGACGACGTGTTCGTGTCGTGGTCGCCGGCCAGCGGCGTCGTGCTGACGCAGTGAGGACGACACGATGAGAACCTCTGCTTCCACTCCGTCCGCGCCGGTGTCGACCGGTGCCGCGAGCACCGGCGCCGGCCGGTCCCGCCCGGGCCGCTTCGCCGCGCTGTCGCGCTTCCTGCCGTCGGGCCGCAACGTCGCGATCGGCGTGCCGTTCCTGTGGCTCGTGGCCTTCTTCGCGCTGCCGTTCGTGCTGGTGCTGAAGATCAGCTTCGCCGACCAGATGCTCGGCATTCCGCCGTACACCGCGCTCGCGCGGCTGGAGGCCGGCACGGTGCAGTTCGTGCTGTCGCTGAAGCATTACGCGCTGCTGCTGCAGGACGACCTGTACCTGAACACCTACGTCAGCTCGCTGAAGATGGCCGCCGCATCCACGCTGATGTGCCTGCTGGCCGGCTATCCGGTCGCGTATTGCATCGCGCGCTCGGCGCCGGCCCGCCGCAACCTGCTGATGATGGCCGTGATGCTGCCGTTCTGGACGTCGTTCCTGATCCGCGTGTATGCGTGGGTCGGGATCATGAAGGACGACGGGCTGCTGAATCACGCGCTGGCCGCGCTCGGCGTGATCGCGACGCCGCTGCGCCTGTATCACACCGACGCGGGCGTCTACATCGGGATGGTCTATTCGTACCTGCCGTTCATGGTGATGCCGCTGTACGCGCACCTCGTGAAGATGGACCTCACGCTGCTGGAGGCGGCCAACGATCTCGGTGCAACGCCGTGGTCCGCGTTCTGGCGCATCACGTTGCCGCTGTCGCGCAACGGCGTCGTCGCGGGCAGCCTGCTCGTGTTCATCCCGGCGGTCGGCGAGTACGTGATTCCAGAGCTGCTCGGCGGCGCCAACACGCTGATGCTCGGCCGCGTGATGTGGGATGAATTCTTCAACAACATGGACTGGCCGATGGCGTCCGCCGTGACGGTGACGATGGTGATGCTGCTGCTGGTGCCGATGGCGCTGCTCCATTACAGCCAGACCGAAGCGGAGGCGCAGAAATGACCCGCGCGCATCGCATCCTGTCCGCGTGCGTGCTCGGCGCGGGCTTCCTGTTCCTGTACGTGCCGATCGTCAGTCTCGTCGTCTATTCGTTCAACGCGTCGAAGCTCGTGACGGTGTGGTCGGGTTTCTCGCTGAAGTGGTACGGCGCGCTGCTGCAAGACGGCGAACTGCTCGCGGCCGCGTGGCTGTCGCTGAAGATCGCGCTGCTGACGGCGACCGCGTCGGTCGCGATCGGCACGTGGGCCGGCTTCGTGCTGGCCCGCATGGGGCGCTTTCGCGGCTTCACGCTCTATGCCGCGATGATCAACGCGCCGCTGGTGATTCCGGAAGTGATCCAGGGGATCTCGCTGCTGCTGCTGTTCGTCGCGATGCAGCAGGCGTTCGGCTGGCCGGCCGGGCGCGGCTGGCTGACGATCTGGATCGGCCACGTGATGCTGTGCCTGTCGTTCGTCGCGGTGATCGTGCAGTCGCGCGTGAAGGAGCTCGACCGTTCGATCGAGGAAGCCGCGCTCGACCTCGGCGCGAGGCCGTGGAAAGTGTTCTTCGTGATCACGCTGCCGCTGATCGCGCAGGCGCTGGTGTCCGGCTGGCTGCTCGCGTTCACCGTGTCGATCGACGACGTGATCCTGTCCGCGTTCCTGTCGGGCCCCGGTTCGACGACGCTGCCGCTCGTCGTGTTCTCGCGCGTACGGCTCGGTCTCAATCCGGAAATGAATGCGCTCGCCACGGTGTTCATCACGGTCGTGACGATCGGCGTCGTCGTCGTGAACCGCGCGATGCTGGCCCGCGAGCGGCGGCAGGCGCGCGATGTGCGTGCTTGGCACGCTGCATCCGTGGCGGACACGCCTGCTTCCCCGTCCGCTTCGCCGCCGGCGCGCCCGTCGGCCGCGCACCCTCGGCACGATCCCGCACCGCATCCCGTGAAGTGAAGAACGACAAGGAGACTTTCCATGAAAAAGAAGTATCTCTGCGCGCTGATCGCCGGTGCGCTGCCGGGGCTCGCCGTTGCGAATTCGAGCGCCGACCAGATCAGGGCGCTGCAGCAGCAGCTCGCCGTGCTGCAGCGGCAGATGAGCGCAATGCAATCGCAACTCGCCGCGAAACCGGCGGCCGCGCCGGCTGCGTCGACCGCAGCGACCGCAACGGCCGCGGCCGACACGTCGGCGCCGGGCTACGGGCAGGCGCCGGCCGTGCTGACCAACGACGACGTGACGGAAATCCGCCAGCAGGTCGCGAACCAGCAACTGAAGGTTGATTCGCTGACCGACGCGGCGCGCACGGGCCCGATCGCGGGGCTGTCGGTGACCGGCTATCTCGACCCGACCTACTTGTACAACCGGGGCGGCGGCACGTCGTCGTTCCAGTTCGCGAACCATGAGAACGCGTACACCTATTACAACAGCACGTTCGGCGACGTATTCCTCGACATCAAGAAGACGTTCGGCGTCGGCCCGACCGCGCCGTCCGCGGAAATCACGCTGATGCCGAACCGCGGCGCGGGCCTGTCGATGATGACGGGCAGCGGCGCGAGCGGGCTCGACATCGTGAACACGGCGGTCGTCACGGTGCCGCTGTCGGGCACGACGGCGTTCGTCGGCGGGCTCGTGCTCGGCTTCGGCGGCTACGAGTACCAGCAGTCGAGCCAGATGCTCACGCTGACGCACAACCTGCTGTACGACTTCTCCGATCCGGGCTCGTCGATCGGCGCGGGCATCAACTACCAGAGCGCGGACGGCCACTGGGCGTGGAAGTTCTTCGTCGGTAACGAGCAGTTCCGCAGCGCGGGCGCGGTCACGCAGACGGGCGTCAACGCGCTCGGCGACCCGATCACGACGAGCAACAAGGTGCCGACCTTCACCGCGCGCGTCGACTACATGCACGGCAGCGCGCTCGACGTCGGCGGCTCGATCAACATCGGCCGCCAGACGTTGCCGAGCGCGATCGATCCGGCGACCGGCAACGTGCGCTACGGCGTCGGCGGCAACGCGCCGAGCGCGTACGGCGCGTTCTTCTTCGGCGAAGCCGACGCAACCTACACGCTCGCCGATGCGCAGTACAACGCCGAGATCGACTACGGCCAGCAGCAGCACGGCGCGTTCAACGGCGGGCTCGCGCAGTGGTTCGGGCTGTCGCTGCTCGCGCACCGCAAGTTCAACGCGCCGGTGGTCGGCCGGATGGGCGCGACGCTGCGTTACGACCTGCTCGTGAACCGGAAGAACGGCGGCGGCGGTTCGTCGATCGGCCTGAACGGCAACGGGATGGATCCGAACAACGGCTTCGGCATCGACGCGGACTGCCTGGCGCTGTCGAAGGCGAACGGCGGCGTCGGCTTCGAGTGCAAGGGCGCGACGCGGCAGGCCGCCGCGTTCGACCTGCTGTTCTACCCGACCCAGCAGGTGACGGTGAAGGTCGAATACCGGCACGACTGGGCGAGCAACAAGGTCTTCCTGCGTCACGACGGATCGTATGCGAAGTCGAACGACCTGCTCGCGACCCAACTCATCTACGCATTCTGACCCGACGCCGTTCGCGAGTCCCACTCATGCTCAAGTTCAAAAACCAGCAACATGTTCAGTCGTACTATGCAGCGACAGTCAACAACCGTGTGCGCCATCCGCCGCTCGACGGGGCCGTGACCGCCGATGTCTGCGTGATCGGCGGCGGGCTCACCGGCCTGTCCGCGGCGCTCGATCTCGCCGAGCGCGGCCATTCGGTCGTGCTCGTCGAGGCGTCGAGGATCGGCTGGGGCGCGAGCGGCCGCAACGGCGGCCAGTTGATCGCCGGTTACGCATGCGACATCGATACGTTTTCGGCCTACCTGCCGGACGACGACGTGCGGCGCGTATGGGCGATGGGGCTGGAGTCGGTCGACATCGTCAGGCAGCGGGTCGAACGCTACGGCATCGATTGCGACCTGACCTTCGGCTACCTGACCGCCGCGAACAAGCCGCGCCACGTCGACGCGCTGCGCAAGTGGCGCGATACCGCGGCGAGCCGCTTCGGCTATCGCGGCTACGAAATCGTCGAACGTGCCGGCATGCAGCACTTCGTCGCGTCCGACCGTTACGTCGGCGGCCTGCGTCACGACGGCAGCGGCCACCTGCATCCGCTGAACTACACGCTCGGCCTCGCGCGGGCGGCGCGCGCGGCCGGTGTGACGATCCACGAGGACACGCCCGCGCTCGCGCTCGAGCGCGCCGCGCCGCACCACCGCGTCCGATGCGCGCGCGGGTACGTGGACGCCCGCTACGTCGTGCTGGCGGGCAATGCGTACCTCGGGCAGCTTGCGCCGGCGCTCGCGCGCAAGATCATCCCGGTGGCGACCTACCTGATCGCGACGGAGCCGCTCGGCGACACGCGCGCGGCCGAGACGATGCCGGCCGATGCGGCGGTCTGCGACAGCAATTCGGCGCTCGACTATTTCCGGCTGACGCGCGACCGCCGGCTGCTTTGGGGCGGCAAGGCCAGCAGCTCGACCCACACGCCGCGCGACCTTGCGGGCGCGATGCGGCGCGACATGCTGAAGACGTTCCCGCAGCTTGCCGACGTGCGGATCGACTACGCGTGGGGTGGCCTGATCGACGCGACGATGAATCGCGCGCCGCATTTCGGCCGGCTCGAGCCAACCGTGTATTTCGCACAGGGCTTCTCCGGGCACGGCGTCAACGTGACCGGCCTCGCGGGGCGGTTGATCGCGGAAGCGATCGACGCGCAGGCCGCGCGCTTCGACCTGTTCGGCCGGATACGCCATCGCGACTTCCCGGGCGGGCGCCTGTTGCGCACGCCGATGCTGGCGCTCGCGATGGCGTGGCACCGGACGATGGACCTGCTCTGACCCGTGCGGGCCGGCTGGTCCGGCCGCGCGGCACTGAAACGTTTCCAAACACCCATGCCCTGGAGGCACTAATGATCAACATCACGAATCTCGTCGACCTGATGCGGGCGCCGGCGAAGCTCACGCAGAGCCGCGTGCCGAGCGGGCTGCTGCTCGACGGCAACCCGATGCAGACGCTGTCGCATCACTACATCAGCCCGTGCGGGCAGTTCAGTTGCGGCATCTGGGAATGCACGCCCGGCCGCTGGACGATCGAGTACGACGAGTCGGAGTATTGCGAGATGCTGAGCGGCGTCGCGATCGTGCGCGATGCGGACGGCCGCGAACGCGTGCTGCGCGCCGGCGACCGGTTCGTGATCCCGCCGGGGTTTCGCGGCACGTGGGAAGTCGTCGAGACGTGCCGCAAGATCTATGCGTCGCATGCCCCGCAGGCCGGGCAGCCGCACGCGTAACGCGTGGCCGACTTGCGACAACCATCGATATCAACGAGGAGCAACCCATGACCCAGGAATTGTGGCGTCTGAGCGCGGCCGAGATGGCCGCGCATGTCGCGCGGCGCGACGTGTCGGCGACGGAACTCACGCGAAGCTGCCTGCAGCGGCTCGAACAGGTGAACCCCGTCATCAACGCGATCGTCGACGTGCTGGCCGACAGCGCGTTGCAGGCGGCGTCCGATGCCGATGCCGCGAGCGCGCGCGGCGCGCCAGTCGGCCCGCTGCACGGCGTGCCGGTGACCGTGAAGATCAACGTCGACACGGCCGGATGCGCGACGACCAACGGCGTGCGCGCGTTTTCGGACCTGGTCGCGCAGGAGGACAGCCCGGTGACCGCGAACCTGCGCAGGGCCGGCGCGATCGTGATCGGGCGCAGCAACGCGCCGGCGTTTTCGTATCGCTGGTTCACCGACAACGAGTTGCACGGCCGCACGTCGAATCCGTGGGACGCGTCGCTGACGCCGGGCGGTTCCAGCGGCGGCGCGGCCGCGGCCGTGGCCGCCGGCATCGGCGCGATCGCGCACGGCAACGACCTGGGCGGCTCGATCCGCTACCCGGCGTATGCGTGCGGCGTCGCCGGGCTGCGGCCGAGCACCGGGCGCGTCCCCGCGTACAACCCGACTCAGTCGAAGGACCGCACGCTCGCGGTGCAGCTCGCGTCCGTACAGGGGCCGCTCGCGCGCACGGTCGGCGACCTGCGCCTTGCACTCGACGCGATGGCGGCCGGCGACGCGCGCGACGCATGGTGGATGCCGGTCGTGCCGGCCGCGCGCGAGGCCGCGTTCCCCGCGCGCGTGGCCGTGTGCCCGGTGCTGCCGGGCGTGCCGTCCGATCCCGTGGTCGTCGACGCGATCCGGCAGGCCGCGCGCTGGCTCGAAGACGCCGGCTGCATCGTCGAGGAAGTCGAACCGCCGCGGATCGCCGAAGCGTGCGAGCTGTGGCTCGACCTCGTGACCAACGAAGCGCGCAGCGGGCTCGGCGACGTGATCATGCAGCACGGCGACGCGGCGATCCGCACCGCGTTCGCGAGCCAGCGCAATCTGGCGGCGCCGCTGGACCTCGCCGGCTACATGAACGGCCTCGCGCGGCGCACCGCGCTGCTGCGCGACTGGCAGCAGTTCCTTACGCGCTATCCGCTGCTGCTGATGCCCGTGTCGTGCGCGCGGCCGTTCGCGATCGATGCCGACCAGCACGGCGACGACGCGATGCGCGAGATCGTCGACCGGCAGGGGCCGCTGCTGGCGACCGCGCTGCTCGGGCTGCCGGGGCTGTCGGTGCCGACCGGCATTCGCGACGGCGTGCCGACCGGCGTGCAGCTCGTCGCCGGACGCTTCCAGGAGGCGCTGTGTCTCGCCGCGGGCGAGGCGATCGAGGCCCGCGCGGGCATCTTCACGCCGATCGATCCGGTCACCGGATCGTGATGCACGACTTTTCACGGGAATACGAATGAATCAACGGACATTCGAAGACTGGCAGGCCCGCGCGGCCGTGCTGCGGATCGAGGGGCGCGCGTTCATCGACGGCGAAGCGCGCCACGCGCAAGCCGGCGCGACCTTCGCCTGTGTGAGCCCGATCGACGGTTGCATGCTCGCGCACGTGGCCGACTGCGGCGGCGGCGATGTCGACGCCGCGGTCGCGGCCGCGCGCCGCGCGTTCGACGCGCAGGTCTGGGCCGGCATGAACCCGCGCGCCCGCAAGGCCGTGCTGCAACGCTGGGCCGCGCTGATGCGCGAGCATCTTGACGAACTCGCGCTGCTCGAGACGCTGGACACCGGCAAGCCGATCGCCGATACCACGGCGATCGACGTGCCGGCCGCCGCGCATTGCGTCGACTGGTATGCGGAAGCGATCGACAAGGTCGGCGGCGAAGTCGTGCCGGCGGACCGTCATCTCGTCGGGCTCGTCACGCGCGAGCCGATCGGCGTAGTCGCGGCGGTCGTGCCGTGGAACTTTCCGCTGCTGATGGCCGCGTGGAAGTTCGCGCCGGCGCTCGCGGCCGGCAACAGCGTGGTGCTGAAGCCGTCGGAGAAATCGCCGCTGACCGCGATCCGCGTCGCGCAGCTCGCGTGCGACGCCGGCGTGCCGCCCGGCGTGTTCAGCGTCGTGCCGGGCGGCGCGGAGCCGGGCAGGGCGCTGGCGCTGCATCGCGATGTCGACTGCATTGCATTTACCGGGTCGACGCGCACCGGCCGGCAGATCATGGCGTGTGCCGCGCAGTCGAACCTGAAACGCGTGTGGCTCGAACTGGGCGGCAAGTCGCCGAACATCGTGCTGCC
The DNA here is from genome assembly GCF_018417535.1 of Burkholderia pyrrocinia. Lineage (NCBI taxonomy): Bacteria > Pseudomonadati > Pseudomonadota > Betaproteobacteria > Burkholderiales > Burkholderiaceae > Burkholderia > Burkholderia pyrrocinia. Next base: position 976,150 of record NZ_CP070979.1, on the reverse strand, counting down.
CGATTGCCCCGATCTCGACCGCGCCGCGCAGGCGGCCGCCGATGCGATCTTCTTCAACATGGGCGAAGTGTGTACGGCAGGCTCGCGCCTGCTGGTGCATCGGGACATCAAGGACGCATTCGTCGCGAAGCTGGTCGACGCGTCGCGGCGCTTCGCGCCCGGGCATCCGCTCGATCCTTCGGTGACGATGGGCGCGATCGTCGATCGCGTGCAGCTCGATCGCGTGATGGGTTACATCGGTGTCGGGCGCGACGAGGGCCGCCTCGTGACGGGCGGCGCGCGCGTGCGCGAGGAGACGGGCGGGTTCTACGTCGAGCCGACGGTGTTCGAAGTGAAGGCCGACGCGACGCTCGCGCGCGAGGAGATCTTCGGGCCGGTGCTGTCGGTGATCGTGTTCGACGACGTCGACGAGGCCGTTCGCATTGCCAACGACACCGAGTACGGGCTGGCCGCGGCCGTCTGGTCTGCCGATCTCGCGACGGCGCACCAGGTTGCGCGGCGCCTGCGCGCGGGCACCGTGTGGGTCAACTGCTACGGCGACGGCAGCGACGACCTGAACTTCCCGTTCGGCGGCTACAAGCAGTCGGGCAACGGTCGCGACAAGTCGCTGCACGCGCTCGACAAATACACCGAGCTGAAATCGACGATCGTGCGGTTGTAGTGTCGGGCCACGCCGGCCGCGCGGTACGCTTCCCGCGTGCCACGCGTTTCCGGTGTGCACGTCAGTGGTGATCGTCGCCGGATCCGAACAGGCGCGGCTGCGCAGCGTTCAACGCGTCGTCGGCTTCCGGCTGCCCGGGAAAGATCCCGTCGCGGTCGGGCCACAGCAACTGGACGCACGGGAAATCGTCGTTGCCGTAGAACCAGCGGTTCCAGCCGAGGTGGGCTTCGTAGTGTGCCTTCGCCACCGGCATGAGGAGCGCGTTCGCGTTGCCGTAGACGGATGCCGTGACTTCTCCGACTGGCGGCGGCGTGCCGGCCGCGACCATCCGGTAGACGTCCCACAGCACGTCATGGACGATGCGCGCCGGCAACGAGAATACGATGATCTCCGGAAAACCGTGATTGACCCAGAGCCCGGTCGTGAACGAGAAGCCCGGTTGGTCCGCTTCCGCAAACACTTCCGTGCGGAACCATCCGTGCGTGCGAATCTGATTCACGAATCGTTGCTCGTCTTCTTCGAGCACCGAATCGGGCGCGTCCAGCGCGGTGGCGATATCCGGTCGCGTGGTCATATGGGCTCCTTGGATCTGTCGTCGGTCGATACGAAACCGGGCGACGGCGTCCGACCGTCGGAAAAGCGATCCCGGTCGAATCCGCCGATGATCGATGCGCCGCCATGTTGCCATGGCCGGCCTGCCGGTGCCGGTCTCGGACATGCCGGTCTCGGACATGCCGCCCGCCTACTGCGCCGCGCCTTCCGCCTCCGCCGTTTCGCCGAGGAACCCGCCGCTCTGGTGCGCCCACAGCGCCGCATAGATGCCGCCCGCCTGCAGCAGTTGCCGGTGCGTGCCTTCCTCGACGATGCGCCCTTCGTCGAGCACGATCAGTCGGTCCATCGCCGCGATTGTCGACAGCCGGTGCGCGATCGCGATCACCGTCTTGCCGCTCATCAGGCTGTCGAGGCTGCGCTGGATCGCGACTTCGACTTCGGAATCGAGCGCGCTGGTCGCTTCGTCGAGCACGAGGATCGGCGCGTCCTTGAGCATCACGCGCGCGATCGCGACACGCTGCCGCTGGCCGCCCGACAGCTTCACGCCGCGCTCGCCGACCTCGACGTCGTAGCCGCTGCGCCCGTGGCGGTCGCGCAGCCGGTCGATGAACTCGGACGCTTCCGCGCGCATGGCCGCGTCCTGCATTTCGCGCTCGCTTGCATCGGGGCGACCGTACAGCAGGTTCTCGCGCATCGTCCGGTGCAGCAGCGACGTATCCTGCGTGACCATCCCGATTGCGCTGCGCAGGCTGTCCTGCGTCACGTGCGCGATGTCCTGCCCGTCGATCCGGATCGTGCCGCCGCCCACGTCGTAGAAACGCAGCAGCAGGTTCACGAGCGTCGACTTGCCGGCGCCCGAGCGGCCGATCAGGCCGATCCGCTCGCCCGGCCGGATCGTCAGGTTCAGTCCGTCGAACACCGCGCGGTCGTTGTCCTCGTGCGCGAACTGCACGTTGTCGAACACGATCCCGCCGCGCTGCACCGCGAGCGGCTTCGCATCGGGCGCGTCGACCACGCTGCGCACCTTCGTCAGCGTGTTGATGCCGTCCTGGATCGTGCCGACGTTCTCGAACAGCTCGGTCATCTCCCACATGATCCAGTGCGAATAGCTCGACAGGCGCAGCGCCATCGCGATCACGGCCGCGACGACACCCGCGCTCACTTCGCCGTGCATCCACAGATACAGCGCGAGGCCGGTCGAGCCGACCAGCAGCAGCGTCGACAGCAGGTGGTTGACGATCTCGAACGCGCTGACGAGGCGCATCTGCGCGTCGCCGGTCGACTTGAACGCTTCCATAGCGCGCCGTGCGTGATCGGCTTCCCGCCGCGTGTGCGAGAACAGCTTCACGGTCGTGATGTTCGAATACGCGTCGGTGATGCGGCCCGTCATCAGTGCGCGCGCGTCGGCCTGCCGGCTGCCGACGGCGCCCAGGCGCGGCACGAAGTACGCACAGGCCGCGCCGTAGCCGAGCGCCCACAGCACGAGCGGAATCATCAGCCGCCAGTCGAAGCTCGCCGCGAGCGCGAGGATGCCGATCAGGTATGCGGCGACGCCGATCACGACATCGACCGACATGAACAGCGCGTCGCGCACCGCAAGCGCGGTCTGCATGATCTTGGTCGTCACGCGGCCGGCGAACTCGTTCGCGTAGAACGACAGGCTCTGGTCGAGCATCAGCCGGTGAAACAGCCAGCGCAGCCGCATCGGGAAGTTGATCGCGAGCACCTGGTGCTTGACCATCGTGTGCAGCGCGATCAGCAGCGCGCTGCCGGCGAGGATCGCCGCAAAGCCGGCAAGCGTGCCGAAGTGGCGGCCGCCGAATTCGGCTGGCGTCGCCGACGACAGCCAGTCGACCACGCGCCCCATCATCGCGAACAGCGCGGCTTCGTACGCGGCCAGTGCGGCCGACGTCAGCGCGATCAGCAGGATCCAGCTACGCGCGCCTTTCGTGCACGCCCACACGAACGAGAAGAATCCCCGCGGCGGCGTGACGGGATCTTCGAGCGGGAAAGTCGGCAGGCGCCGTTCAAACCACGAGTACATCGACTGTTCTCCTTGTGCGGTCCGGCGAAGCGGGCGGACCGGTGATGCATGCGCCGGGCGCGACGCGATGTCGGGGCGCTGGCGCGCACATCCGGCCGACCGACGATTGCGTCGTGGTCGCGTCGCCTGGCTGCGAGTGTCGCATCGATTCGATCGGGCTGCAGGCCGGTTGTAAGCGGTAGCGGCCGCGCGGGACGGCGCCTATCCGCGCTCGGGGCTTTCCGGATTTTTCATGCTGCCCCAAAAAAAGTTCTTGCTTATCTATCTACGAGTAGATAAAGTTCAATCCATGGAAACGAAACCGACCGTCCGCGAACAGATTCTCGACCACGCGATCACGCTGATGATGCTGCGCGGTTACAACGGCTTCAGCTATCGAGACCTGTCCGACCTGGTGGGCGTGAAGACGTCGAGCATCCACTACTACTTCCCGTCGAAGGACGACCTCGTGCTGGAAGCGGTGGCGGCGTACAGCGACGAAGTCCTCGCGGCCATGCGGGCGATCGATCCGGCGTTGCCGGCCGACGTGAAGCTGAGCCTGTACACGAAGCTGTTCGGCCGGACGCTTGGCGACGGCAACCAGATCTGCCTGTGCGGGATGCTCGCGGCCGACATCGAATCGTTGCCGGAGAACGTGCGGCAGGCCGTGCAGGCGTTCTTCAAGGGCAACGAGAACTGGCTCGCCGAATTGCTGGCGCAGGGCGCGAAGGAGGGCACGCTGCAGTTCAGCGGCAAGCCCGAAACGGCGGCGCGCACGCTGTACGCGGCGTTCCAGGGCAGCGTGCTGGCCAGCCGGCTGTTTCACACGCGGGCGCGTCTCGAGGATGTCGAGGCCGTCTGGAAAACCCGGTCCTGATGGACGGGGCAAGCAGTCAGGCGGTTCGCCGCCTTTTGTCGGGTTTTGTTATCTATCTTTTGGTAGATAGATGGTCGGAGCAGGTGGATCGGCCACCTGCATTTTTTGGGGATGTTTATCTATCTATGAGTAGATAAACAAACGTGATGCCGACTGCAACGCTTTCGGTGCGCGGTCCCGGGTTGGAAGGCTGTTTCACTCACTGATTGAAAAGGAGTCTGTCATGTCGATCGAAAAAGTGCTGTACCGCGCCCATGCAAAAGCCACCGGCGGCCGCGACGGCCGTGCCACGGTGCCGGAAAGCGGCCTGGACCTGAAGCTGACCACGCCGCGCGAACTTGGCGGCGCGGGCGGCGCAGGCGCGAACCCCGAGCAACTGTTCGCGGCCGGCTATAGCGCGTGCTTCATCGGCGCGATGAAGTTCGTTGCGGCCCGCGACAAGATCGCGATCCCCGCGGACGCCGCCATCGAAGGCAGCGTCGGCATCGGCGCGATCCCGAACGGCTTCGGCATCGAAGTCGAACTGAAGATCTCGCTGCCTGGCCTCGATCGCGATACCGCGCAAACGCTGATCGATCGCGCGCACATCGTCTGCCCGTACTCGAACGCGACGCGCGGCAACATCGACGTCACGCTCACGCTTGTCTGATCAATCGTACTGCGAATCATTCATCGTCATTCACCGGTTAAGCCAAGGAGTTTCATCATGAAGATCGTCAAGCCGCTGCTGATCGTCGCCGCCGTTGCAGCGGCGTTGTCCACCGTGCCCACCGCATTCGCCGCCGGCGCCGAAACCGTCCGGCCCGATGCGGCGACGAGCGGGTTCCTCGCCGCGCTGAACGGCCAGAAGGGCCCCGGCCTCGAAACGTTGAGCCCAGCGAAGGCGCGCCAGGTGCTGGTCGACGCGCAGAACGGCGCGAAGGTCGACCTGTCGGGCATCGACGTGTCGAACCGCACGATCGAACAGGACGGCTTGTCGGTGCCGATCACGATCGTTCGCCCGCAAGGCGCGACGGGCACGCTGCCGGTGTTCATGTTCTTCCACGGCGGCGGCTGGATTCTCGGCGACTTCCCGACGCATGAACGCCTCGTGCGCGATCTCGTCGTGCAGTCGGGTGCCGTCGCGGTGTTCGTGAATTACACGCCGTCGCCGGAAGCGCATTACCCGGTCGCGATCAACCAGGCGTATGCGGCGACGCAGTGGGTGGCCGCGCACGGCGCGGAGATCGGCGTCGACGGCAGCCGCCTCGCGGTGGTCGGCAACAGCGTCGGCGGGAACATGGCAGGCGTGGTGTCGCTGATGGCGAAGGACAAGGGCGGCCCCGCGATCCGCTTCCAGGGCCTGATGTGGCCCGTCACGGACCACAACTTCAACACGGGCTCGTACAACGCGTATCAGCAAGGCCACTTCCTGACACGGCCGATGATGAAGTGGTTCTGGGACGCCTATACGAAGAACGAAGCGCAGCGCAACGAGATCTACGCGTCGCCGCTGCGCGCGAGCACCGCGCAGTTGAAGGGCCTGCCGCCCGCGCTGATCCAGGTCGCGCAGTTCGACGTGCTGCGCGACGAAGGCGAAGCGTACGGCCGCAAGCTCGACGCGGCCGGTGTCGACGCGACGACCACGCGTTATGACGGCACGATCCACGATTTCGGTCTGCTGAACGCGCTGGCCACGGATGCACCGACGAAGGCCGCGACGAAGGCGCTGGCGAATGAAATCGCGACGCGGCTGAAGTAACGCGGCGGGCGGCATTCGAATGCGTTCGAATGCGAACGACGAAACGGCGGGCTCGTGCCCGCCGTTTCTGCATGCGGACGAGCGGTGCGGTGAAAGGCGGCACCACCGGCGTCCGGACCGGCGCGCTATCGCTCCTTCGTCCCGCCCGGTTCCGCCCGATCTCTTGCCTGATCCAGCCAGATTGAAACGATTGAGCGAGATCGTGCGATTGCGCCGTCGCGACCGGCCGCGAGCATTGTTGATACGATCGCGCATATCGTCCACGCCGGCACTGCAAGCCGCCGGCCTATCGGTCGCGCGGCCGCGCGGTATCGCGGCCACCTTCGGGAGAAGCGGTTCATGCTGCAGGCGTTCGCGGTCTTGCTGACCTTCCAGTGTCTCGGGGAAGGCGTGTCCTATCTGTTCGGCCTGCCGGTGCCGGGCCCGGTGATCGGCATGCTGCTGCTGTTCGGCTTCGTGATGCTGCGTCCGCAGATGGCCGACGCGATCGAGCCGACCGCGCTCGAGCTGCTGCGCCACCTGTCGCTGCTGTTCGTGCCGGCCGGCGTCGGCATCATGGTGTCGGCCGATCGCGTGCGCGGCGACGCGGTCGCGGTCGTCGTCGCGCTGGCCGTGAGCACCACGCTCGCGATCGCGGTGACGGCGCTCGTCACGCGTGCGCTGCTGCGGCGTCAGCGCCGCGCGGGCGGCACCGCGGAGGGCACGCAATGACGGCCTTCCCGAAACTCGGCGCGATCTGGGTCTATCTCGCCGCGAGCCCGTTGCTGGGCCTGACCATCACGCTGGTCGCGTATCTGTTCGCGCAGGCCGTCTATGCGCGGGCGCGCTTCAACCCGCTCGCGAACCCCGTGCTGATCGCGGTCGCGCTGATCGTCATGCTGCTGACGCTCACGCATACGCCGTATCCGACCTATTTCGAAGGCGCGCAGTTCGTCCATTTCCTGCTCGGCCCCGCGACCGTCGCGCTTGCGCTGCCGCTGTACCGCCAGTGGTCGAAGCTGCGGCGCACCGCGCTGCCGCTGCTCGTCGGCCTGCTCGCGGGCTCGCTGACCGCGATCGTGTCGGCGGTCGGCATCGCCGCGCTGTTTGGCGCATCGCACCAGACGATCGCGTCGCTCGCGCCGAAATCGGCGACGACGCCGATCGCGATGGCCGTCGCCGCGGAGATCGGCGGCATTCCGTCGCTGACCGCCGTGCTCGTGATCTCGACCGGGATTTTCGGTGCCGTATGCGCGCGCGGGATCCTCAACGCGCTGCGGATCGACGAGCCGGCCGTGCGCGGCTTCGCGCTCGGCGTCGCGTCGCACGGGATCGGCACCGCGCGCGCGTTCCAGGTCAGCGAGGAGGCCGGCGCGTTCGCCGGGCTCGGGATGGGGCTGAACGGCGTGCTCACGGCGTTCGTCGTGCCAATCCTGCTGCCGTTGCTGTCGCGCTGGGTCTGAGCGCCGGCGGCCCCGGGGTTATCGGTTTCCCTGATGGGCGCGGGCGACGTGCCGACACGACGGCGTGCCCGGCGCGCACGTATCGCTGCCGTTATCAGGAGAATTCAGGAACGCGCGCGGACATTTGCGCAGCGATCGGCTAACGTTGCATCGGCGCCGTTGTCGCAAGCCGTCGCGCGCTGATATTCGACCCACAACCAACAATCGACAAGGAGTTCCGGCCATGAAGAAGTCTCGCGTGGTTTCGGTGGCAGTAGCGGTAACGGCGTCGTTCGGTCTGCTGTTGACCGCCGCGCCGGCGGCATACGCGCAGGATCAGGCGTCCGCGCCGACGCAGAAGCAGCTCGACAAGGCGCAGAAGAAGGCGGCGCGCAAGGCGGCCCGCGCGCGCCACGCGTCGGACCTGAAGGCGATCGGCACCGGCAGCGGCTATCGGCTGACCAACGACCAGAGCAACTATCCGCAGAATGCCGTGCAGAAGGCGCCCGCGACGAAGGCGGCGCCTGCCGCACCGGCGTCGGGGCAGTAACGGCCGGCATGCGCGCATGAACGGACGGCGCCGGGTTGCCCCGGCGCCGTCCGTTTCCGGGAGTGCCGGACCGTCTGCGGCCGGCGGATTCCCGGATGGCGCGACGCGTTACGACGCGAGCTTGTTCGCGAGTTCCGCGACGTGCTTGCCCTGGTAGCGCGCGATTTCGAGTTCGTTCGCGCTCGGCTGGCGGCTGCCGTCCGCGCCCGCGAGCGTCGTCGCGCCGTACGGCGTGCCGCCGGTGATTTCGTTCATGTTGACGAGCCCGCTGCATGCGTACGGAACGCCCACGATCACCATCCCCTGGTGCAGCAGCGTCGTGTGGAACGACGTGATCGTCGTTTCCTGGCCGCCGTGCTGCGTGCCGGTCGACGCGAACACGCTGCCGATCTTGCCGACGAGCGCGCCCTTCATCCACAGGCCGCCGGTCTGGTCGAGGAACGTGCGCATCTGGCCGGCCATGTTGCCGAAGCGGGTCGGCGTGCCGAAGATGATCGCGTCGTAATCGGGGAGTTCGTCCACCGTGGCGACCGGTGCGGCCTGGTCGACCTTCACGCCGATGGCCCTGGCCTGGTCGACCGGGATCGTTTCCGGCACGCGCTTGAGCGCGACCTCGACGCCGGGCACCGATTTCGCGCCTTCCGCGATGTGTTGCGCCATCGTTTCGACGTGCCCGTAGGACGAGTAGTAAAGAACGAGTACCTTGGCCATGTTGCGAATCTCCGATTAAAAGGGCCCCGCTTTCAGCGGGGCCCGGTTTCCCGAACGGGCGTCATGCCCACTCGGCCGTCACTTCGACAGGACGCAGGTCGAACACCAGCACTTCGGCATCGTTGCCGTCGGCGAGCGTCAGCGCCTGTTCGCCACGGATGCGTGCGCCGTCGCCTTCGCCGAGCGTCACGCCGTTGACCGTCACGCTGCCGCGTGCAACGTGCACGTAAGCAAAGCGGCCCGGTGCCAGTTCCAGCGTAGCGCGTTCAGCGCCGTCGAACAGGCCCGCGTAAATCCGCGTGTCCTGCCGGATCTTCAGCGAACCGGCGTCGCCGTTCGGCGACACGACCAGCGTGAGCTTGCCGCGCTTGTCGCCGTCCGCGACATTCGTCTGCTGATAGCGCGGCTCGGCACCCTTTTCGGCCGGCCCGACCCAGATCTGCAGGAAGTGGACCGGCGTTTCCGGCGAGTGGTTGAACTCGCTGTGGCGCACGCCCGTGCCCGCGCTCATCAGTTGCACGTCGCCCGGCACGATCACCGACCCGGTGCCCATCGAGTCCTTGTGTTCGAGTGCGCCTTCGAGCACGTACGACAGGATTTCCATGTCGCGGTGCGGGTGCGTGCCGAAGCCGCGGGCCGGTGCGACGCGGTCGTCGTTGATCACGAGCAGGTCGGAGAAGCCGACCTGCTTCGGATCGTAGTAATTCGCGAACGAAAACGTATGACGGGAGCTGAGCCAGCCATGCTCCGCACGGCCGCGTTGGTTTGCTGCACGGATTTCGATCATGATTCTTGTCCTTCAAGTCGCCGGACCTCGGAAGTGGGCCCGGCCGTTCGTTGAGAAGAATCTTAGGTCAATCGATTTGACAAATAAATGGCTGTAGAGATAATGACTGTCGCTATGGAGTGGACAATATGGAACTCAACGACTTGCGGATCTTCGTCGCGACAGTCGACGCGGGCAGCTTCACGGCGGCGGCCGACCAGCTGATGCTGTCCAAGCAGTTCGTCAGCCGGCGCACGATGGCGCTGGAGGCGTCGCTCGGCGTGCGGCTTCTGCATCGCAACACGCGCAATCTCGCGGTGACCGAATCGGGGCAGGAGTTTTATGCGCGCGCGCAGCGGATCCTCGCGGAGATCGCCGACGCCGAGCAGGCGATGTCGGTGCGCAGCACCGAGCTGCATGGGTCGCTGAAGATCAGTGCGCCGCTGTCGTTCGGGATCACGCACGTGTCGCCGCTGATCGCCGAATTCCTGTCCGCGCACCCTGCCGTGCGGCTGAACCTCGACCTGACCGACCGGCGCGTCGACGTGATCGGCGAGGGCTTCGATCTCGTGCTGCGGATCGGCTCGCTCGAGGATTCGACGCTGATCGCGCGACCGCTCGGCGCGTGGCGGATGATCGCGTGCGCGAGCCCCGCCTATCTGAAGCGGCAGGGCACGCCGGCGACGCCGGCCGAGCTCGCCGGCCACACGTGCCTGCTGTACGGGCGCGAGCGGCGCGTCGGCTGGGAATTTCGGGTCGACGGCGTTGCGCGCACGTTCGACGTGCAGGGGCCGCTCGTCGCGAACAACGGCGAAGTCGTGCGCGACGCGGCGATCGCGGGGCTCGGCATCGCGCTGCTGCCGCACTTCATCGCCGGCGCGGCGCTCGACAGCGGCGCGCTCGTGCCGGTGCTCGACGCGTACGCGCCGTCGCCGATCACGCTCAATGCGGTGTTTCCGCAGCATCGCGAAGGGTTCGTCACGCTGCGCACGTTCATCGGGTTTCTCGCGGAGCGGCTCGGGGCGGCGGTGCCGGCGGCGAAGGGCGGGGCGGGCAGGCGGCGGTAGCGGGCGGGTTTGCGGTGAACGGGGGCGTTATTCTCCGCAGAATTTGCGGAGAATGGCGTTCCGTTCGTGGCGAAGCGTTTTCCTGTCGTCTTCCGGGCTGCGCCCGTTCGTCGCGTCGGCGTGCCGGATGTGCTCGACAAGGTGCGGCTGCGCACGAAGGGATAACGTCATGGTGTTTACCGGGATCATCGATGCCGCCGTCGAAGCCGCATTGCGCGACGGCATCGTGCAATGCAGCGTGGCCGCCGGGACGGTTGCGCCGACATCGAACGGCGATTGATCGGCGTCGCGCATTCGGGTTACGCTTCGGCGGGCGACGGCATGCGTCGCATGCCGGGCCGGGCGTTTTTACCTCGAACGTCGCGTGCAGGTAGCTTCTACAGGCGCGCGACCCAGCGACGATCCAAGCCGATGATCATCCAGAACCGATCGAACGCGCGCGGGCAAGCCGCGATTCCCGCATGGGATGCGCGGCACCCGCACCTGCGATCCATCGCGGCGGCCGCGCTGCTGACGCTGTTGCCGATCGCCGCGCATGCGGCCGGCTTCGACTGCGCGAAGGCCGCTTCGCCGACCGAGAAGACGATCTGCGCGGACGCCGCGCTGTCGAAGCTCGACGGCGACCTGTCGGCGGCGTGGAAGAAGGCGCTCGCGAAAGGCGGCGATGCGGCCGCGTTGAAGGCCGCGCAGTTGAAGTGGCTCAGGCAGCGCGACCAGTGCGGCACCGAAGCGCCGTGCCTCGGCGACCGCTATCGCGAACGGCTCGCGAGCCTGAACGGCACGCCGCTTGCCGCCGACCGCTGGCAGCAGACGTGGTACCTTGCGAGCGACAACCCGTCGTTCGGGGGCGTGCTGACGTTCACCGGTGCGATGCCTCGGCTGCATTTCGAATTGAGCGCCAACAACGGCGCGAATACCGGCGGGCTCGACGGCGACATCGTGCTGCACGGTGACAGCGGCACCTACCGCAAGGACAAATGCCGGCTCGATTTCAACCGGAAGGGCGGGCGCATCCGTGTCACGCAACAGGGTGGGGATTTCGATTGCGGCGCCGGCGCGGGCGTCGTCTACGCGGGCGACTACGTGACCGCATCGCAGTTCCAGGCCAAACCGCAGGCCGACCTGCTGAGCCTCAAGGTCGTGACCGACGCGACGCAGAACGCGACCGCGCACAAGCTGCTCGGCGCCGACTACTCGACGCTCGTCGACATGGTCAATTACAGCGCCGAAGAAAAGGATCTCGACGGGCTCGACGCGCGCGTGAAGTCGTACTGGGTGCGCGGCATCGCGACGACGAACGCGGCGATCGTGATGAGCCGCGGCACCGATCTGTGGATCGGGTTGCTCGTGTTCGACGCGCAGAACAAGGTCCGGATGCGCTATTACGCGAACGCGCAGGCGTGGAAGAAAACCGTGCCGAAGACCATCCAGGCATGGCACGACAATCTGGACAAGACGCTGCCAATCGACGTGATGCAGTGAGCGCGTGGGGCGACCGGCGCCGCCCGACGCATCTTCATTTCTTGCGCGATGCACCCGCCTGCTTCGGCGGCGCGGCCGATTCCCGCATGCGCAACTCGGGCAGGACGGCACGACCGGGCCCCGTTGCGCCGTTCTCGAGCGCGTCGAGCAACGCGTGCGCGGCCTGGCGCCCGATCGCATCGGTGTCGACCCACATCGTCGTCAGCGGCGGTTGGATTTCGCGCGCGAGCGCGATGTCGTCGAACCCGGTGATCGACAATTGCGCGGGCACGTCGATGCCGAGCGCCTGCGCCTCGAGCAACGCGCCGAGCGCGAGCGCGTCGTTGCCGCAGATCACGGCAGTCGGCCGCGTCGCCGCGTCGCTGTCGGCGATCGCGCGCAGGCTCGCCCGCCCGAACGCGATCGTGGCCGCGCCTTCGTGCTGATGCACGGGGCGCACCGCGAGCCCGTGCGCGGCCAGCGTGTCGTGAATGCCGCGCAGGCGGGCCTGCACGCGGTCGTTGTCGGCCGACGGCTGCATGATGATCGCGAAATCGCGGTGGCCGAGGTCGAGCAGGTGCGTGGTGAGCTGCGCGAACGCCGCGCGGTTGTCGAAGCCGATGCAGCAGTGCGGGCTGTCGTCGCGATAGGCGTACGTGACGACGTACGGTACGCCGTGCATCGCAAGGAGTTCGAACAGTTCCGGCGGATACGCTTCGCCGACCAGCGACACGGCTTCCACGCCGCGCGACAGCATCGCGCGTACCTGCGCCAGCGCCTGAGCGGGATCGTAGTTCGAGCAACCGAGGAACAGCGTGATGCCGTGCTCCGCCATGACCGTCTGCATGCCCGCGACCTGCGACGCGAACACCTGGTCGTCGAGCGTCGGAATGATCGCGCCGGTGATGTGGGTGCGCGTGGACGCGAGCGCGCGGCCGGCCGCATTCGGAATCCAGTTCAGTGCGCGCGCCGCGTCGCGCACGCGCTGCTGCACGTCGGCGGACACCTTGCCGGGGTCGTTGTACACGCGCGAGACGGTCGCGGTCGACACGCCGGCCAGCTTCGCGACATCGCCGAGCACCGAGCGGCCGCTGCCGCGGCGCGCACGCGATGCGCCGCCGCGGGACGGGGGCGTGCTCATCGGCCGTCTCCCGGCGTGGCGGTGTTGCCGACGCCATGCGCCGTCAAAAGCGTCATTGTTTACCCTCGATTCATGGTGGTCCCGCTTGCATCCCGATTCGATCCTGTGAGAATGTAAGCGCTATCTTGATGCTGTTCCGTATTATGTCAGACACATATTCCATCCGCGTGGCGAAATTTTCATCGATGACGGCCTTCCCGGCCGTTTTGTCCGCCTCAAATGTAAGCGGTTACATTGCGAAATGAACAGTGCCCATTCATCGCGTATCGCTGTCGTCGGCAGCGTGAACATCGACCTCGTCACGCGCGCGCCGCGCCTGCCGGTGCCGGGCGAGACGCTGCTCGGCACGGAATTCCAGACCGTTCACGGCGGCAAGGGGGCGAACCAGGCGGTCGCGGCCGCGCGCCTGGGTGCGTCGGTCGCAATGATCGGCTGCGTCGGCGACGATGCGTTCGGTGCACGCCTGCACGGCGCGCTGGCGGCGGAACGGATCGACGTGACGCACCTGCACCGCATCGGCGGCACGGCGACCGGCGTTGCCGCGATCACGGTCGACGACGGCGGCGCGAACAGCATCGTCGTCGTGCCCGGTGCGAATGCATGCCTCGATGCCGACCGGATCGACGCGGCGCGCGAAACGATCGCCGGGGCGGCGCTGCTCGTGTGCCAGCTCGAAGTGCCGATCGCGACCGTGGCGCGCGCGATTGCCTGCGCGAGCGCGCACCACACGCCGGTGCTGCTCAATCCCGCGCCTGCGCAGCCGCTGTTCGACGCATTGCTGGCGCGGATCGACTATCTCGTCGTCAACGAAACCGAAGCGGAGTCGCTGACCGGCATCGCCGTCGACGACGATGCGGCGGCCGTGCGCGCCGCCGATGCGCTGCGCGCGAAGGGCGTCGGCAACGTGCTGGTCACGCTCGGTGCGCGCGGCGTCTGCTGGCGCGGCAGCGCAGGGAACGGTCGCCATCGTGCGATGGCGGTGGCCGCCGTCGATACGACTGCGGCCGGCGACACGTTCGTCGGCGGGTTCGCGGCGGCACGGGCGAGCGGCGCGTCGATGGACGACGCGATCGGCTTCGGCCAGCGCGCGGCCGCGATCAGCGTCACGCGCTACGGCGCGCAGACCTCGATCCCGACGCGCGAAGAAGTGACACGTATGGATACCTGAATTCCGCATGAGACGGAAAGGCCGGACCCGGCCGATACCGGTGACATGGAGACAAACGTAATGAGCGAAAACCAATCTGTTCCGCACGCGCCGCCGCGTATCCGGCGCGGGCAACGCATCGCGCTCGCGCTGTTGATGGCGAGCGGGATCGTCAACTATCTCGATCGCGGCACGCTGGCCGTCGCGAGCTCGGCGATCCGGGGCGATCTCGGCTTGTCGCTCTCGCAGATGGGGCTGCTGCTGTCGGCGTTCTCGTGGAGTTATGCGCTGTGCCAGTTCCCGGTCGGCGGGCTCGCCGACCGCATCGGTCCGCGCCGGCTGCTCGGCATCGGGCTGATCGTCTGGTCGTTCGCGCAGGCGGCGGGCGGCATCGTGTCCACCTTCGGCTGGTTCATCGTCGCGCGCATCGTGCTCGGCATCGGCGAGGCGCCGCAGTTCCCGTCGGCCGCGCGGGTGGTGAGCAACTGGTTTCCGCTGCGCGCGCGCGGCACGCCGACCGGCATTTTCAACGCGGCGTCGCCGCTCGGTACCGCGCTCGCGCCGTTGCTGCTGTCGATCCTCGTCGTGTCGTTCGACTGGCGCTGGGCGTTCATTGTGACGGGCGCACTCGGTCTCGTCGTCGCCGTCGTCTGGTTTGCGCTGTACCGCGATCCGGTGCGTGCGCAACTGACCGCGGACGAGCGCAGCTATCTCGATGCCGATGCGCAAAGCGTCGTCGCGGCGCCGAAGCTGACCTTCGGCGAATGGCGCAGCCTGTTCTCGCACGGCACGACCTGGGGGATGCTGATCGGCTATTTCGGTTCCGTGTACCTGAACTGGGTCTACCTGACCTGGCTGCCCGGGTACCTGACGATGGAGCGGCACATGAGCCTGATCCGCACCGGATTCGCCGCGTCGGTGCCGTTCCTGTGCGGGTTCGTCGGCTCGCTGGTCGCCGGCTGGCTGTCGGACCTGATCACGCGCCGCAGCCGTTCGCCGGTCGTGAGCCGGCGCAATGCGGTGGTGGTCGCGATGCTCGGGATGGTCGCATTCACGATCCCGGCCGCGCTCGTGCAGAGCAACGTGGTCGCGCTCGCGTGCATTTCGGTCGTGATCTTTCTCGCCAACGCGGCGTCGGCCTGTTCGTGGGCGCTCGCGACGGCGGCCGCGCCGCCGAACCGTGTCGCGTCGCTCGGCGCGATCCAGAATTTCGGCGGCTTCGTCGGCGGTGCGCTCGCGCCGATCCTGACGGGCGTCATTGCGCAGAAATGGTCGTTCGTACCGGCGCTGCTGACCGCCGCGGCGATCGCGCTCGCCGGCGCGATGGCCTACCTGCTGCTGGTGCGCAAGGCGATTCCCGAGCAGGCCGCGAACGCCGCGTCCGGACCGTTGCCGGCCTGAGCACGCAGCCTGCACCACGCATTCACTGAAGGAAGGAGAAACAGATGCAACACCAGCCGCAATCGAACGTGACCATCGAGGGGATCGTACCGGTGATGCTGACGCCGTTCGACGACGCCGGCGCGATCGACTACGCCGGGCTCGGGCGGCTCATCGAATGGTATCTGGCGCACGGCGCGGACGCGTTGTTCGCGGTCGCGCAATCGAGCGAGATGCAGTTCCTGAGTCTTGCCGAACGCGCGGAACTGGCGCGCTTCGTGGTCGAGCGGGTGGCCGGGCGCGTGCCCGTCGTCGCATCGGGGCATATCAGCGACGATCTCGACGCGCAGGTCGCCGAGCTGTGCGCGGCGGCCGAATCGGGTGCGCAGGGCGTCGTGCTCGTGACCAACCGCCTCGATCCGCAGCGCAAGGGCAGCGCCGCGCTGCTCGACCATCTTCACAAGCTGCTCGCACGATTGCCGTCGGATCTGCCGCTCGGCCTGTATGAATGTCCGGCGCCTTACCGGCGGCTCCTGTCGGATGACGAACTGCGCGCGTGCATCGACACGGGCCGGTTCGTGATGCTCAAGGACGTGAGCTGCGACCTCGAGACGGTGAAGCGGCGGGTCGCGCTCGCAGCGGGATCGCCGCTGAAGATCCTGAATGCGAACGCCGCGATTGCGTGGGACGCAATGAAGGCGGGTTCCGCGGGCTTCAACGGCGTGTTCACCAACTTCCACCCGGATCTCTACCGGTGGTTGCGCACGCAAGGAGACACGAACCCGGCGCTGGCCGACGAGCTCTCGACGTTCCTGGTCGTGTCGGCGGTGTCGGAAGCGCTGGGCTACCCGGCGCTCGCGAAGCTCTATCACCAGCGGATCGGGACCTTCGGGTCGATCCGTTGCCGCGCGATCGACTACGACGTACGCGAACGATTCTGGGCGCTCGATGCGGTGCTCGACAAGATCGTGGCCGGAACCGAGCATTTCCGCCGGCGGATCGCTGCGCAATAGCGGACGCGGCGCGCCGTGTGGAGCGCGCGGCGCGGGACGGGATGGCGTGCCGCGGAGTCGGCCGCTTTGCGCTCGTTCATCAAGGGTGTCCGGCAGCGGCACATGTTTGCCGCAAGAAGGGTCGGCGTCTCGCGATGCAGGGCGAATGCGGCGCGCCATGCAGTGTTCACCGCGTTCCAGCAACGTCCCGGATGGTATGAACCTGATGCCGCGTTCGTGCCGGGTGCGCAACGCGACGAACCCATCGGGATTCCCGATTGCGTCGGCGGCCGCCACCACGCCACCACGGCAGCCTGCCGCGACGGGCACGATGCCCGTTGTCACGAACGGCGGCACACCGCCGACACGCCGTCGGACCTTCATCCGCTGCATCACACAATCGAACCGCCCGCGATCCGCGATCCGCGAGCGCGGTGCCGACGCGCGCCCGACCGACGCGTTGCTCTTCCCGCTTCCGCGGCGTCCGCCGGCCTGTGCGCCACGCGCCTGCACTGCACGACAAAAGCTCACAAATCTGCTCAATCCTCCCCTTCGTTTCTTGTAACGATTCGTAATACTATGCCGCGGAGCGTTTTTTACCGATGACCCGTTGAATCCGGATTCGCCTCCCATGCAACAAGTGACGACGACTAGCCAGCCACCGATCCTGGCGGCGCCGGTAGATGCCATGCTGCACGCCGTGATCGACGAGGCCGTCCACCGGAGCGTATCGGAAGCGACGACGCGCAGCGGTTACATGCGGTGCGCCGACTACGCGATCGTCGGCGCGAAGGTGCTGACGCTGCTGACCGGCAAGCCTTATCGGCCGTTCGCGGGCGGCGAAGTGATGGATTTCGGCGGCGGCAACCTGTACGCGCTGTGCACGACGCGCGAGCGGCGCCGCACCGCGCGGCATCTGTCGCACCTCACGCGGTATCACTGCTGGATCGAAGCGCGCCACGACGACGTCGACGGTCGCATGCGCAAGGAGATCGTCGACTTCACGCTGCGCCACGACGAGACCGTCGCGAGCGAGCTGGGGATCCCGTTTGCACGCGCATACCACGCGTATTTCTGGGGCTGGGAGGATGAGCATGCGGTGCCGGCCGAGTTGCACGATCATCCGGTGTTCGCGAAGCAGGGCCCCGTCTGGCGCTGGGCCGAGCGCGAATGCACGACGCTGCTGCGCGCATACGAGCGCGAACGGCCGGGCTATTTCGGGCGTCAGGTGTCGCGCGCGATCGATTTGTTCGCGGACCGCGTCGAGGGCCTTGGCTGACGGCGCGCGCGTATCGGGCAAGCCGCGTGCGGGCTGTGTGCCGCGATGGTGTGGCCTGGTGAAGTAACCGCAAGCGCTTGCACGCCGCCGCGCGTGAACGCGTCCACGCGGTACGTAACGCACCGTGGTTCGGTGGTTCGAACCGCTCGAACCATTTGCGCGGGAACCGCCGCAGCGGTCACCGCGGGGCCCGCTCGTTCACTTGTGCAGCGTGCCGCTGCTGTTTGCGCCGCCGAACAGCCGCGTCAGGTACTGCGTGTTCGAGTTCATCTTGGCCATCAGCGTGTTGAGCGCCGTGAACTGCGCCTGGTACTGCTTGGTCAATTGCGCAGCGTAGCCGGACAGATCGGACTGCTGCTGCGTGATGCGCTTCAGATCGGCGTTCAGTGAAGTCGTGCGCACGTCGATCATTCCGTTCTTCTTCGTAAAGTGCGTGATCTGCTCGGTCAGGCGCGTGCCGATCCCGTTCGTCGGGTTGAACAGGCGCGCGACCGCCGTCGGGTTGGCGGACAGCGTGTCGCCGAGCTTTGCGCTGTCGACGTTCAGCGTGCCGTCCTTCTCGAGCTTGATGCCGATCGACATCAGGTTCAGGTGCTCGTTGCCCTTCCCGGTGGTGGCGCCGCTGTCGACGCCGCGCGCGACGATCGACGCGAGCGAGTTGCGGATCGTGTTCAGCGTCGAATCGCCGATCAGCGCGCCCTGCGAGTTCGCTCCTTCCGTGTAGCTCGTCAGCGCCCCCATCGTCTTGACGACCGTGTTGTACAGGTTCACGAAATTCGTGATCGTCGCCGCTTGCGACTTCGTGTCGGTGCTGACCGTCAGCGTCTGCGTATCGGTCGCGCTGACCGCGGCAGCCGACAGGTTCAGCGTGATGCCGGTCAGCACACCCGACACCGCGTTGCTCGCGCTGGTCGACGCGATCCCGTTGATCGTGAACTTCGCGTCCTGTGCGACGGCGCTCTGCTTCCACGCGGCCGCGCCGTTCGCCGATTCGATCTTCGACGCGCCGCCGGACGTGTCTGCCGTCGACGTGACGCCGAGATTCGACAGGCCGCCGTCGTTGGCCACGTTATTGACCGCGACGCTGATCGCGTTCGCCGCGCCCGTCTTCGACGACGCGAGCACGAGGTGTGCGCCGTCGGTGCCGTTGATGACCGTCGCGCTGATCCCCGGATTGTTCGACGCGGCGTTGATCGCGGCCGCGATGCCCGACAGCGTGTTGTTCGTGCTGCCGACCTCGACCTTGAACGACTGGCTGCCGAGCGACAGCGTCAGCGTGCCGGTGCCGAGCGCCTTGCTGCCGTTGAAGCCCGACGAAGACAGCGCCTGCGCGGTCGCGATCTGCGTGACGCCGACCGTGTAGGTGCCGGCAACCGCGCCAGCACCCGCCGTCGCGGTCAGGCCCTTGCCGCTCGCGACGGCGTTGAACGTCGATTGCAGCCCGCCGTTCGTCAGCGATGCGAGGCCCGCCTCGAGCGCGCCCAGCGCCGACGACAGCGCGCCGAATGCGGAAATCCGCGTGCTGCCGGTCGCTTGCGACGCGGCAAGCGCCGCGGCCCGGCCGGCCGTCTTCGCATTCACCAGCGTCTTGACGAGCGTGCCGACGTCCATCGACGGATTGCCGGTCGAGCCGTTGATGATCGATTGCGCGGCCTGTTGCATCAGGCTGTTCGCGTTCGCGCCGCTGTTCACGGGCGTGTTCGTTGGCATGGGTGAACTCCGGTTGAATGGCGATCCTGTGACGAACGGCTGTCGGGTCCGCCTGCGGTGATCGGGGCGGCCGCGTCGCGATTCGCATGCATGCCGCTTCCCGCGCGACGCATTCCGGGGTTCACGGGAGGCGTCGGGGAAACGTAAGAACGAATCGGTGCGCTATCGTATATTTAAATCGGTATTAATTGGTAATTTTTTGTAATGTTTCTTGAGAAAACTGTAGGCGTTTATGGGCGGGTGGATACATGACGGAGGTTTGCGATTTTTCGGTGCAATCGCATGATTTTTAATTGTCCTTATTCGAGGGCTTTCGTCGGCATTGAAAAATTGCAGAAAGCATGGATGTCTGATGAGGAATTGTTCGCTGATGTTGCCGAACATCAGGCGAAATGGCTGCGTGGGGCAGGCGTTCTTCGTGGTCGGTGCCGAGCTGTGAGCCTTGTCAGGCGGACGATACCCGGCCACACAACATCAGGCTGCATGCACTTGAAACGTTTTCATTTGCCGATACGCATTTCCGGGCCATGTGTATTTGCTCTAAGAGACGGTTTCATAAAGACTGGTCGGCCCGCCGAAGGGTATTCCAGTCTTTATGAAACCGTCTCTTAGGCTTCGCACCCAGCGTGCTAGTCAACGCCTTCGCGTTATACCCGTATGCCGGGCGGGCTTCGAGCTCGCCCAGATCAGAGGCTGGAATGTCGTTGATCGTATCGACAACGCTGAATAGCCAACATGGGGTCATTTCTGGGAGGGAGGGTGAAATCCTGCACTGGCCTCCGGGATCTCACATACAAACGGAACACACGGGCCGCACAAACCTTTCATTCATGGTCGGCGCTCCTTGGCCATCGGGGTCGTGAACGCGAGTACAGCATCCAGGAACTTTTGCCGGTCTGGCGTTGGTTGAAGATGTACGTAATGGGAGACGCCTGGAATCACGACGAGTTCGGCGGAAGCAGCGTGGGTCAGATGTGCCAGCATGGTTTGCCCATCGACCGGGCGGGACCAGAAATCGTTTCCCGAGCGCAAAATCAACACGTGTGATGTAATAAACGAGGCATCGAAGATCTGCCGGCCATTGACCATCTTCAGCGTGTCCTCGAACGGTCCCGACGGGTACCTGAAACTGGCGGGTTTGCGAGTATTCGATGTCTTGTCCCCCTCCATGCAGAGCGCCATATAGCGGTCGAGGAAGGCGGCATTGATACCCTCCTGTCGCCAGCGAGCGGCCAGATCCTCGGCAGTTGAGAGCTGATAGGCACCTAGTCGCCTGTAGTCCAATTCGGACGGTTTCTGAGAATCACCGAACTCCTTTTGCAGGCCCCATCCACCGGCGGGGCCACCGTAGGCCCCGTTGTAATAGATGAGGTAACTGATCTGGTCGGGATAGAGAGAGGCATAGTGGCCGAGCCATTGCGATCCCGTGGCCCAGCCCATAGCGGCCAGGCGCCTGTCACCCGGGTTCTCCCGTTTGATTTCCGCGACCACGGCGGCAATGTCGCGTACCGCTTCATTTGAACGCACGGCAACCGGCACATCGAAGCGTCCGCCTTCCATCTCCCTGGGAAATTCGGAGCGACCGAAACCCCGAACATCCATCATATAGACGTGATGTCCTGCCTTGGCCAGCTCTTCGGCTGCGGAGGAGCCGGGCGCATTCACATCCCAGCTTGCCAGCACGCCTGGGCGCCCACCATTGACTAACAGCATGGGACCTCGATCGGACGATGCCTCGGTATCGCGAAGGTCGCGCACGAAAATCCTCAATCCATCTGCGCTCGCAACCGTAAAATCGCGACGCACGATTTTCGCCGTCGCCGGTTGGGATGTTACGACAGCGAAACTCAGGCCGGCCGCGAGAGCGAAATTGCGAATTCTCATGATGCTACCGTTAGCGTAAGGAGTGGCTAAAAGGTAGCATCACGTCTCTCATGGATCGATAATCTATCTGAAGAGTTCTGATATCTTCATGATATGGAACTTCGCCACCTTCGACACTTTCTCGCCGTTGCCGATGAATTGCATATGGGCCGCGCGGCCCTGCTCCTTGGCATGGCGCAGCCTCCGCTCAGCCAGTCGATCGCACGCCTGGAAAAGGAACTCGGCGTCCGGCTGTTTGATCGCGCGAATCGACGCCTTACGCTGACGCGGGCGGGTGCTGCCTTTATCGACGAGGCACGCGCCGCTGTTGTGCATGCCGACGCCGCGTTCGCCATCGCGAGATCCGCGGAGCATGGAGTGGCTGGCATCGTCAAAATTGGCTTCGATTCAGCGGCGCTTTACCAGCACCTGCCTCAGCGCCTGGCGCGGCTTAGGCGGGTACTTCCTGACGTACGGCCCAAACTCCTCGAGCTCTCGACCAACGATCAACTGGACGCCCTCTCGAACGGGGCGATCGACATCGGTTTTGCCCATCCCCCGTTTGGAACGGGCGAACGTCTCGATGTCATGGAGTTCCCGGCCGAGGAGACTATCGCCGTGCTGCCGGATAGCGGAGAAACCACCGAGGTTAGCCTGGCGCAGATCGCCGCATTCGGATTGATTCTATTCCCGGCTGCCCAGGGGCCGGTGCTGCATGCTCGTATCATGGACAGCTTCACGCATGCAGGCATCGAGGTACAGATCGTTCAGGAAGCAAGGCGGGCGATGACCATGCTGTCGCTGGTTTCAGCTGGCATGGGTGCGGCACTGCTGCCGCGATCGATCCGACGCATTGCCTTCGAGGGCGTTCGCTACGCAGAGGTTATCGATACCCCTCTACCGACCTGGTCTCTCGCCATGATTGCCAGGCACAGGCCTCAACCATCGGTGGTCCGCCGCGTTTGGCAAATGTTCTCCGAAGGGTATTCGCCGCATAAAACAGTGTCCGATCTAGGGTCATAGGCAATGCGCGCATTCGTTTCGAGCGCCGTGCCGACATTCACGGCGCGTTCCTCAAACTCGGTTGCTGCCTGATCTGCTGGAATACCGTTCGGCGGGCCGACCAGTCTTTATGAAACCGTCTCTAAAGAAGATCGTTCGCGGATTATTGCAAAGTGGCGAATTCCCGGATCGAAGCGATGACGTGTGAGTCGCGCATCGAACGTGTCGCTGAATAACTGTCGAGACGCGTGGGGGTGACCGATACGTGTCAATTGGCGCAAACAATATCGATTGGATAACGTGGCCCGGAAGAGGCCGGGCAGTTTTCCCGATCCGGAAACACGGGAACGGATTGATGTGCGCGGGGCCGTGAATCGTCGGCGCCGCCCCGTTCGCCGCCGTGTAACGGCCTTGTCGCGCCTCATTGTCCACTAATTGGAGACGGAAAATCGCTTTTTGAATGTTTTATGACTCACGTGGAGACAGTAGACTTCATCCCGTACTTCGCCAGAACCGATCCGAAGCGCGCCGGGAACGGCGCGACCGGACGCGGATTCTTCGGCGGCGGGCCGGCCGGCCCGCTGTCCGATCGTGCGAGGAGTGATCCGTTGCCAGCCTGGCTCGCCGATTCGGCGTGCATCGGCAGCGGATGCATCAAACCGTCAATTCAAGGGTGATTGCTATGCGTTACATTTCGCTGGAGTCGAAGAAGGACGAGCTGCTGCTGGCGGCTCGCGTACTGATGATGATCCTGTTCGTGCTGTTCGGCTGGCAGAAGCTGAGCGGCTTCTCGGGCACGGTCGCGTACATGGCGTCGACGGGGAACCCGGCGCCCGAGCTGGCGGCTGCGATCGCGGTGGCGGTCGAGCTGGCCGGCGGCGCGCTGATCGCGATCGGCTTCTACACGCGTCCGCTCGCGCTGGTATTCGCCGCCTATACGCTCGCGACCGCGCTGATCGGCCATCGCTACTGGGCGCTGCAGGGAATGGACCAGTACATGGCGATGATCAACTTCTACAAGAACGTGAGCATCATCGGCGGATTGCTGTTGCTCGCGCTGACCGGGCCGGGGCGCTATTCGTTCGACCGGAAGTAAAGTACTGCGAAGTTTCTGTTCGGTGTGACGGGCCCGGTGCGCGGATGTGCGCCGGGCCTTGTTTTTTGGGGTGACAGGTGAAGCGCCGGTGGTTCCGGGGATTGCATGGCATAAAGTGGCTCCTTGGCCATCAGTTCATGCGTCACACACAAAGTCCCGGATAGGCTCTCGTGTACCTTTTCCGCTATCCTCGGCATGACCGCAGCCAGAACGCCGAACGCGACCTCGCGCTTCCCCGCGTAACCCGAATCGCCGCCCATGCCAAACCCAACTTCGTCGACCGAACTCCCGACCGTCCTCCTCATCGGCGCCTCCGGCCTGCTCGGCCGTGCGGTTGCCGCGTCCCTGGCCCGCGAATCGTCGCTTAAGTTGCTCGCGACCATTCGGAACCCGCAAAGCGCAGGCGTAAAAATGCTTGCATTGCCATCGGAAAACATCGCGCAACTCGACGCGCTCGACCAGCCGCCCCTCGAACGCCTCTTCGCAACCCGCAAGCCCGCCGCCGTCATCATCTGCGCAGCCGAACGTCGCCCCGACGTCTGCGAACGCGATCCGGCCGCAGCACGCGCGATCAACGTCGACGCACCGGCCCGCATCGGCGCGCTTGCCGCGCGATACGGCGCGTGGACACTTGGCATCTCCACCGACTACGTATTCGACGGCAAGTCCGCTCCTTACCGTGAAGACGCTGCCCCGAATCCGCTGAACATCTACGGCCGCACGAAGCTGGACGGCGAAGCGGCACTCCTCGCCGCGTCGCCGCTGTCATGCGTGCTGCGCCTGCCGTTGCTGTACGGCCCGATCGCCGACTGGAGCGAATCGGCCGTCACGAGCCTCGTCCCGGCGATCGTCGCGTCCGCGCGCCCGGGTGCCGACGCGGTCGGCATGGACGCATGGGCGATCCGCTACCCGACCTACACACCGGACGTCGCGCAAGTCATCCGCGACCTGACGCTGCGTCATCTCGCCGGCGCGTCCATCACCGGCATCCGTCATTGGTCGGGCGAGGAGCCGATGACGAAGTACGACATCGCGCGGCGAATCGCGGCCGCGCTCGGCATCGAAGCATCGCTCACGCCGATCGACCAGCCGACCGACACGACGCCGCGTCCGCACGACTGCCATCTGGACGCATCGCGCGTGCGCGAACTCGGGATCGATTACGCGACGCCGTTCGATACCGCGTTGCGCACCGTGCTGCGCGATGCGCCACGGGGGCTGTAGGATCGCTCGTCATCCGCGGCCTGCACCGCATGCCCGACGCCGGCCGGCCGATTCGACGGACATGCGGATCGCAGGTCCCGAGCAGTTCCCGATCGCCCACCCAGGAGCCGGGCCATGCAACCGAAATGACTCGAAGACTCCGTCGAACTCGCGCGCACGCAACTGCGGGAAGCGTCGCCGGTGCTGGAGAACAACCTCGGGATCACGACCGGCCGCACGCTCTCGGCGACGTTCTTTCCCGACCGGTACGACGACGGTTGCGCGCGCAGGTTTCTTCACGCCGACATGCTGATCGTCCATTCGAGCCCGCACACGCGGCTGCCGATCGATCGCGACCGCTTCGACTGGCTTGTCGGTCGCGCGCGAGGTCCGGGTGCCCGTCAGCGCGCGACGATGTCGCGGCGTTCGTCACGCAAGCCGCGCCGGTCCGGCGGAAGTTCATCGAGATGACGGAGCCGGTGGTCGCGCGCTCGATGGCGTTCCGGTTCTCGCCGCCCGTCACGGGGCTCGAAGTGATCGAACAGGCCGGCACCGAGATCACGCGCGACGGCGACGACGTGATCGCCACGCCGTCCGACAATTGCGTGATCGTGCAGCCGTCGATGCGCCATCTCGGCGTGCACGTCACGATGATGCGGCTGGGGCGTCTGCTCGACCGCTGATCGCGAACCGCGAACTGTTTTCGCGGCGCGCACCGGCGCCGGTCTGCCGCCGGGTTTGACATCCCGCATTCCCGGCCAGTAAAGTCGCAACGCGGGCCGGTGGGTCAAGCACACGCCCGGAACAGGCAACCGATGTTCCAGGACTACGGGGCTACCCCGTGGATGAGCTCGACACCCCGATGCGTCGCAAGAGCGGACGTTGCGCGTTGCGTAACGGCGGCTCTCGCAGCACCAGTCACGTTGACTCATCGTCCCGCCCATCGATTTCCATGCACGCTTCCCTGTTCGATACCGTCCGTACGATTGCCGAGGCGATGCTGGCCGGATCGCCCGAACGCGACGGCGTCATCGCCCGGATGACGGCCGTGCTCGGTGCTGCGCCGCCGTGGACGCACGAAGTCGCGGATGCCGCACTCACGCGCTTCGGCGCGACCTGGGCCGACGTCGGCATCGACGCGCTGGCGGCGGTGCTGGCCGATGCGCCGGGATTCGTGCGCGCATGGTACGGCGACGATCGACCGGCCGTGATCCGCGTCGTGCGGCGGCCGCCGGTCCAGCGGCCATTGCCGGCGCCGCTCGCCGGCTGCGACGTGCCGCAATGGGCGACGCCCGGCGATCTCGCAGGCTGGCTCGGCGTGAGCGTGCCGGAGCTCGACTGGCTGTCCGACCACTGGCGCATCGACGCGCGCGGCAGCGCAACGCCGCGGCATCACTACACGTACGTTGCGGTCGACAAGCGCAGCGGCGGGTGCCGCGTGGTCGAGATCCCGAAGGGACGGCTGCGCGAAGCGCAGCGCCGCATCCTGCACGAGCTGCTCGATCGCATTGCGCCGCACGGCGCGGTACACGGCTTTCGCAAGGGGCACGGGATCGTGTCGTTTGCGGCGCCGCACGCGGATCGCGACGTGGTCGTCCGCTTCGATCTCGCGGATTTTTTCGTGTCGGTGCGTGCCGCACGGGTCCATGCGCTGTTCGTCACGCTCGGGTATCCGGCCGAAGTCGCTCGCACCCTTACCGGACTGTGCACCAACCGCGTGCCGTCGGCGCGGCTGCTCGCGCCGGACCTGCGCGACCGGTTCGACTGGATCGCCCGTCAGCGCTACCGCAACCGGCATCTGCCGCAGGGCGCGCCGACGTCGCCGGCGCTGGCGAACCTGGGCGCATTCCGGTTCGACATGCGGCTCGCGGCGCTCGCGCGTTCGCTCGATGCGACCTACACGCGCTATGCCGACGATCTCGCGTTTTCGGGGGGCGGCCTGCTTGCGCGCGACGTCGAGCGGCTGCAGGTCAGGGTTGCCGCGATCGCGCTCGAGGAAGGCTTCGCGCTGCAATTGCGCAAGACCCGCGTGATGCGGCGCGGCACGCGACAGCAACTGGCCGGCGTGGTCGTCAACCGTCATCCGAATCTGGCGCGCGATGAGTTCGATCTCCTGAAGGCCATCCTGACCAACTGCATCCGGAGCGGACCGGTGTCGCAGAATCGCGACGCGCATCCGGATTTTCGCGCGCATCTTGCCGGACGCGTCGCGCATGCGGCCGCGCTGAACGCGGCGCGCGGCGCGAAGCTGCGCACGCTGTTCGACCGGATCGTGTGGGACGCTGACGGCGTCGGCCGGTAAGGCGCCCGGGCAGGCATCGGCTTCTGCCGGGAAACGGCACGTCGTCACCCGCATCACTCAGCCGGGCCTCGCAACGTTGAACGGAACCTGAACGCATCGATGGCCGAGCGCACCGGTCTTGCCCGGCCTGATGACATCCGCGTCCTGCGATGTTGTCGGGAAAGGGCCGGGCGTAGAATCCATCGATCTCGCGGAAGCGACCGCCTTGTCACAGGACCCGATATGGAAATCAAGTGGATCGAGGACTTCATCGCCCTCTCGCAGTATCAGAGCTTCTCGCGGGCGGCGCAATTTCGGAACGTCACCCAGTCGGGGTTCAGCAGGCGCATTCAGTCGCTCGAGCAGTGGGTTGGCGCGGATCTCATCGACCGCAGCAGCTTCCCCCCGACGCTGACGCCTGCCGGACAACTGTTTCGGGAAGCAGCGGTAGACATACTGGGAAAGCTGTTCGATACGCGAGCCATCATTCGCAATGACCAACGCATGGCGGGCAAAGGCTTGCGGATTGCGGCGGGTCATACGATCGCGCTAGGTTTCTTGCCCGGCTGGTTGAAAGCGCTCACCGGCCGTTTTGGGGATGTACGTGCCCGGGTGATCCCCACCAATGTCCACGACTCGATCCTGATGCTCGTGAACGGCAACTGTGAGCTGATGTTTGCCTATCATCACCCGGAGCTTCCCCTCCATCTCGACCCGACCAGGTACGAGCATCTCGCCGTGGGCGTCGATGTACTGATGCCTGTCTGCCGGCCAAATCCGCGTGGTGCGCCCGCATTCCGGTTGCCAGGAACGGCGACCCATGCATTGCCGTTGATTTCGTATACGGAAACCAGCTATTTCGGCCGCTGCCTCGCACTCCTGTTGAGTCGAGTCGATACGAGCCCGGCCTTGCGACTGCATTACGAGTCCGACATGGCGGAGGTTGTCAAGAAACTGGTGCTGGAAGGCGAAGGCGTCGCGTGGCTTCCGAAGAGCTCGATTGTCGCCGAACTCGACGCGAGCGAACTGGTTCCGGCGGGGCGGGACGCATGGAATCTCGAAATCGAACTTCGCGTCTACCGCGATGCATCGAATCGCAATGAGTTTTTGGACACGCTTTGGCGCCATCTTCGTGCCGCGTCGCCGGTCGCCGATTAGGGGTTATCCCGCGTTATGTGAGGTTCGCATATCCCCATGCAGGACCCGCATCGAGCTTTTTTTGATCGTCTCTATCATCCGTCCCATACACAGAAACGTCGCCCGCTGACGACGTTTTTGCCTCCTGCCAGCGTACAGCGGTCACGTCAGACCTTGTGCGCATTCCTCGGACTGATGGAAATGAAAAATCGCCTGACTTTATATATTCTGGCTGGCATGGTGCTCGGCGTCGTCGTCGGTTACGTGTGCCATCGGAGTGTCGCCGGTGCTGCAGAAGCCAAGACAATCGCAGGGTACTTCTCGATCATCACGGATATCTTCCTGCGCCTCGTGAAGATGATTATCGCGCCGCTCGTCTTCGCCACTCTGGTGTCCGGGCTCGCCGGCATGGAAGGAACGAGCGACGTGCGCAGAATCGGGTTCAGGTCGGTGGGATGGTTCGTGTGCGCGTCGCTTTTCTCGCTCGCGCTTGGCCTCGTCCTTGCGAATGCGCTGCAGCCCGGCGCGGGTCTGCATATGACGCAGACCAGTTCCGATGTGGCAACCGGTCTCAACACCGCGGGCCTGAATTTCAAGGACTTCGTCACGCATGCGTTTCCTTCCAGCATCATCGATGCGATGGCTCGAAATGACATCCTGCAAATCCTGGTCTTTTCCGTCCTGTTCGGCGTCGTTCTGAGTGCCATCAAAAAGGATCCGCGTGTCACACCGCTGATCGCCGGCATCGATGCGCTCGTCCCTGCAATGCTGAAGCTGACCGACTATGTGATGCGGCTCGCTCCCGTCGGTGTATTCGGCGCCCTCGCATCCGCGATCACGGTGAACGGCCTGGATGTGCTGACCACGTACGGCAAGCTCGTCGGCAGCTTCTACGTCGGTCTCGTCCTGCTGTGGGTCGCCCTCGTCGCCGTCGGTCACGTCTTTTTGGGAAAATCGATCTGGAAGTTGCTGCGAGCTGTCCGTGAACCCGCGATGCTCGCCTTTTCGACCGCGAGCAGCGAGGCCGCTTATCCGCGTCTGACCGAGAAGCTTGAGGCGTTCGGTATCGACAAGAAGGTCGTCGGTTTTACGTTGCCGCTCGGCTACGCGTTCAATCTCGACGGATCGATGATGTACCAGGCGTTTGCCGCGATTTTTATCGCGCAGGCATTCGGCATCGACATGCCGATCGGCACGCAAATCGTGATGTTGCTCGTCCTGATGTTGAGCAGCAAGGGAATGGCCGGCGTCGCAAGAGGTTCCGTGGTGGTGGTCGCCGCAGTTGCACCGATGTTTCATCTGCCGCCGTCCGGCGTGGTGCTGATTCTCGCCATCGATCAGATTCTCGATATGGGGCGAACCGCCACGAACGTGATTGGCAACAGTATCTCGACGGCCGTCATTGCCAAGTGGGAGTTGAAGCGGCTCGCCAGGCAGAACGATGGAGAGAACAGCGTTGCCTTGGGCCAATTGCAGGGCGAAACGAAATGATCGGCGCAAGCGTGCTGAGCGGGAAAAAGTTCGGCGTGGTGGGCGGCCTGGGTCCACTGGCAAGCGCGGATGTCTTTTTCAAGCTCGTCAAATCGACGCCTGCATCGAGCGATGCGGAACACGTCGACGTCATTTTCGAGCAGCATCCCTTTCGAGGGGCCGCCAGTGGTGGCGAAGCGACGACTCAACGGAAGCTGTACATTTTCGACATGATCCGCGGCTTCGAGAAGCGCGGCGTGACGACCGTGGTACTCCCGTGCTTCATCAGTCACACGTTTATCGATGAACTGAAGGCCAACTCGCCGTTGCAGATCGTCGATATGGTGGAAGCCGTTCGCAGCCATGTTCGAAGGAAGTTTCCGGCTGCCCGGCGAATCGGCGTGTTGACCTCGGACTACTCCCGTCGAAAAGGGCTCTTTGAAAAGTATTTCGCGGCGCCGGAATTCGAGGTTATTTACCCCCGCCCACGTGACGGTATCGATCTCGTCACCGAAGCTGTCTACGGCGCCGACGGCGTCAAGAGCGGCAACCTGTGTGGCCGGCCTGTCGCGCTGCTGCGCGACGCGTGCGAGGACCTCATCGAGCAAGGCGCAAATATCATTGTGCCGGGCCTGACGGAAATTGCGCTCGTGGCAGAGGAAATGGGCCCGTTTCGCGTGCCGCTGATCGATTCGAATCTTGCATACGCGCAGTACGTGATAGCGGGCAATTACGGTTTGCCCGAATCCATTTTCAAAGTGGGTGTAGTCGGTGGCGTCGGGCCGGCGGCGACGGTGGACTTCATGCAGAAGATCGTACGCAACACGCCGGCCAATTGCGACCAGGACCATATCAGGCTTCTGATCGAACAGAATCCCCAGATTCCCGACCGCACGGAAAACCTTGTCGGTGACGGACCCGACCCGACCATTTCGCTTTACGCGACCTGCAAGAAGCTCGAGTCGGGCGACGCGGACATCATCGCCATTCCATGTAATACCGCCCATGCATTTGTCGAACGCATTCAGCCGTATCTGGGCATCCCGATCGTCAATATGCTGACCGTTACGGTTCGCCATCTCCGGGAGAGGTTTCCGCTGATTTCCTGCGTTGGCGTGCTGGCAACCTCGGGGACGATCGCAAGCAACGTCTACGAGAAAGCCCTGGAATCGGAAGGGTTGCGGCAAATCGTGCCTGGGGTGGAATTGCAGGCACGGGTGATGGAAGCGATCTACGGCATGGAAGGGGTGAAAGCGGGATTTACCACCGGACGTTGCATCGACGATATCTCCGCTGCCATTGACGGGCTCATTGCGGAAGGCGTCGAAGTCATCGTCCTGGGATGTACCGAACTGCCGCTGTTACTGCCGCAGAGCAGCTTCGTGGGAAGGACAGGCACACGGGTCAGTCTTGTCGATCCGACCGATGTTCTCGCACGGCAATGCGTCGCCCTGGCGACCGCGGCAGCGGAGCGGCCGGTTACCCGGTCAGCAGGCCGACCCGATCAGTCTCGCTGACTGACGCGGCAGACACAGCGAACGTAGGGTACGGATGTTCGGCGGTCATATTGGGCAGCCACGTGGGTCAATCGACCTTCGCCGAACATAACGAATGGAACGTGGACCCGGTATAAAAGTAGTACTGCGTAATGACATTGACAGGCGACGTCATTCCTTGTGCTGTCAAATCCCTTCAGGAGACTGAATATGAAGATCAAGACTACCCTTCGGCAAGCCGGCTGTCTGCGCAGGTCGCGCACAACGGTTGCCGCTGCGCTTCTCGTATGCGCCTGTTCCTTGAGCGGCGCTGGCGTGTGGGCTGCGGATACAACACCGGAAAACGCGACAGCCCCTGCGGCGGCAAGTCCGGCAGCCGGATCGGCGCGGATCCTTGTCCTTGCAACCGGCGGCACCATTGCCGGCACAGTCGATCCGCGTTCAGCTATTGGCTACAACTCGGGAAACGTCAAGGGCCAGGAACTGGTTCGGGCGGTTCCGGGCATTGAAAAACTCGCAAGCATCAGGTCCGAGCAGATATCCAATGTCGGGTCGCAGGATATGAGCGACGAGATCTGGTTCCGGCTTGCGCACCGGATCCAGGAGGCTTTCGATCGAAACGAGGCAGATGGCATCGTGATCACCCACGGCACGGACACGATGGAAGAAACGGCATTCTTTCTGCATAACGTTGTGCACTCGGACAAGCCGGTGGTACTTGTAGGGTCGATGCGGCCGGGCGGATCGACCAGCGCGGATGGCCCCAACAATCTTTACGAAGCGGTGGAAGTGGCGGCAAGTCCGAAATCGCGAGGTAGAGGTGTGATGGTGGTGATGAACGACCAGATTCACGCGCCGCGCTGGATTACGAAGACCAACACGACTGCCGTGCAGACGTTTGCTTCGCCGAACGCAGGTGTGATCGGCTATGTCGATCCGGCAAGCATTCGTTTCGTTGCGCCTGCGCTTGCATCGACACGCGACGCTTTTGGCTTGCCGGCGAATGGCCGCCTGCCGCGCGTGGAAATCGTCTATGCGCATAGCAACATGGACGGCGTCCAGATCGACCATGCCATTGCCGATGGCGCGAAGGGCATCGTGCTGGCGGGCGAGGGCGATGGAGATGCGTCCAGGGAAGCGCTGGATGCCCTCGACCGGGCCGCGAAGAAGGGGATCGTGGTGGTCCGCTCGACGCGTGTGATGTCCGGATTCGTCAACAGGAACGTGGAGGTCGAAGACGACAAGCGCGGCTTCGTCGTCGCGCTTGATCTGAATCCGCAAAAGGCGCGGTTGCTGACTCAGTTACTCATCGCAAACGGCGTAACGAACCCCGGCAAGGTCCAGCAGGCCTTCTCCGGCACCTTTTGATTGCGGCTCGTGCGCGCTGTTCAACGGCGTCCGACGCTGAACGGGCAGCGCAAACCATGAAGGAGGGGAGCGGCGTGGCGATTTCACGGAAACCGCCATGCCATGTGCGTGAATTGACGCGAATCACGAAAAACTGGCATTGCGATCGCGTCATATTTTCTCGTCCTCAAGGTTCAAGGGCGTCTTCAACCCCAATCAACCCCGTTTCCGCTCGAGGAGCATGTCCATGGCTGCCGAAAATTCCTTTAGAACCGAACATGATCTGCTTGGCGATCGTGAAGTTCCCGCTGACGCCTACTATGGCGTTCACACGCTACGCGCGCTGGAAAATTTTCCGATAACCGGTTCACCGATCTCTGTCTACCCGGAGTTGATCAAGGCACTGGCTTGCATCAAACAGGCTGCCGCGCTGGCGAATCACGAGCTGGGTCTGCTCGACACGGCGCGATGTGACGCGATCGTCGGTGCCTGCGCCGAATTGCTGGGAGGCAAGCTGCATGATCAGTTTGTGGTCGACGTGATCCAGGGGGGCGCCGGGACCTCGACCAACATGAACGCCAACGAGGTCATCGCCAACCGCGCGCTCGAACTGTTAGGGAAGAAGAAGGGCGAATACCAGTATTTGCATCCGAACGAGCAGGTCAACATTGGCCAGAGCACCAACGATGTGTACCCGTCGGCCCTGAAAGTCGCGACCTGGTTCGGTATCCTGAGTCTCATCGAGGCAATGGAGATTTTGCGGCATGCTTTTGAAGCCAAGGCGCTGGAGTTCAAGGACGTGCTGAAAATGGGGCGTACGCAATTGCAGGATGCGGTGCCGATGACGCTCGGTCAGGAGTTCGGCACCTACGCCGTGATGCTTGGAGAGGATGAAGAACGGCTTCGAGAGGCGGCGCTGCTGATCTGCGAAATCAACATGGGCGCGACGGCGATCGGAACGGGCATTACCGCGCACCCCGATTACGCACCGCTCGTCCTGAAGCATCTCCAGAAGATTACGGGTATTCCGCTGATCACGGCACCCAACCTCGTCGAGGCGACGCAGGACTGTGGCGCTTTCGTTCAGTTGTCCGGCGTGCTCAAGCGCGTGGCAGTGAAGCTCTCGAAAACCTGCAACGACTTGCGTCTGCTCTCCAGCGGCCCACGCGCGGGTCTGGGAGAGATCAACCTCCCGCCCATGCAGGCTGGCTCGAGCATCATGCCGGGAAAGGTCAACCCGGTTATCCCCGAGGTAGTGAACCAGATTGCATTCGAGGTCATCGGCAACGATGTCACCGTGAGTTTCGCGGCCGAGGCCGGACAGCTCCAGTTGAATGCGTTCGAGCCGATCATTGCGCACAGCCTGTTCAAGAGTGTGACCCACTTGCGCAATGGCTGCTTGACACTCGCCGAGCGGTGTGTCAAGGGAATCACGGCCAACGCGGAGCGCTTGCGCGCGTCGGTCGAGAACTCGATCGGCATCGTGACGGCGCTCAATCCGTACATCGGCTATGCCAACGCGACCTCCGTCGCGATGGAGGCACATGCGTCGGGCGGCCGAGTCTATGACATCGTGCTCGAGCGGGGGCTGTTGTCCAGGCAGCAACTCGACGAGATCCTCAAGCCGGAGGTACTCACGCAGCCCACGCTGCTTCATATCCCGCCGACACGGTAAGCGATCTGACCGTATGAAGTGCCTGGTGTCGAGCCGGGTTGAATCCGCATCCGAAACGCACCATATGAGCCAGGCGCGCCCCCCCGTCAGGGGGCGCTACAGGTCCGTCAGGTCATGCGCTCGCAGACCCTGTGCGACCCGACCCGCAATGGGGGTGTGTTCATCCCGCTTACCGGGCCACGATGGCTGACATTCGCACTCGTCCAGTGGAGCGGCCTCTTGAGTCTCAAGACACGCGGCACCTCTTGAAATGCGAGGTAGTCTTGTGACTGGTTTTAAGCCCAGGCAAATCGTGAAAAGCATCGAAGATCTGTCCAAGCGGCCGGGACGCGTATCGGTGCGTCTTGGGAGTGAGGAAACTGTAAGGGGGAGTTCGTAGGCGAAGCGGGTTGCCCGGGGTGATCCTTGCCCCGATTTACTGGCTTCGAGGCACCGAAATATCGCAGCCTTTGTTCAATCCATATGGGAGCCAGCAGATTTTCTGAAGGATGATCATATAGTCGATTGATTATAAGGAAAATATTCTTTTGGTCACCTTGTGCTTTACTTCGTGCCGTTTGGCCAAACCATGCTTTTTCGCATCAAGGACAAACCGCCGGCAGGCCTGGCCTGACGGATAGGTCATGCGTTATTTTCAGGACACTTCGTGCTTGAAGGCACAACGTCGCAGAGCCGCGTCGCACATGCGGCCGCGCTGAACGCGGCGCCGCGCGCTGTTCGACCGGATCGCGTGGGACGCCCACGCCGTCGACCGGTAAGCCGCCGGGCCGGCCTTGACCTCGGCCGGCAAACGTCGCGCCGGTCAGGCTCCGGCCTGCAACTCCTGCAACTCCTGCAACGCGATGCCGAGCACTGCTATCATTCGCGCCATGCCGCGCCAGTGCCATGGTGCGGCGCATAACTTGCCGCAGCCGTTCGCCGTGCATTCGCATGCGGCGTGCCGCGCGTTGCCGGCCCGTTCCGTGTCTGTTTTTGACGCGCGACGTCGTTTAGTGCGCGTCGCGCAAACCATGCCGGCTCGGGCAGACGATTCACCAATATGACAGCACCGATCGGCGGAACTTCGTGGTAGGTTCGCCCATCGGAGCTTTTTGCCAAAACATGCCCAAAGAGGATGAATACATGACCCAGGCCCTGCAGGAACTCGAAGCACAACTTCGGGACCTGAACATCAAGCTGTCGGATGCGAAGCAGAAGGAGAAGCAGGCCGCGCTCGCGGCCTTCAAGGAACAGGTCGCGCTTTTGGGAATTACGCAGCAGGAAGTGCTGAGCGCGCTCGGCTATATCGTCCAGCGAAAACGCAAGGCGCCTGCCAAGTACTACGATCCGACGACCGGCCGCTCGTGGTCGGGCCGCGGCCCGCGGCCGAAATGGCTCGAAGGCAGGGATCTCGACATGCTCGTCGTCGACCGCGAGGCCAAGACCTGGTGGCCCGGGGACGATCAGGGCTGATGCCGGCCGCGCCGCAGGGCCACCCGGCGCCACCCGGCCGGCACGATGTCTTTCGTTCGGTGTCCGGTCTGATCGCGACATCGCCGGCCTTGCCGCCGACACCGGATCGCTGCTTTCCCGTTCATTGCCCGCCGATTCCCGCTCTCCGTCCCGGAAGCGGGCGTGCGGCGCATCCTGAACCGTCGCCGCCGACGCGCGCTTGACGGACAGGAACGGGCGCCGACGCACGCCGGTACCGCACCGCGTACCGGCGCGTTCGCCAGCCCGTCACGCGCCGGCACAGGCCTTAGAATGTCGCCGGACATTCGTGGCAGGACACCATGGCAGCAAACATCAAATCCTCGGCGCTCGGCGGCCCGTCGGCCCCGCGCGTGGAGCAGGTCGGCCCGTACGCGTGGAAAGCGCTGGCCGGGTCGGCGATCGGTTATGCGATGGACGGCTTCGACCTGCTGATCCTCGGCTTCATGCTGCCCGCGATCACCGCGGCGCTGCAACTGACGCCCGGGCAGGGCGGCGCGCTGGTCACGTGGACGTTGATCGGCGCCGTCGCGGGCGGCATCGTGTTCGGCGCGCTGAGCGACCGCTACGGGCGCGTGCGCGTGCTGACCTGGACGATCCTGCTGTTCGCGATCTTCACCGGCCTGTGCGCGTTCGCGCGCGGCTTCCAGGATCTGCTCGTCTACCGCACCATCGCGGGCATCGGCCTGGGCGGCGAGTTCGGGATCGGCATGGCGCTCGCGGCCGAAGCGTGGCCGGCGAGCAAGCGAGCACGCGTGTCGTGCTACGTCGCGCTCGGCTGGCAGGCCGGCGTGCTGCTGGCCGCGCTGCTGACGCCGTTCCTGCTGCTCCGCATCGGCTGGCGCGGCATGTTCCTGGTCGGCGTGCTGCCCGCGCTGCTCGCGTGGGTCATGCGCAACAAGCTGCACGAGCCGGAAGCGTTCGTGCAGCGCGCGGCGCAGCCGAAGGCCAACGCGTTCCGCATGCTCGTCGCGGACGGCCGCACCGCGCGCACGAGCCTCGGCATCGTGATCCTGTGTTCGGTCCAGAACTTCGGCTACTACGGGATCATGATCTGGCTGCCGACCTTCCTGTCGAAACAGATGGGCTTTTCGCTGACGAAGTCGGGGCTGTGGACGGCGGCGACCGTCGTCGGGATGATGATCGGCGTCTGGGTGTTCGGGCAACTGGCTGACCGCATCGGGCGCAAGCCGACGTTCCTGCTGTACCAGCTCGGCTCGGTCGCAACGGTCATCGCGTATGCGCGGCTGTCGGACCCGACGGCGATGCTGTGGGCCGGCGCGCTGATGGGGATGTTCGTCAACGGGATGGTCGGCGGCTACGGGACGCTGATGTCCGAAGGCTATCCGACCGCCGCGCGCGCGACCGCGCAGAACGTGCTGTGGAACATCGGCCGCGCGGTCGGCGGCTTCGGTCCGGTCGCGGTCGGCTCACTGGCCGCGCACTATTCGTTCCAGACGGCCATCGCGCTGCTCGCCGGCCTCTATGTGCTCGACATGGTCGCGACGCTGTTCCTGATTCCCGAGCTCAAGGGCGTCGAGCTCGAATGAGCGCGGCGGGCGCGGGCCCGCCCGCAGCCGCACCCTGACACGCTCGCGCGCACAGCAACGACTTCACCGCAAACCACGATGCAACAGAAAAACAGAACGATCGGCGTGATGGGCTCGGGCAAGGAGCCGTGGCTCGCGTTTTCGGAACCGCTCGGTGCGTGGCTTGCGCAGGCCGGCTTCAACCTGCTGACGGGCGGCGGGCAGGGTGTGATGCTGGCGGTCGCGCGCGCGTTTGCCGGCGTGCCGGGGCGGGCCGGGCGCTCGATCGGCATCCTGCCGACGCAGGCCGATCCGCTCGCGGGCTTCGTGCCGCTCGACGGCTATCCGCATCCGTTCGTCGACATCCCGATCCTCACGCCGCTGCCGCGCCGCGAACCGGGCGCCGATCCGCAGACGATCAACCGCAACTACGTGAACGTGCTGAGCAGCGACCTGATCGTCGCACTGCCGGGCGGGCACGGCACGGCCGAGGAGATTTCGCTCGCGCAACGCTGGCGCAAGCCGCTCGTCTGCTTCGGGCCGGATGGCGCGTTTCGGGAGCTCGCTGCCGGCGCCGTATGCACGTCGTCGCTCGACGACGTGATCCGGTTCGTGGAAGACGCGTTTTCGGCAGAGCAGGCGCAGGCGGCACAGGCGCTGCGGTAGTTCGCGCGATCGGCTTCGACGGCAGGCGTCGCGACGTCCGCGCGGCGTGGCCGGTTCCTATCGCTGCCGGTCGTCCAGCAGGTCGAGCACCTGCGCCCAGTCGAACGGCAGCAGCGCATCGTAATCGAGCCCGCGCGCGGCCATCGTGTCGACGAATCGATCCTGCACGCGCGCACACGCTTCGCTCATCTCCGGCGCCATGCCGGCTTCGCGCAGCGTTTCGCAGACTTCGCGCATCTCCGCCGCGCGGCGGCGGCCATGTTCGGCGACACGGCTGATCAGGTAGCCGGGCAGGTCGGGCGACGTCGCGAACTGATCGAACGTCTGCCGCAACGATGCGAGCACGAGCGCATCGGCCCCGTACGCGCGGGCGGCGCCCAGGCATTCGATGGTCAGCGCCTCGATGCCCTTGATCATCACGCTGCGGCACATCTTCGCCGCCGACGCGACGCCGACCCGATTCGACACGGCCCGCGCGTCGAAGCCGAGCGTATTCAGCTCCGGCGCGACCGTTTCGGCCTGCGGGCCGCCCAGCAGCATCGGCACGGCGAGCCCGTAAGGCGGCACGGGTGCCATCACGGCCGATTCGACATAGCGGCCGCCGGCGGCTTCGATCAGCCGCTGGCCGTGCTGCTTCATCGCGGGCGATACCGAGTTGATGTCGATGAAGGTCTGCCCCGGCCGGATGCACGCGGACACGGCTGCGACGACGTCGGCATCGGACGACGCCGTGACGGCGGAGACGATCCATCGCGCATCGCGGATCGCATCGGCGAGTGTCGGCGCGGCCTGCACGTTCAGGCGCGCGGCCTTGTCGCGCATCGCGGGCGCGGTGCGTGAATCGTCGAGCTGCCGGTCGTACATCGTCACGAGGACATTCCGCGCGGCCAGCGCGCCGCCGAGCAGGCCGCCGGCCTCGCCGAATCCGATGAACGCGATCGTCGATTCGTGCATGCGTGTCGCTCCTTCAGAAGTGGGTTGGCGCGCACCGCGCGGGGCGCAGACGTGGCCGCCGCAACGGTATCTCGATCTTTTATGACGATTTGGCGAATCAATGCCGATCCGACCGGACAACATTGGAAATTGTCGGTTGAGGTCCGCCGCCCATGCAATGCGAACATGGCGTGACAGCCATGCGCTTTCCTTATCGCGCGACGGCCGTGTGCGGCGAGCGCGCGACTTCGGTCGCCACGATGCGGATCGCGTCGATCAGCGCACGCGCGGCCGGCGACGGCGGGCTGCCGGTGCGCGTCATCAGGCCGATATCGCGCGTCGTCTCGCGCATCGGCGCGACGTCGAGGACGGCCAGCAGCCCCGAATCGCACTCGTAATGGAGCTGCTGCGCGGACAGCACCGCGAGCATGTCGGTATGCAGCAGCAGGCCGCGGATCACGGCGAGGTCGGCCGTTTCGACCGTCGGCATCGGCGGCCTGAGCTTCATGCGGCGGAACAGCGCGTCGAACAGGCCGCGCGCGGGCGAATGGCTGCGCGGCAGGATCCATTGCGCACCGGCGAGGCTTTTGATGCCGAGGTTGCGCACGCCGGCGAGCGGATGATCGCGCCGCGCGAGCACGACGAGGCTCTCCGACATCAATCGTTCGTTCTCGAGGTCGCTCGTCGGGGCGCTGGCGCGCAGCGCGCCGAGGATGAAGTCGATGTCGCCCGCGCGCACGCCGGCGACCAGTGCCTCATACGCGCTTTCGTCGGTGATCACGCGTACCTTCGGGAAGCGCGTGACGACGCGCGCGACGGCTTCGGGCAGCATCAGCGTGCGGCCGAGCGGCAGCGCGCCGACGGTCACGACGCCCTGGATGCTGCCGTGCAGCGCCGCGACGTCATCGGCGACATGCCGCAATTCGTTCAGCGCGCGCCGCACGTGCAGCAGGAACGTTTCGCCGTCGGTCGTCAGCAGCAGGCCGCGCGGATGGCGATGGAACAG
This sequence comes from Burkholderia pyrrocinia, assembly GCF_018417535.1. NCBI lineage: Bacteria > Pseudomonadati > Pseudomonadota > Betaproteobacteria > Burkholderiales > Burkholderiaceae > Burkholderia > Burkholderia pyrrocinia. Next base: position 936,497 of record NZ_CP070979.1, on the reverse strand, counting down.
CGCGAACCCCGCGCCGCTCTCGAGTATCCGGATCGCGCTGCTGACGGCCGGCTGCGTGACGCCGAGCGTGCGCGCCGCGCTCGGCATGTGCCGGTGCCGCGCGAGTGTCGAGAACAACCGAAGCCGTCGTGTATTGAGCAGGTAGGCGGGCAGCCCGCCTTCGGCCGATGCGCGCCGGCGCGACTGGCGTAGCGCGCACCAGTTCGCCAGCTCGCCGAGTTCTGCAAACACGCGCTCGCTGCGCTTCAGCACGGCGCGCCCGACCGGCGTCGCGAGCATGCCCGACGGTTTCCGGTCGAACAGCGGTTCGCCGAGCGCCGTTTCGATTTCCTGCACGGCGCGCGTGACGGCCGACTGCGCACGAAACAGCGTCGCGGCCGCGCGGCTCACGCTGCCGGCTTCGGCCACGCGCTGCACCGCGTACAGGCAGGCGAGGTTCGGGAGTTCGGTGTTGTCCATGGGTCGGTCAGGCGCGGACGGGCCGCATTGCATGCCGGCCGGCATGCGGCGCGCCGGCGGCGGGTGTCGATCGACTTTACCGGAACGGCGGCGCCGCAGCTTGCGTCGTGCTTATCAACCTATCTGTTTTGTTTATCGGATTCTAATCGTCCGGATCGGCGGCGTTGCTGGCGGACCCGCGCGCGGCCGGGCGTGAGCGCCATATCCGGCGGGCTTCCCGGCTATCTGTCAGGTGAACGGCGTCGCACGGGAACGCTTGACGGTCATATCGTCTCGATGAAATTTCAGGGTTTTCCCCGGCTACTTGGCACAGCCACCGAATGCGTAATTTCGATCCCGGCAGCCGCATCGGCGCAGTTGCCGGCGTATCGGACTGCCATCTGATTCATTGTTTGTCCGATCACACGGGCGTCCCGCCGAGCGGGGCACTCATTCAACGAGCGAGGCAGCGCAATGGGACGACAGCACACGTTGGGAGCCGGCAAGCCGGTGGGCGGCATGCAGGTAGACGCATCGCCGGGACGGGCCGCTGTTGCGGACACGGTGCGGGCGGGCATCCTCGGCGGCCTGACGGGCGCGGTGCTGATCTGGGTCTACGAGGCGCTGGTATGGGTCGGCGCGCAGCACCTGATGCCGCTCGCCGGCATCCCGCGCAACGCGACGGGGCTCGTGTTCGGCAAGGCCGTACAGGACGCGCTCGGCATCGGGTCGTACTTCATCGGCACCGCGATTCATTTTGCGTTCGCGCTGTCGTGGGGCATCGTGTTCGCGGCGATCTGGCCGTGGTTTCGCCGGCGCGGCTTCGAAGCGACGTTCGTCGCGTTGTTCTTCGCGATCGTCGCGTGGATCGTGATGCACGCGCTGATCATGATCGCGTCGAACAACCACCCGAACTACTTCGACCCGAACGTGATCGTCGGCGGGTTCATGTCGCACTTTGTCTTTACCGTTCCGCTCGCGCTGGTCGTCAAGCGCAGCCTCGCGCCGCAGCCGCACGGCCGCGCATAGGCAGCGGGCGCGGCACGCATTCAAATTATCGCGGACGGCCGGGCGGGCCGGACCGCATTCGAGCATCACGAAGGAGCATTGGCATGGCACGGATTATCGGAGGCATCGCGGCCTCCCACACGCCCACCATCGGGTTCGCGTTCGACAAGAACAAGCGCGACGACCCCGTGTGGGCACCGATCTTCGAGAACTTCGCGCCGCTGGCCGCGTGGCTCGCCGACCGGCGCCCCGACGTGCTGCTGTTCATCTACAACGACCATGTCACGTCGTTCTTCTTCGATCACTATTCGGCGTTCGCGCTGGGCGTCGGGCCGCAGTGGCATCCGGCCGACGAAGGCGGCGGCGCGCGCGACCTGCCGCCGATCGCCGGCGATCCGGCGTTTGCCGCGCATATCGGCCAGTCGCTGATGGCCGACGAGTTCGACATGTCGTTCTTCCAGAACAAGCCGCTCGATCACGGCTGTTTCTCGCCGCTGTCGGTGCTGTGCCCGCATCGGCCCGACTGGCCGGTCCGGCTCGTGCCGCTGCAGATGGGCGTGCTGCAGTTGCCGGTGCCGTCCGCACGCCGCTTCTACCGGCTCGGGCAGGCGCTGCGCCGAGCGATCGAAAGCTATCCGGAGGATCTGCGCGTCGCGATCGTCGCGACGGGCGGGCTGTCGCACCAGGTACACGGCGAGCGCTCGGGCTTCAATCATCCCGAATGGGACGAACGCTTTCTCGACCTGCTCGAACGCGATCCCGAGCGCCTCGCCGGCATGCCGCTTGCCGAATACGCGACGCTCGGCGGTTACGAAGGGGCCGAGGTCGTGATGTGGCTGACGATGCGCGGCGCGTTGCCGGCCGGCGTCGTGTGCCGGCATCGCAGCTACTACCTGCCGTCGATGACGGGCATCGCGACGGCCGTCTACGAGCCGGCGGACACCGACATCGACACGGCGGCGGCCGAACGGCACCGGCAGCGGATCGCTGCCGAGCTCGCCGGCGTCGAGCAACTGCCGGGCACCTATCCGTTCACGATCGCGAAGGCCGTCGACGCGTACCGGATCAACGACTATCTGCACCGGATGATCGAGCCTGCACATCGCGCGCAGTTTCTGGGCGACCCCGAAGCGAGCTTCGACGCGGCCGGCCTCAGCGCGCAGGAGCGCGACCTGATCCGCCGGCGCGACTGGCCGGGCCTGCTGCGCTACGGCGTGATCTTCTTCCTGCTGGAAAAGCTCGGCGCGGTGACGGGTGTCTCGAACCTGCATATCTACGCGGCGATGCGCGGCGAATCGCTGGAAGATTTCCAGCGCACGAGAAACGCGCCCGGCGCGCTGTATTCCGTCGCGGGCAAGAGCGCGGGGCCGCTCGGCTGGGATGGCGCGGAGCAGCAGGACAACACCTGACGGGTGACGGGGGCGCGTGACATCGCGCGCCTTGGTCCTGTCGTTCAGGCAGCGTATCAAGCCATATAAATAGGATGACGAATCGATATGAACGATCGTCGCCAAGGAGACAGGAGAGACATGATGGGAAGCGGAAAGATAGTCGACATCAAGTCGTTCATCGACGACCGGCCGGTGACGCGCTACCAGTGGCTGCTGGTCGTACTGTGCTGCCTCGTCGTGATCGCCGACGGGATGGACGTCGCGATCATGGGTTTCGTCGCGCCGTCGATCATCCACGACTGGGCGATCTCGCGGCCCGAGTTCGGGCTCGTGATGAGTGCGGCGCCGATCGGTCTCGTGATCGGCGCGCTGGTGGCCGGCCCGAGCGCGGACCGGTTCGGGCGCAAGCGCGTGCTGATCGCGTCGGTATGCCTGTTCGGCGTGTTCACGATCGTGACCGCACAGGCGCATTCGCCGTTCGAGATGGCGATGCTGCGGCTGCTGACGGGCATCGGTCTCGGCGCGGCAATGCCGAACACGACGACGCTGCTGTCGGAGTACGCGCCGAAGCGGATGCGCGCGCTGATGATCACCGTGATGTTCACGGGCTTCAACCTCGGCTCGGCGCTGATCGGCTTCGTCGCCGGCTGGCTGATTCCGCTGCACGGCTGGCGCACGGTGCTGCTGTTCGGCGGCGCGCTGCCGCTGCTGCTGATTCCGCTGCAGCTGTGGCTGCTGCCCGAATCGGCACGGTTGCTGGCCGTGCGCGGTGCGCCGTCGCAGCGCATCGCCGCATTGCTGAACCGCGTGTGCGGCGGGCAGTTCGCCGGCGACGAGACGTTCGTGTCGAACGAGCCGCCGCTGCCGACGCGCAAGCCGATCGGCGTGCTGTTCTCGCAAGGCTACGGGTTCGTCACCGTGTCGCTGTGGATCACGTATTTCATGGGCCTGCTCGTGATCTACCTGCTGACGGGCTGGCTGCCGACGCTGATCAAGGATGCGGGCCTGTCCGTCAGCACGGCCGCGAACGTGACCGCGATGTTCCAGATCGGCGGCACGATCGGCGCGATCGGCGTCGGCTGGCTGATGGACAAGGTGCGGCCTGCGCCCGTGATAGGCGTCGCGTATCTGGGCGGCGGGCTGTGCGTGGCCGTGCTCGCATGGGCCGGTGCGCTGTCGTCGTCGCTCGCGCTGCTGGTGTTCGCGGCCGGCTTCTGCATGAGCGGCGCGCAGACGGGGCTGAACGCGTATGCGCCGGGTCGCTACCCGACCGTCGCGCGGGCGACCGGCGTGAGCTGGATGCTCGGGATGGGGCGCTTCGGCAGCATCTTCGGCTCGGCGATCGGCGGCGCGCTGCTCGGGCTCGGCTGGAAGTTCGACGCGATCCTGTCGATGCTCGCGGTGCCGGCCACGCTGGCCGCGATCGCGATCATGACGTCGCAGCGCGCGAGCGCGCCCGAACCGCAGGAACTGGAAAACCCGGCGCACTGACCGGACCGCGCCGAACCGGCGCGGCGGTCGGCAGGCGGCCGGACACGTCATCACACGCAGGAGCATGCATGATCATCGATATTCACGGCCACTACACGACCGCGCCGAAGGCGCTGGAGGCGTGGCGCAATCGCCAGGTCGCGGCGATCAACAGCCCGTCGGAGCGGCCGAAGGTCTCCGAGCTGAACATCGGCGACGACGAGCTGCGCGAATCGATCGAACTCAACCAGCTCCGGCTGATGCGCGAACGCGGCCTCGACCTGACGGTCTTCAGCCCGCGCGCGAGCTTCATGGCGCATCACATCGGCGATTTCGCGGTGTCGAGCACGTGGGCGGCCGTGTGCAACGAGCTGTGCCATCGCGTGCACCAGCTTTTCCCCGATCGCTTCGTGCCGGCCGCGATGCTGCCGCAGAGCCCGGGCGTCGATGTCGCGACCTGCATTCCGGAGCTCGTCCGGTGTGTCGACGAATACGGCAATGTCGCGCTCAACCTGAACCCCGACCCGTCCGGCGGCCACTGGACCAGCCCGCCGCTGTCGGACCGCTACTGGTATCCGGTCTACGAGAAGATGGTCGAGTACGACATTCCCGCGATGATCCATGTGAGCACGAGCTGCAACGCGTGCTTCCACACGACCGGCGCGCATTACCTGAATGCCGATACGACGGCCTTCATGCAGTGCCTGACCTCCGACCTGTTCCGTGATTTCCCGACGCTGCGCTTCGTGATTCCGCATGGCGGCGGCGCGGTGCCGTATCACTGGGGACGTTTTCGCGGGCTCGCGCAGGAGCTGAAGAAGCCGCTGCTGAAAGACCATCTGCTGAACAACGTGTTCTTCGATACGTGCGTGTATCACCAGCCCGGCATCGACCTGCTGACCGGCGTGATCCCGGTGGACAACATCCTGTTCGCGAGCGAGATGATCGGCGCGGTGCGCGGGATCGATCCCGAGACCGGCCACTACTACGACGATACGAAGCGCTACATCGAGGCGTCGTCGCTCGATGCGCACGCGCGGCACAAGATCTACGAAGGCAATGCGCGACGCGTGTATCCGCGTCTGGATGCGCAACTGAAAGCGAAGGGGTTGTGATCATGAATGAACTTGGCGTGGTTTACCGCACGATCCGCCGCGCGGATCCGGACGTCGCCGCGCGGCTCGGTGCGCTCGGCTCGGCGACGGTGCACGAGGCGATGGGCCGCACCGGCCTGCTGAAGCCGTACATGCGGCCGATCTATCCGCGTGCGCTGGCGTCCGGCACGGCCGTCACCGTGCTGCTGCATCCGGGCGACAACTGGATGATGCATGTCGCGGCCGAGCAGGTCCGACCGGGCGACGTGGTCGTCGCGGCGATCACCGCGGATTGCACCGACGGCTATTTCGGCGACCTGCTCGCGACGAGCTTCAAGGCGCGCGGCGCACAGGCGCTGATCATCGATGCGGGCGTACGCGACGTCGCGGTGCTCGAAGCGATGCAGTTTCCGGTCTGGAGCAAGGCGATCTCCGCGAAAGGCACGATCAAGGCGACGCTCGGTTCGGTGAACGTGCCGGTCGTGTGCGCGGGCGCGCTCGTCAATCCCGGCGACGTGATCGTCGCGGACGACGACGGCGTGGTCGTGGTGCCGGCCGCGCGCGCTGCCGACGTGCTCGACAAGGCGATCGCGCGCGAGGCGAACGAAGCCGCGAAGCGCGCGAAGCTCGCGTCAGGCGTGCTGGGACTCGACATGTACGACATGCGCGAGCCGCTGCGGCAGGCCGGCCTGCGCTACATCGACTGATGCGGGGGGCGACGATGGTGCAGACCGACTGCGCGGCTGCTGCCGTCACCGGCATTTCGTCGATGGCGATGCGGCCGGTGCTGGCGCGACTGGCCGCCGCTTATGCGGACGAAACGGGATGCCGCGTGTCGGTCAGGTCCGTCGGCGGTGTCGACGCGGCACGGCGCGTGCAGGCCGGCGAGCCGTTCGATTTCGTCGTGCTCGCGTCGGATGCGATCGCGCGGCTCGCGGTCGACGGCCAGGTCGACGCGCGTAGCCGCGTGGCGATCGCGCGCTCGGGCATCGCGGTCGCGGTGGCGGCGGGTGCGGTGCGGCCGGATATCGGCACCGAGTCCGGCGTTCGCGACGCGATCCTGCAGGCCGGCCGGATCGGCTATTCGACGGGGCCGAGCGGGTCGCACCTCAACCACCTGTTCGCGCGCTGGGGCATCGCGGACGCGATCGCAGCGCGTGTCGTCCAGGCGCCGCCGGGTGTGCCGGTCGGCGAGTTGATCGCATCGGGCGATGTCGATCTCGGTTTCCAGCAGTTGAGCGAGCTGATGCATGTGCCGGGCATCGAAGTCGTCGGTACGCTGCCGGACGCGGTTCAGGCCGTCACGGTGTTTGCCGCCGCGGTGTGCCGGACGGCGCACGATTGTGACGCTGCTGCGGCGTTTCTCGCGTATCTGGCGTCGCCGCAGGCCGATCGCGTCAAGCGTGAATGCGGGATGGAACCGGCGTAAGGCCGGATAGCAGCGCAGCCGCAGCGTCACACCGGAATCGATAAACGGATCAGATGAGATTCGGCTTTCTTCGCAACGCGGGTGTGCATTGAGATTAGTTATGCTGAGCAAGAGGCGAATGAGGTACCGCCTCGATCCGACCGATGTATCGCAGGATCTTCGTGAAGTCGCCGCATCGTCTCTCGACGACCATGCGGCATGCCAACCAGAACGACAGGAGACAGGAATGCAGACGAACTGCAGGGCAGGGTGGAGCGTGCGCGCATGGCGTCGCACGGCAGGCGTCCGGCGCGATGCGCTGGTCCGGATGCTGGCGATCGGCATGGTGTGGTTGTGCGCGGCGTTGGCCGGCTGGCCGAACGCGGCAAGCGCCGCGAGCGCTGCCGGCGGTCTCGCGAATCTTCCGGCGGTGATGCCTGCGATGTCGTGCCCGGCCGTCGCGGCGCTCGACCTGAGCGGCGTGACCGACGGCACCGTCACGATCACGTCGGCGGTGCTGCTGCCGGCCGGTACGGTCGTCGGCAACAACACGCTGCCGGCGCCCATGTGCGACGTGAAAGGCACGATCGGACCGGGCGCGTCGCTGTTCGAACTGCAACTGCCGACGCAGGGCTGGACGCAACGTTATCTGCAGACGGGATGCGGCGGACTGTGCGGCAACCTGTCGGTCAATGCGCCGATGGCGTCGACCTGCGTGCCGGTCACCAACGGGACGATCGCGATGGCCGCGACCGACATGGGCCACGAAGGCGGCAACGACGGTGCGTGGGCGCTCGACCCGAAAGCGAAGCTCGACTTCGCGTATCGCGCCGAGCATGCGACCGCGCAGGTGGCCAAGGCGATCATCGGCAAGTTCTATGCACGGCCCGCGCGCTACGCGTACTTCGACGGCTGCTCGGACGGCGGCCGCGAAGCGCTGATGGAAGCGCAGCGCTTCCCCGACGATTTCGACGGCATCGCGGCCGGCGCGCCCGCGAACGATCTGATCGTGCAGAACACGTTCCATCACGCGTGGCCGGCCGCGGTCAACACGGACCCGAAGACGGGCAACGCGATCCTGCTCGCCGGCAAGCTGCCGATGCTGCATGCCGCGGTGCTGAAGGCGTGCGACGGGCTCGATGGCGTGGTCGACGGCGTGATCGACAACCCGCGCGCGTGCCGGTTCGATCCCGCGACGCTGGCATGCGCGAACGGACAATCGACCGCGACGTGCCTGACGCCGCAGGAAGCCGACGTCGTGCGTAGGATTCACGACGGCGCGACGACCGCGAACGGCACGCGTCTCGAACCGCTCGTGTCGCGCGAATGGGGCTCGGAGCTGAACTGGAACCTGTTCGTGCCGGCGACCGCCACGGCGCCGAGCGGCACGATCGGCTTCGTGCTGCCGTTCCTGCGCTATCTCGACTCCTACAACGCGTCGTATCCGTCAGCGACGATCGGCGACCTGAAGTTCACGCTCGACGCGTTCGCGAAGACGGTGCCGGTGTCGAACTACCTGGCTGCGACCGATCCCGACCTCGGCCGCTTCGCCGGCCGCGGCGGCAAGCTGCTGCTGTGGCACGGCCTCGAGGATCAGCACATCTCGCCGCGTTCGAGCATCGCGTACTACGAAGCGATGAAGAAGACCATGGGCGACGCGCAGGTCGACCGCTTCGCACGCTTCTACCTGTTCCCGGGTGTCGCGCACTGCGGCGGCGGCCAGGGGCCGAACGTGTTCGACGTCCTCACGCCGCTGATGGCCTGGACCGAGACCGGCGCGACGCCCGGCAGGATCGTCGCGTCGATCGTCGATGCGAACGGCAACACGACGCGTACGCGCCCGGTGTTTCCGTACCCGGCCACCGCGCGCTACACAGGCAGCGGCAGCACCGACGACGCGACGAATTTCGTTGCCGATACACCGAAGGCCGACCCGTTCGTCGACCTGCACTGGGCCGGCGAATGGCTGTACTCGCCGGGCTACGAGGCGCAGTGCCAGGTCAAGGGTTCACAGCTCGTCTGCACGGGCGGCAATGGCTGGCGTGCGTATCGTCCCTGACCGGGCGGCAGGCCGCGATCACGACAATTCACTCACACAAGCAGGCGAGGAAGGAGACAGTTCAATGAAGAAGCAGGCATTGCGGGTGGCGCTGACGTCCGGCGTCGCGATGGCCGTCGTCGCGCCGGCGTTCGCGCAGAGCAGCGTCACGCTGTACGGGATCGTCGACAACGGCATCGGCTACCAGAGCAACGCGACGACGGTCGGCTCGACGAGCGGCGGGAAGTCGGTCGTCAGGATGAACCAGGGCGTCTGGGCCGGCAGCCGTTTCGGGCTGAAGGGCAGCGAGGATCTCGGCGGCGGCACGAAGGCGGTGTTCACGCTCGAATCGGGCTTCAATTCGGCGACGGGCGCCGCGCAGTACACCGATGCGCTCTTCGGGCGCCAGGCATGGGTCGGGCTGACGAACGCCACGTACGGCACGCTGACCGCGGGCCGGCAATATGCGTCGTACTACCAGACGATGTCGCCGTTCAGCCCGACCACGTGGATCACCGGCTACTACGGCGCGCACCCGGGCGACGTCGACGGGCTCGACACCATCTACCGCGCGAACAACACGATCGAGTACACGTCGCCGAAATGGTATGGCGTGACGCTGAGCGGTTCCTATTCGCTCGGCGGCGTGGCCGGCAGCACGAACGCGGGTTCGACGTGGGCGACCGGCATCCAGTATGCGGCCGGCCCGCTCGGCGTCGGCGTCGCGTTCGAGCGCGTGAACAACTCGAACACGGCGGGCGGCACGTGGGGCGCGAATTCGACGACGTCGAACGGCGGCGCACAGATCGGTGTATCGGCGGTCACGAACGGCTACCAGACAGCGAAGGCGCAGCAGCGGTTCGCGGTCGGCCTGGGTTACCGGTTCAGCGATGCATGGGACGCGACGGCCACCTACACCAACACCGAATACATTCCGGGCGCGGCATCGAAGTTCTTCAATACGGCGATTTTCAACACGGCCGGCGCGGTGCTGCACTGGAAGCCGTCGGCGGTGTGGGATTTCGGCGCGGGTTATGCGTACACGCGTGCGACCGAGTCGAACGGTATTACCGACAGCGCGCAGTATCACCAGTTCAACCTGTCGCAGTACTACTCGCTGTCGAAACGCACGGGGCTGTACCTGCTCGAAGCGTACCAGCATGCGAAGGGCAAGACGCTCGGCACGAGCGGCACGGGCAGCATCGTCGACGCGACCGCGACGCTGGGCGACGGGTTCAACACGGCGCCGTCGTCGACCCGCAACCAGTTCGCGTTCGGCGCCGGGATCATTCACCGGTTCTGATGCGGGCGCGATCGGGCGCGTGCCTCCGGCCCGGACTGCCGGAGGCGCGGCGTTGCGGCGCGCCGCTCAGCGCCCGGTCTTCAACTGCGCCCACAGCCGGTTCTGCAGCCGGCGAATCTCGGGCGGCATCGGCTTGAGCAGCGTCATCCTGCTCAGCACGTCGTCGGCGGGATACACCGACAGGTCGCGCGCGATCGCGGGCTTCACGTACTGGCGCGCGGCCTTGTTCGCGGTCGGATAGAACACCGCGTTGGTGATGCCCGCGTTGACCTTCGGATCCTGCAGGTAGTTGATCCATTTCAGCGCGGCGTCGCGGTTCGGCGCATCCTTCGGGATCACCATCATGTCGAACCACAGCAGGCCGCCTTCCTTCGGATTCGCGAAGCGGATCTCGTACGGGCGTTTCGCTTCTGCGGCGCGACGGTGTGCGATGCCGACGTCGCCCGAATAGCCGAACGACACGCACAGGTCGTTGTTCGCGAGATCGTTGATATAGCCCGACGAGTTGAACTGGGTGATGTACGGGCGCACCTTCTTGAGCACCTCGTACGCGGCGCGATAGTCGGCCGGGTTCGTACTGTTCGGATCCTTGCCCATGTACTGCAGCGTCGCGGCGAACACGTCGACGGCCTGGTCGAGGAACGACACGCCGCAGCTCTTCAGTTTCGCCATGTTGGCCGGATCGAACACCAGCGCCCAACTGTCGGTGGGTGCCTTGTCGCCGAGCGCCTTCTTCACGGCCTGCACGTTGTAGCCGATGCCGTCGGTGCCGTATGCCCACGGCACGCCGTACTGGTTGCCCGGATCGGCGTCGGCGACCATCTTCATCAGCAGCGGATCGAGGTTCGACAGGTTCGGCAGCTTCGACTTGTCGAGCGGCTGGTAGACGCTCGCCTGGATCTGCTTGGCCATGTAGTTCGACGTCGGCACGACGATGTCGTAGCCGGAATTTCCCGACAGCAGTTTCGCCTGCAGCGTGTCGTCGCTGTCGTAGTTGTCGTAGCGGACGTGAAGGCCCGTCTGCTTCTGGAAGTTCGGGATCGTGTCCGGCGCGATGTAGTCGGACCAGTTGTAGATGTTCAGTTCGCCGGCTGCATGGGCATTCGCGCCGGCGAAAGCGGCGGCAGACAGGACGGCGGCGGTTGCAATCGAACGGCGAAGCATCGGGATTCGCATGAGGATGTTTTCCATATCGGCGCGCGTCGATCCATGGTTCGCGGGTCGTTGCGCGACGGTTCATCGGATGGAGCAGGCGTGCGTAACCGGCGCTCGCAGCGAGCGATGGCGGTGCACGACGATCAGGAGTCCGTTTGACCTTGAGCCGGATCGCGCGAAAACGAAGTGCGAGCCGATCCCTTCACCGGTCAGGCGACACGGCGAGCGGGTCGAACGGACAAAGGGAAAGGAGGCGCAGCGCTACGGCAGCAGCGATGCCACGTCGTCGGTATGGATCGCGACGGACGCGCGGGCGGCGACGGCGTTGTGACGGCGAACGGAACGGCGGGACAGGATGGTGTAGATCGACAGAGGCAGGCGAGGATGTTGCCCGCCCTCACTGTCGTCGGAAAACGAGATCGCGGCGCGCAGGTTTTGCGCATCGCCTCGTCTCCACCGCACCAGCGGGCCACGGATTCTCACGATTACTCTCGACCGGGTTGTTGAAAGTATTGAACACCTGACGATTCGCCGACGGCTGCCGTTTCCAGTTTCGGTCATCGCGTTTGCCGCGTGGCGGCAACGGCTTCATGACGCGAATTGAAAGCTCGGCATCAAGCGGAATCGCTGAAACATGGCGCTCCTGTGAATCATCAGGTAAATCGCTGTAAGGATGTCTCCGGATTTTCCCTAGTGATTCGAATGCCGATGGAGAGGGGGCGACGCTCGTATCGCGCTCGCGAGATGGCGTTCGGCGGCCGGCGTGCTTCGGAAGTGATGAGAATATTCGACGGTTTGTGCCCTGAGCCGCCGAGCGGTGATCAACCGGGCGCGAACGTGTCTGCGTGCCCGTTACACGATCGTTACGCGACCCGAATCCCGAGATTCTCGATCAGCATGGCCGCCTGATCATAGGAGACGGTCGCGCCGCGGAGGACGCCGGACGCGAGCAGTTTGGGCGTGCCGCTCAGATCCACGTCGCGCAGGTCGGCACCCTCGAACTTCACGTCGTTCAGATGCGCATTGCGAAGGCTGCCGCCTTCGAAAACGGCGTCGCGAAAGTCCGCCCCGGCGAGATCGGCGTCCGAGAAATCGAGTGCCACGAGCCGGGTCTTCCGGAATGAAAAGCGCCGCAGGCTTGCGCCGACCAGCAACGTGTTCTCGAATTCGAGGCCGAGTGACTTGCATTCCTCGAAATCGGCCCCGGTCAGCCGGCACTCCTTGAAGCGGGCCGATCCGAGCTTGCTGCGTCGCCAGCTCGTATTGTTGAGATCGCACGACTGGAACACGGCGTCCTCGAGGTCCGACGACGCAAAGCTGGCCTGGCGGGCCCGGCACCGGATCCACGATGTCTGCGCCAGCGTCGAGCCGACGAACGACGCTTCCGCGAGCGCGCATCGTTCGAATCGCGCGCCTCGCAAATCCAGGCGCGACAGGTCCGCACCCTCGAGGTCGCAGTCCTCCAGATGGAGAGGCGTCGGCGAGCCTTCGACGAGCAGCAGCAATTCGGCGCGATCCAGCGTGCGGCCGGTGATGGAGACTCCGCGGGTCATGAGGCGATCCATTGTCATGTGAAATGTTCGGGGTCGACATTATCCGGAATTTGCGGCAACGGCGGCAGGTGCGGTGACGGCCGCGCAGCGCGCGATGGCCGCGAGACGTTCGAGCATGCCGGGCGTCCTGGTTTGCGGGGCGGGAATTTTGCGTCGACAGCCTATAACGGCATGGATGGGGGTCGAAACGTGTGCAGCGCTTTCCACCGGCCGCTCGCGTTCTCAAGCAGACGGTCGAGCACGCCCCAGGTGAACGCACCGTGCATCCCCCCGCCTTGCAGGGCAAGGGCAATCGTCTTCAGCGCGATCGGCCCGCTTGTCGGACTGGACCATTTATGACCTCCTGAACGACGTGTCGAGTATGCCAGTAGCGTGCACGGGCGCCGCGGGTTGCCGAACGAATTCCGCCTGAATCCGCACGTCGATTTCGTCGCCTACGGCCGGGAACCACGTCGATAGTCCAAACCTCGCGCGGCTGAAGCGACCGTCCGCCGAGAAGCCGAGTGTGTCCTGTTTCGTCAGTGGATTGGGTGCGAAGCCATTGAACGTCACGTCAAGCGTCACTGGTTGAGTAATGCCGTGGATCGTCAGATCGCCAGTCAACGTACCGCGCGCCTCTCCAGTGCGTTCGAAACGCGTGCTGACAAACCGGATCTGCGGATAACGCGCCACGTCGAACATATCAGCACCTTGGACGAGCTTGTCGAGTAGCGGCACGTGGGTGTCCACGCTGGCGGCATCGATGGTCGCTGCGACAGAACTTCTGTCGAGCCCACCTTCGTTCCAATCGAGCTTCGCGGTTGCACGATCGAGGCGCATCGTGAAGCGCGAATACTTGAAGTGATCGACATCGAATGTAATGCTCCAGTGGTATGGATCAAGTTCGTACTGGCCTGGCGGCACCCGCTTCTCCGACTGACTGACGGTATGCGTGACCACCCGGAGTGGCATGCATGAAGCGACCATTGCTAGCACCGAGATCCACAACGCACGCATGACAATCGCATAAACGGAATGCTTCTTCATCGTTTCCATCCCAGTGTCCAATCAACCCGGCTCTGCCGGACCCTCAATTGATCGGAGGTGGCACGACATAGGTCGTCACGCCGGCTAGTGGCGATCCATATCTGCTGGACTGCGCGTTGTTCAGCAAACCCTTGGCGAGTTGCTCCCGCGGATTCGCTGGATTCAGATTCAGTTCTCCCGCTTGCCGATCACCGTGGGCGGAGTACTCGTTCCCGCGTGCGGCTCGCTGCATCAGCCGAGTGCTGTTTTTAGGCGTGTTGATATCGTCACGAACTGGGACCTTGCGCAGTGACGCTGCCCGCGGTACCGCTGGCACGATTCCTCTCAACGCCGTCAGCACTCGCGACGCGCTTGCTCTCGTGAAAACGTCTTGCATGTCAGGTTCCTTCGCTGCCGGCCTCGTACAGTCTTTCGATATGCAATGAGTAGACTCTGTTCCGTCGCCGGATATTCCCGCGGGCTGTGTAAGAGAGTAGGGGAATAAGGATGCCGGTTCAATGGTTTACCGATTAGAGCGTCGTGCGCTGGAGTCAAGTCGACTGTGGACATCACGCGCTCGAAAACCAAGGGGTAGCGACATGAAATCGAATTCGCTTAATTGGCTTGCTGGCCAATCCGCACGTGGTTCATTCATAGTAAGCGCGGCGCTGATGGCAACGTCAGCCTGTGTGTACGCGCAAACATCGACGGAGCCCGGTATCCATCAGATCACCCGCGCAGAAGTGCGTCAGGAACTCAAGGAACTGGAGGCAGTGGGATATCGCCCCGTTCCCAATGACTTCTACTACCCGGATGACATTCAGGCGGCGGAACAAAGACTGGCGGTCAAACATCAAGCGGAACGGGATGCGCTGACCGGAAGAAACCCGAAAGTGCAGACGAAGCCCGCGCCATGAATGCAACAGGTAGCGTGTACAGGTCACCCGCGGTTTCTCGAAGCCAGGCGTGGTCGGTTTGAGGGGCGCCCCGTGGCGGGTTCGGTTTGGCTACTGGTTGGTAAGACATCGTTCACCAAGACGTCTCTAACATCGGACCACTCGCGAATCCCGGCTCTCGCCGAGGGGGCTGTGACCTTCAGCGCGGATGCAGAAGTCTATGCAATCACTCATCTGTCTGCCCGCGCTCTAGGGTACCGCCAGCCGGTATGGGGGAGCTGAGCGAGGGGTGTTGGATAGTGCACCTGATCGAGCAGAGGGAGCATTTGACTGGCGACTCAAGCCGGAGATAATTCGGGGCGGCAAGCTTGGTTAGCTCGATGAATCTGCGTCAGCTGAGGCTTTTCCCCAGGATTTGTCCGCGCATGATTATCGATCACATGACCTCCGCGCGCTACGCCAGAGTAATACGAGGTGATTTTGGCCGTCGGGGAATAAAAACGACGTACTGACGGTTAGATTACTGTCGGTCACGGAATGTGGTTACTGCAGGAATTTCACAATGGCTGATCCGGTCAGCGCGCAGCGCTTTGAGAAGCTTCTGTTACCTCACATGAATTCGGCCTTCAATGTTGCGCGATGGCTGACGCATAACGACCAGGATGCCCAGGACGTGGTGCAGGAGGCGTATCTGCGCGCGTTCCGGTTTTTTGGTGGATTCCACGGCGACGATGCCCGCGCCTGGTTGTTGCGCATTGTGCGCAATACGTTCTACACCTGGTATCAGCAGAACCGGGGCCACGCACCGGACACGTTGGAGTTTGAGGAAGATATGCATAGCCTTGAGACGAGTACCGCTGATCACGACAACGGTCCTGAAGCAATGCTCATACGCAGCCAGAGCCGGAAGCGGGTGCACAGGGCGTTGCAGAGTCTGCGTCTGGAATACCGGGAGGTAATCGTGCTGCGGGAGCTGGAGGAATTGTCGTACAAAGAAATTGCCGCGATTGTGGATATCCCGATGGGGACGGTGATGTCGCGCCTCGGACGCGGGCGCCAGCAACTTGCGGCGCTTCTCGCCCCGACGGATCAGGAGGCGTGATGGATCACGACCAGGCCTTCGAACTGCTGCCCGGCTATATCGACCAGGAATTGAGCCTGTCCGAGGCGCTTGAATTCGAGCGCCATATGGCAGGCTGCGAGCAGTGTCAGCGGGACTACTCGCAACAGCACCAGGTGAGTGTGCAGCTAAGGCAGGCGGATTTGCGTTTTGAGGCGCCCGCGGAACTGGTTAAGCGTATCAAGGCCGCGTTGCCGGGACGGCCATCGCTCTGGCAACGACTGGTTGAGCGATTCGGTTCGCGCAGTGGCGGCGAGGCATTGGGCTGGGCGCCGGTCGGCGCGATGGTGATGAGTGTGGTCGCGTTGACGTGGGGCGCAGGGTTGTTCCTTTCGGTGCCGTCGAGCGAGACGCGTCTGAGTCAGGAACTCGTGGACAACCATATCCGCTCGTTGCAGTTCAATCATCTGTCTGATGTGATTTCAACCGACCGGCACACGGTCAAGCCGTGGTTTGACGGCAAGCTGGACTTTGCGCCGCCAGTGGTCGATCTGGCGCAGCAGGGATATCCGCTGGTCGGTGGGCGGCTGGATTACTTGAATGGGCGGTCGGTGGCCGTGATGGTGTACCGGTACAAGCTGCATCCGATCAATCTCTATGTATGGCCGGGCGACGACGCGGGCGCCATACCTCATATCTACCAGCGGCAGGGCTATCACCTCGCGCACTGGAGTACTGGAGGAATGAACTACTGGGCAATTACCGATGCCGGGGACATGGAACTGAACGGCTTCATCTCGGACCTGCGAGCGCATCCCGCTTCCTAGCCGGCGCAACGCGGCACGCGCACTGTGGACTATCCGGGTGACGCTCATGCATCGTCATTCGCCAGCGTGCCGCGCAATGTCGAGAAGGGTTGTCAGGCCTGGGACATCTGGGACGCCTTGGACAGCACGCGGACAGGCACCGGGTCGTCGCGGCCCTTCAGTTGTGCATCAAGTCGCGGCAGGTCTGCCGCCGAAACGCCGGCATGCTGGAATACCTGTTCGGAGACGATAGCATCGCAACCGAGTTCTTTTGTCAGTTCCTCGAGTCTTGAAGCCACGTTCAGTGGGTCACCAATTGCCGTGAATGTCGCGTGCTCGCGAAAGCCGATCTCACCCATTACCGCTTTACCACAATGCAATCCAATGCCAAACCGTATGGGTGTTTGCAATTGCTGCTCGAGCACAGCGCTGAGTTGATCAATGTTGGCTGCCACCAACGGCACCGCACGGAGCGCCTGGCGACAAGCAATGGCTGGCTCGCAGTGTAAGCCGAAGATCGCGAGCACGGCGTCCCCCATGAACTGATTTGGCATCCCACCCGCCTGGACCACCGCGGCACAGACAGCGCTCAGGAAGCGGCTGACTACGAATATGCTGTCGAACGGTAGTTGTGCCGCAGCAAGCTGTGTGGAGCCCCGCATGTCCACGAACATGAACGCCGCGAATCGCTCTTGCGGCGTGACGTCCTGCTGACGCCGCGGGAGGAAGGCCGTGGACGCGGCCGGCGGGACGAGGGGCCACACTGAGAGATCGTGGATTGGCCGTAGCTGGCAAGCGAGCCGCACTGTCTGCGAGTCAGCTCCCAGTCGCTCCAGGACGCGCCGCTCCGCCTCGGATGGCGTGGGCAGCGGCAGATCGCTGAGCACACGTACTCTGCACAATGTGCATCGGGCACGGCCACCGCATGTGCTGGCATGGGGAATGCCGGCCATCCGACTGGCTTCCAGCACCGAAAATCCGAGCGGCGTGAATACCTTGCGCCCGTCCGGATACAAGATGCAGAGTCGTCCGCGCTGGCGCTCCCGGACTGTGCGCAGCAGCCGCGCTCCAAATACCAATAGCAGCGCACCGCCATCGAAAAGCAAAAAGTCGCTGCGCAGATCGGCGAGCCAGAGATTTTGCAATCCTGTCCCGACAATCGTCGATCGGGTCGCTGCTGCGCGCCAGACGGGATTCTGAGCGAGTGCGATCACTTCGCGTCCGCCTTGCAGGAAGCCTAGCAGGGCGAGTACCGGGAGCAGTACGGCGACGCTCAGTAGCACGCTCCGCCACGCCCCAAACCACGGCTTCAACCGCAACCAATACCAGACACCACAACACCCATGCGACCAGGCAACCACCAGCAGCATCAGTTGCACCTGGCCGAAGAACGGCGAAGTGATCCAGAACGAGTACAACAATTGCGCGTATCCCTTGTTCAGGCCGAACGCGGCAAATGCGACCCGCGTATTGGCGAGATGGTTTGCCAGCAACGGCGGAATGCACAATCCGAGGACGAGTTGCGCTGCCTCACCCCGATTCCAGTGCACAGAGCGCCGCTCATACAGAGCCCACAGACCCAGGAAGAAATGTGTCGCCAGTGCGCTGTACAGCACACCCGTTCCAAGCCATCCCTGCCAGATGAACTTCTGCACGAGCAGACCACGCTCCAGCCACGCAAGTGAGATGTTGCCCAGCGAGTGATTCAGGAGATGCGTCCCGACATAGGTAAACAGTACCAATCCGCTGGCGAGCCGAACTGATCGCACCCCCGTCGGCCGCAATCTATGAAAACTGGGAAAGCGCGACATATTCCGCTTTTAACCCTCTCGATCAGGTGCAATTCGTTGAGTGTCAATTCGGGGACAGCCCGAGGTTGCGGCGGCGCGTGTCTAGTCATGCATCCAACGTCTTGCCCCAACGTCCTGCTTGTCGCATACGTAGTACGGCAGCTTCCGAGTGGCGAGAACCGCCCTACCAGACTGTGAGCATTGCACAGCTTTTCTCATGCGTGGCAGATGGACTATCGTACACACTCCGGATTACCTTTCGAGCTCGCCTTGGAGTGACATACTGCCTCAGAAAATCGCTGCAACACCGATAATGAACCGCAAACGCTCTGGTATTCCTCTTGGCCGATCCTGCCGTCGAGGATAACTGACATTCCCGATGCTCGGGCTATGCCGCTGATGTCCTATTCTCCCCTTATTCGCCCCTTTTTTTCGTGCGGTCTTGTTTGCAGGACTGTCGGTTGGGTTCAGATATTCCTGGATTCGACCGGCTGTCAGGCATGCATCTATGATGCTCGAATGAAAGGCAGTCGATCAGCGATACGGACCTAAGAATTCCTGTAGAAGATACGAGAAGACACTCGCCATGTTGCCCAGTTTCGTATGGTTCCAGAGTAGGCCAACGGTAGCGTCGACAACGGCAACTTCATCTGGGTACAGCAGAAAACGTGTGCACGGCAAATGAAAGATCATGGTCATCTGCAATGACCACGAGCTTGCACTTCGGCGAATTTTCCTCGTCGTGCCATGCCCGGCAAGCTGACACGGCACACGAGAGGTTGGCACAGGGTGCGTATGAAACTACTTCCGACGAGGCTCGGTGGCGTGTGGTTCACGAGCCGAAATAAACATGGCAGAAGCTAGCAGGTCCGACACAGGTCGACGGATCTGGGGGAGTCATCTTTTGTTTGATGTGGCCGGAATCGCTTGCGCCGTTCATTTCGGCGCCCATGCCACTGTCGCTTTTTTGCTGCTGGGGGGTGGCGGCTTGCTGCTCAGCGTCCTGAGCGGCCACTTTCGCCTCCGCAGCTTGAATATCTGCGGGATAGGTTGTGTCGTCGTTAGCCGACGGATTGTATCCAGCCTGTTCGATCCTGATGAGGTCGGCACGTACCTGCGCTCGGGTGAGTGGAGCGGACGCGGACTGCGCAAAAGTCACTGAAGAGCTGACGAGCGCGCTGAGCGTCAACGCCAGCAAGGCGAGCTTTTTCATGATCTTGACTCCTTCCAACAAGGGACCCGGTTTGCCGGGGAACTGGTGAAGAACGTTGCCGCGTGGCTCAGGATCCGGAATAAATAGTGCAGAAGCTGACAGGTCCAACGCAGGCTGACAGATATGACGGGGGTGTCTCCCGTTTGATCCGGCCGGCATTGCTTGTGCCTGTTGTTGCGGCACCCATTCCACTGTCGCTGTTTTGCTGCTTGAGCCGCGCGACTTGCTGTTCAAAGATCGGCGCAACGTCGGGGTACGACGTGTCGCTCACGAAATTCAGACCATTGCGTTCGGCTTCAATCAACTCCTGCCGTACCTGCGATCGGGTCTTTTCCTGAGCCTGGGCATTGATCGAAATACCCGCTGCTGCGGCGAGAATCATAGTTCGTTTGTTCATTTTGGACTCCGATTTAAATTTGTGAGAGTTGTGGGTTCGTATCATGAAGCGCCCGGAAAAATTACCCGGCTTCTCTTTTCTCTGTTCACTTCAATGTGAGGGGCCAGAAACGCCGTAGTCGTGATTGGCGTGCTCACACCACGGTATACCGGGAGCGGGTGCCTCTTATTCCCAAAGTTGCCAAGGACGCAGGTAAACATGAAGCAGTTAGCGATCGGGTCGTCTGGCAAGTTGCTGGAGCAGATCAACGGCATTGGTCGCTCCATCCTCAGCCACACATTCATCCCAGCCGCATGGCATGGAGGCGACGTTCAACGTCAGCGAAGTGACGTCCTCTGATCAGTTCGATTCAAAGTGTCGGCGCGTACGTATAAAAAGAAGAACGCTTGTGGCACCAATTTCGTGCGCAGAATGCAGCTGAACTGCTGCGGACGCGGTGGTGCGCTCCGTGCCGGAGTCTACGCCGGCGATCACGAGAACTTCGGGTTCTGAAGATGATGCTCGAACGACGCATGTACACCGGTAGGTTGTTGGTCTCCAGATGCTTGGTCGTCACGACTGCGCGTAAGTACCTGCCACGGAGTCAGAGCGCGTAAGGCGCGTCACTGCGGCGAACCGGTCGTGAGAGAGTGCACACGGTCGGAGGCAGGCGGCAGTAGGGAGGATGCAGTGTCGCCGCAGAGCACGTGGCATAGCTGTATAACTCGGCGGCGTTCAGGAATCGTAGCCTGTACTGGGATTCCTGTTGCCATACAAAAAGGAATCCTCATAAGGGTAGGAAAGGCGATGCGAATGGCAGCTTGTATCCCCGGCGCGATCGTGTAGTCGATCCAGACCGGCATACCAGGGGACGCTCGAGGAAGCTCGTGGCTTGACGTTGTATGTGGGGATACCAAAGCGCGCAGTGCACAACCGGTAGTGCGGAATAAAAGGCGTGCACCGATGGTCATCTAACGGTCGGGAACGGCTCGTGATGCTTTGACAATTCGAGTTCAACATGAATGAACAGACTAATGTAAGGCGTTTTGAAAGCTTGGTAATGCCTCATATGAATTCCGCATACGGTGGCGCCAGATGGTTGACCCACAACGACCAGGATGCACAGGACGTTGTTCAGGAAGCGTATGTCAAGGCATTCAGGTTTATCGATGGGTTTCAGGGTGTTGATGCACGTGCCTGGTTGCTGAGCATCGTCCGCGATATCGGACCATTGGCAATCCATGCGGTCATCGATGATCTTCGAAGCGGCCGACTTGTCAGGGTTTTGCCGGAATATCACCAGAGGATGCTTGGCGTTTACGCAATGTATGTGTCGAGGCAGCTCGTGGACGCGAAGATCAGGACGTTTCTTGATCATTTGAGTATGACGTTTTCACTTGCACTAGGCGCTGACGAGAGGGGACTGGATTCGATTCCAGTGCAAGGCAGTGATGCCTGTCGGCCGGATTTCGAGGGAACCATTCAAGCGCAATACCGAACGCAGCACTCCGGCGTTCACCAATCTGCAGTTTCCGTTTCGCTTTCGTCGAGGAGAAGATAATGAAGACGCGTTTCATGATCGTTGTTGCAGGGTTCGTTGCGCTTTCATCTGCTATGTGCGATGCGCAATCCGATACGCCAGCCCCGCAAACGACTCAATCGGCAATGTCGCCTCACGCAGCAAAGAAGGCCGAGCGCGCAGCGAACCGCGCGTTCGCAAAGACGATCCGTCAGGCAATTTTTAGGGCGCGTGGTATCGGCGGCGCGGAAATCACTGTATTTGCCAAGGCAAAGACGGGCGAAGTTACACTGACCGGATTGATAACGGACGAGTCGCAAGAGAAAGTCGCCGTGGACGCGGCTCGCCAGGTATCCGGCGTGACGTCGGTGACGAGCCAACTCGAGTTGCGATTGGAAGCGGGGCAATGATACAGAGCGTTCAAATTTCTATGGGCTTCGACGAACGACGACCGATGCCATGCTATGGCAAGGGTGCAGATCGGCATGACTTGCACCCTGCTCATTGAAGAGTACGGCTCCATTCTATCGAAAAGTCCGCCGAAAACTCGCTCACATGATGGCACTGTTTACTGGGGGCCGCTCAATCCTCCTCAATATGCCGGACGGATCCTGCTACACGACCAGCGAGCACGACGGCCTGCTGGAGATGTGCCGCGACCTCGGCGATACGGTTGCGTGCGGTGAGATCCTGGCTCGCATTTATCACATGGGTCGGACCGGCGTTCCGCCGGTGGAGTACCGGGCCGGGCGGGATGGGGTCGTGGCAGCACGGCATTTTCCCGGACTCGTAAAGATCGGCGACACGATCGCGGTCGTTGCAGCCGTAGTCGAGCGCGACATGCTGGTGGGAGGTGTCCGATCAGGTGCTCAAGCGTAGCCTGAGCGCAAACCGCCGTTGAAAATCAGCACCCTGGCCCAGGCCGGCTGAAACGCTGCTCGACCACCTCGGTTCCCCAATGCGTGCCCGCGGACTCGCTGGTCAGCGTAAAGCCGAACGACTCATACAGATGGCGCGCCGAATCGAGGCCCTTGAACGTCCACAGGCAGGTTTCGCGAAACCGCCGCTCATCGACGAAGCGCATGGCTTGCGTCATGAGTTGGCGCCCGATGCCCGCCCCGCGCAACGCGTCGTTCACGATGAACCATCGCAGATGCGCGACGTCGGTTGCCGGGTCGCCGTCGATCGCGAGCGACGCGAGCGTGCGTCCGTCTTCCTGGCAGAGCCAAAGCGCCTTGCCGTCGGCCGGCAGCGCGCCCGCGAACTCGGCAAGCTCGGTCGCCACGCGCTGTTCGAAAAAGACGCCGAATCCCCAGTGCTCCGCATAGAAGCGCGCGTGAAGGCTCGTGATGTCGCCGATGCAGCCCGGTTGGTAGCCTTCGCGAATCTGCGGCGCGTCGGGTGCCGCGGCGGGCGCCATGGCGGCGTTGTCTTGCGCGAGCGCATCGGCATACAGCGCGAGCGAGCGCAGCAGCGCCTGCTGGTCGGCCGGAATCATGCGACGCAGCGCATTCGACACCTGGTCCGTCGCGAACTGGTCGATTCTTTTCCGGAGCTTTTTCCCTTCGGCGGTGAGGGTCAGCTCGGTCGCGCGCGCATCCTCGCTCGACACGCGGCGCTCCACGATACCGGCGGCCTCGAGCCGGGCGAGTTGCCGGCTCGTGTTCGATTTGTCGAGGCGCAGGATATTGCCGAGATCCTTGGCGTTGATGCCGGGCGCCATCCCGATCTCGAGGATCGCGTGAACGGCCGAAGGCGCCCAGTCGCTGTCGGCCAGCGTCGCGCGCATGAAGCCGAGCTCGCGAACCAGTTTGCGGGAGAAGTCGCGAAGTTCGAGGATGGTCGCGTCGCGAGGCTTGGCGGGAGCGTCGATGAGATCCATGGTGTCTGCCCGAAAAGGTTGCGTGTCGCAATCAATAATAGTTGCGGGTCGCAACTTCATCAAGGCGGATTTTCGGCGAAGCGGTGGCCCCTGAGTCGCCTTCGGGCGGCCGGCGTTGAAGCCGCTCAAGGGGCCCGAACGAGCCGGCAGTTTTTGGCGGTGAATGGTCGCGGCGCGGGTGGCGGAGTGCGGTTACGTGGACGCATACTTGGCATATCGAGTCGACCTGCGGGCAGGGGTGTCGACCGATCGTCGATCCGGTTGCGCACCGCGGGCCGTCGACAGGACGGGATGCGTCGTTGTCGATCCAGGTCTGCGGACCACGGAGACCACCATGAACAAGCTGTTGCCGATGACGATTGCGTTGCTTGCCGGATCCGGCATCGGCGCCGGATCGCTCCACGCTGCCGGCAGCATGGATGCGCTGCCGTGCAGCGCGGCGCATGCGGCGGACCGGGGCGGGAACGCCACGATGCCGGGCACGTCGGTCCGCAGCTTTTCGACCGCCGGCTGCTCGGGCGCGGTGCTGCAGGGCGAACGGGCCACCGCGACGGTCGACGGCGACCGGGTCGAACTGCGGGACGGCACCGTCTATGTGAACGGCCGGTCGTACGGCGCCGTCACGCCCGCGCAGACGGTCGAATACGAGGCCGCGCGCGACAGGCGCATATTGAAGGTCGACGGGAAAGTCCGCACGCCGCAGCGCTGAGCGTCGATCCCGGCTTCCGTCAGCCGCGACGCGTCGCGCGTCACGTCGTCTTCGGATAGCTGACTTCCATCCCCGCGCGCACGTCTTGCTGGATGCCGTACTGCGCGAACAGGTAGCGCAGCCCGTTGCGCGACAGCGCTTCAATCCCCGCGATCGCCTGCCAGTGCGTCCGGCGCCAACGCCTTCAACACGCCGGCAGACGGCGCGCCGCGCTTATTCGACCAGCGTCAGCCGGCCGTCGCTGAGCCGCACCTCGCGCCCGACCCACGCCGCATCGACGCGCGGCAGCACGGCCGACGGCTTGCGCAGTTCGCGCAGCAGCGTCGCGCCGTGCGACAGCCGGCCGCCCATCCGCGCGATCACGGCGCGCGCGGCCTGGTACTGCGCGTGCCGGCCCGGGTCGAGCGTGTCTTCCAGCAGGATGTCGTGGCCGAGCACGCCCTGCGCATGGCCCGGATAGATCATGAAGCCGGTCGCTTCGTCGGTGCCTTCGCTGCCGTCCTGCCAGAAGCTGCCGTTGCGTTCGCGGCACTCGGGATGGAGCGCGAACCACGCGTCGCGATCGGCGGCCGGCATCGCATGATGCAGGCGGAAGAACACGCGCATCAGGTTGTCGCGATACCACTCGCGCACCTGCAGATACCAGCCGCGCATGCCGGGTGCGCCGAGCGTGTGGAGCACGCGGACCGGCAGCGGCCAGTCGGGAAACGTCTGCAGCGGCAGGTTGGTGGCCGCCGGCCGTGCGGTGCCCGGATCGGTTTCCCACGGTAGCCGGTGCGGGCTGTCGTCGAGTTGGCCATACACGGTCGGCGGGCGCCCCCACAGCGCGCCGCCGCTGCTGGCGAGCGACGCGGCGATGCACAGGTTGCCCTGCACGACGAACACGTAGAAGCGCGTGAACCAGTCGGCCAGTTGCCGGCCGTCGGCGCGCTGCTCGACGAGTGTCGCGAGTTCCCGGTCGAAGCGCCGCAAGCCGTGCTCGAGCGTCGGCAGGTGCCCGCGCGCGACGCGCAGCATGCGCCAGAACACCGGCAACGAACGCAGCAGGCGCAGCGGTCGCCAGCGCAGCGGCGGCGTCGCGCCGCCGATCTCGCCGCTGTAGTTGCCGGCCGATACGCCCCAGTCGGCCAGGCGCGCCAGGAACAGGTCGTTGTTGATGTACGACGCGCCGCCATAGAGCGCGGTGAAGGGTTCGTTGTCGCGCAGCACGCGCGCATCCCAGCGCGCCATGACGGCCGGGATGCTGCCGGCCGCGCGGCGTTGCGCATATTCGACCAGCCGGCTCGGCTGCGGCGGCAGGATCTCGGCGATGTTGGCGGAGGTCAGGTGCCGGTGCCAGCCGTAGCTGCTGATCGGCCGGTACTGCAGCAGCCATAGCCGCGTGCCGTCCCATGCCCATTCGACATCGCCCGGCACGTAATGGAACGCGCGCAGCACGCGTTGCAGGAACGTCCACAGTTGCGTCGCGGTCAAGCCGTGCGCGGTCGGGAACGTGCCGCTCTGCCAGGGCTCGCCGAGCCGCGACAGGATCGCGCGTTGCGGGCTCGCCTGCCCGTCGGCGAGCATTTCGAGGTGGCCCTGCACCCATTCGACTTCGACCGCGAGATGACGCACGAACGCGATGCCGGACAGCACGGGCGTGACGAAGCGCTGCACGACCGCTTCCTCGAGGCCGCCGTCGAGCAGCTCGGCCACGCGCGCGGCCGCCTGCGACGCCGGTACGCGCAGGAACGTCGTGTGCAGGCCGGCATTGGCCGCATCGGCCTGGTCTTCGCCATGACTCGACGAGCGGATCGCCCACTCGGCGTCGGGCTGGCTCGCGAGAAAGCCGGGCAGGCGCGGGTCGTCGGCGCGGGTGAGCGACAGTGCGGGCGGCACCGGCAGCCCGGCCATCGTGGCCAGCGCCAGGCGCCCGCCTTTCGTGTGGGCGACGAAGCCCGTGTCGCCTGCTTCGAGCCACTGCGCGAAGGCCGCCGGCGCATCGATCCACGGATAGTGTCCCCAGCCGGCCTGCAGCGTGACGGTGAGGTCGGCGCGCGCGAGGATCGCCGACCATGCGGCGGCCTGGCGCACGCCGAGCACGTTGTCCTGGTCGCCCCACACGAGTTCGATGCGATCGGTGACCCACTCGAGCAGCGGCAGCGCGGTATCGGCGCGCACGAGATCCCAATGCGGCAGGAATGCGCGGCAGCGTGCATAGCCGGCGCCCATGCGGCGGTACTGCGCGCGTGTCCAGGTCTGGTTCGAGAACTTGCGTGCGAACAGCGTCGGGTAATGCGCGAGCAGCCAGTGGATGGTCTTGCGCAGCGGCTTCGGCGCCATCAGTTTCGGCAGGCGCCGCTCCCACAGGAACGCGCCGACGGGCGCGAGCAGCACGCTGCGGCTGAAGTGGCCGGGGCGGCGCTGCAACGCGTGCAGCACCAGCAGTGCATTCACGCCGACCGCCATGATCGCGTGGCCCGGTTCGGTCGTCTCCAGCAGCGCTTGCGCGTAGGCGGCGAGGTCTTCGCAGGGCGGCGCGGGATTGTCGCCGAAACCCGGCAGTTCCAGCGGCACGGGTTGGTAGCGCCGGAAGTGGGGCAGCGCGTCGTCCCACCAGTCGGCCGCGCTGCCGTTGCCGGCGAGGAGGTACAGGATCGGTTTGCTCATGGAGGCTTCGTCGGTCGACGAACGTCGCGGTTGCGCTCGCCCGATTACGTGGCGACGTCAGCAGATGCCACGGGTCTCTTCTGCATTGCGCCAGTGCGATTGGAATTGCAGCGTGGCCCTGTTCGGGTTGATTGTTGCGGGCATTCTACGCGAGTCGATTCATTGCGATATTCATTCCGGGTTTCGGATTATTCGATAAGCAATCAATACGCGTTACCGGGTTGTCGATTGACCGAGATGTTCAGACCGACTCCATTCAGACGCTGGTCAGGGATTACCGGTGCAAAAAATCCTGATGCCGGCAATGCAGCCGTAACCGGTTCGCTTCACGCATCGACGTTCGACTCGGCACGCGGCGTCTTGCCCGTCCAGCGTCGATACGCGTGACGAAAGCTGCGCGGCTCGCTGTAGCCGAGACGTTCCGCGATCGCCGCGACCGTCAGCGTGTGGTCGTCGAGCATCCGTACGGCTTCGTCGCGACGCACGTCGTCGAGCAGCGCCTGAAACGTGATGCCGTCCTTGTCGAGCCGCCTGCGCAGCGTGCGCTCCGTCAGGTGCAGCGCATCCGCGAGCGACGTCATCGACTTGAAGCGCGACAGGTCGCGCGCCATCAGCTCCTTCGCGCGATCGGCGAAGCGTGTGCCGACCGACGCGGCCCACTGCCGTTCGAGCACTTCGCACTGGCCGTGCAGCGCGTTGAAGCTGACTTCGTTCGCGAGACGCGGCGCTTCCGTGCCGTTCACGGACGTGAACACGAGACGGTTGTCGCCCGCATTGAACGCGACCTTGCAGCCGAAGTGGCGCGTGTAGTCGGCCGCGTTGCGCGGCGTGCGGCGCGCGAGTTGCACCTGCTCGGGCCAGACCGGCTTGCCGACGAGATCGGACACGATCAGGCGCAGGCTGGACAGGCACATGTCGACCTGAAACACCTCGAGATCGGGCTCGCCGTTGTAGCGGCCGATCGTCACGCTCATGCCGTCGGTGTGCGCATCGATACGCACGTCGAAATACAGCCCCATGAACAGCGGAAACTGGCTCATGCACCGGAACGCCTGCATCACCGAGCCGCTGATCAGCATCGCGTAGCCGGCGAGGCCGAGCGTCGATACGTGCAGCCGCGCGCCGATCGACAGCCCGATCGACGGCACGCCGCTGCAGCGCAGCAGGTTGCGGAAACAGCGCTGCTCCTGGCCGCGATTCACGTGCAGGTTCGGCGACGCGACTTCGTCCGCGCCGAGCCCCGTGCCTTCGAGCAGCGCGGCGCCGTCGATGTGCCGCACGCGGCACTCGTCCAGCGCGACCGCGATCGCGTGGACGGTGGCGGGAATGTCCTCCTGGCGCCCGGCCGGACGCGCGAGGCCGAGGGACGAACGCAGGCTGTGCTCGGCCCTGCTCTGGTTTCGATGGGAGCGGCTGTCCATGGTGCTGAGGCGGCGACGGGATCGCGTAGAACATAGCCGGAATGTCCGCAAAACGCCAGTGCGGCACAGCAGCATTCACGACTGGCCGGCGCGACACGCGGCGATGTGTCCGAAAATATCCCCAGATTACGTCCGCTTTTCTCATTCGCCCTCGATTTTTTGGCGCACCACACTCGTTTCCGAATCGTGCAATGCGCGGCGTTGCCGACGAAACGAGTGTTGACGTCATGAACGAAATCCACGTGAGGACCGCATGAACAACGACAGGTCAGGTCGATTCGCATCGGCCGTTTCGACGCATGACGCCGGGTCGCACGCGCAATCGTGCGACGCAAACGGACGACGCGCCGCGCATCCGCTCGGACTGTTCACGCTGGTGATCTTCGGCCTCGCGTACATGCTGCCGATGACGGTGTTCACGACTTACGGGATCGTCACGAGCGAGACGAACGGGCATCTGACGGCCGCGTACGCGGTGACGCTGGTGGCGATGCTGTTCACCGCGCGCAGCTACGGCTACATGGCGCGGCTGATGCCGAGCGCCGGGTCGGCCTATACGTTCGCGAGCCGCAACTTCGGCACGTCGGCGGGCTTCATGGTCGGCTGGGCGTTGCTGATGGACTACCTGTTCATCCCGATGATCAGCTACCTCGCGATCGGCATCTACATGAAGCAACTGTTCCCGGCCGTGCCGGCCAGCGTGTGGATCGTCGGGAGCATCGCGCTGATCACCGGGCTGAACATCGTCGGCATCCGGCTCGTCAATCGCGTGAACCTGATCCTGATCGCGAGCCAGCTCGTATTCATCGCGATCTTCGTCGTCGCATCGGCGCGGGTTGCGAGCGGCGAAGGCTTGTCGATGGCCGTCGCGTTGCCGACGTCGGGCGATGCGCGCGCGATCTTCGCCGGGTCCGCGATCCTGTGCCTGTCGTTTCTCGGCTTCGATGCGGTCACCACCCTGTCGGAGGAAACGCGCGAGCCGCGGCGCACGGTCCCGCGCGCGATCCTGCTCTGTACGCTCGCGAGCGGCCTGCTGTTCATGCTGATCGCGTACATCGGGCAAGTGGTGTTCCCCGACTGGCACGCATTCAAGGATCTCGATTCGGCCAGCCTCGACCTGATGCGGCGCGTCGGCGGCGGCACGCTGTCGGCGCTGTTCGTCGCCGTGTACGTGGCCGGCTGCTTCGCGAGCGCGATGGCCGGGCAGGCGAGCGTGACGCGCGTGCTGTTCGCGATGGGCCGCGACCAGGTGCTGCCCGAGCGCGTGTTCGGCCACCTGCATGCGCGGCTGCGCACGCCCGTGCGGGCGACGCTCGTGGTCGGCGTGGTGTCGCTGTCCGCGCTGTTCATCACGCTCGATCTCGCGTCGACGATGATCAGCTTCGGTGCGCTCGTCGCGTTCGCGATCGTGAACCTGTGCGTGATGCGCAGCTATCTGTGCCGGCCCGAGCACCGCCATGTCGCCGGCTGGATCACGTTCGGCGTGATGCCGGCGCTCGGCTTCGCAATGAACGTGTGGCTCTGGTCGGGACTGTCGCGCCAGACGTTCTACGTCGGCATCGGCTGGCTCGTGCTCGGGCTCTGCCAGCTCGTGTGGCTGACGCGCGGCTTCACGCGTCCCGCGCCGACACTGTCGATGAACTGAATGATCGGTCGCCGGATACCGGTCTTGAAACCCTGAAGGAGGAACGACCCATGAACGCTGTTGACGTCAATCTCGATGCGGACCTGCAGGCGCTCGGCAAGCGCCACCTGCTGATGCACTTCACGCACGCCGATGCGTATCGCGACAACGCGCTGACCGTGTTCGACCGCGGCGAAGGCTGCTGGCTCGTCGACCGCAACGGCAAGCGCTACTTCGATGCGCTGGCCGGGCTGTACTGCGTGCAGGTCGGCTACAGCCACGGCGCGGAGATCGGCGACGCGATCCGCGAGCAGATGGTCCGGCTGCCGTTCGCAACCAACTGGGGCTATGGCCACGAACCGGCGATCCGGCTCGCGCACAAGCTCGCGGCGCTCGCGCCCGACGGCCTGAACCGCGTGTTCTTCACGTCGAGCGGGTCGGAGTCGAACGAATCGGCGATCAAGCTGGTGCGCCAGTATCACCAGTCGCGCGGCGAGCCGCAGCGGCGCAAGTTCATCGCGCGGCGCGTCGCGTATCACGGCACGTCGTTCGGCGCGCTCGCGCTGAACGGAATGACGAACTTCCGCAAGCATTTCGAGCCGCTGATGTCGGGTGTGCGGCATGTCGGCAACACGAAGCGCTACGGCCGTCCGGCGGGCGAGACGGAAGCGCAGTTCACGCGCCACCTGCTCGACGAGATCGAATCGCTGATCGTGCAGGAAGGGCCGGACACGGTGGCCGCGATCGTCGTCGAGCCGCTGCAGAACGCGGGCGGCAGCCTGACGCCGCCGGCCGGCTATGCGGCCGGGCTGCGCGACATCTGCGACCGGCATGGCGTGCTGCTCGTCGCGGACGAGGTGATCTGCGGGTTCGGCCGGCTCGGCGAATATTTCGGGTCGGCGCGCTACGGGCTGAAGCCGGACATCATCACGTTCGCGAAAGGCATCGCGTCGGGTTACGTGCCGCTCGGCGGCGTGATCGCGAGCGACGCGGTTGTCGAAACGGTGCTCGACGGCCCGCAGCAGATGTTCCTGCACGGCGCGACGTACGGCGGCCATCCGGTCGCATGCACGGCCGCGCTCGCGAACCTCGCGATCATGGAACGCGAAGGCATGCTCGCGAACGTTCGCGACAACGAAGCAGTGTTCCGCCAGACGCTCGACGGCCTGCTCGAACTGCCGTGCGTCGGCGACGTGCGCGGCGACGGCTACCACTATTCGCTCGAACTCGTGACCGACAAGGCCGCGCGCTGCTGGTCGGCCGGCATCAGCGCGCAGGCGTTCGTGTCGACGCTGCTCGCGCCCGCGATCTTCGACGCGGGGCTGCTGTGCCGCGCGGGTGTCGATCATGAAGGCACGCCGATCGTGCAGTTCTCGCCGCCGCTCGTGATGTCGCGCGACGAGATCGTGTGGTTCGTCGCGCAGATCCGCGACATCCTCGTTGACGCCTATGCGCGTGCGACGCGCTGAGTCGGCATCGTTCATCACAGGAGCATTCGATGCGAACGTCACAACAGTCCTATATCGACGGCCAGTGGCTCGATCCGGTCGATGCACGGTCGATCGACGTGATCGACCCGGCCACCGCGCGGCCGTATGCGCAGCTCGGGATCGGCGGTGCAGCCGACGTCGACCGCGCGGTCGGCGCGGCGAAGCGGGCCTTCGACACGTACTCGCGCTGGTCGGTGGCCGAGCGCGTCGCGCTGCTGCAGCGCGTGCTCGAGATCTATCGACGCCGCTACGAAGCGGTCGCGCAGACGATCAGCCGGGAGATGGGCGCGCCGATCGCGTTCGCGCGCGCGATGCAGGCCGCGGTCGGCACCGCGCACCTCGAACAGACGATCCGCGCGCTGCAGTCGTTCCGCTTCAGCACGCAGACCGATTCGCTGCTGGTGTCGCACGAGCCGATCGGCGTGTGCGCGCTGATCACGCCGTGGAACTGGCCGATCAACCAGATCGTGTGCAAGGTCGCGCCAGCGCTCGCGGCCGGTTGCACGATGGTGCTCAAGCCGAGCGAGATCGCGCCGTTCAGCGCGATCCTGTTCGCGGAGATCCTGCACGAAGCCGGCGTGCCGCCCGGCGTGTTCAACCTCGTGCACGGTTACGGGCATGAAGTGGGCGACGCGCTGGCGCGGCACCCGGATGTCGACATGGTGTCGTTCACGGGTTCGACGCGCGCGGGCGTCGAGGTCGCGAAGGCCGCCGCCGATACCGTGAAGCGCGTGCACCAGGAACTCGGCAGCAAGAGCCCGAACCTGATCCTGCCCGATGCCGATATCGAGGATGCGGTCACGCGCGGCGCGCGCAGTTGTTTCAGCAACAGCGGCCAGTCGTGCAATGCGCCGACGCGCATGCTCGTGCATGCCGATCATCTGGCGCTGGCCGAGCAGGCCGCGCGCCGCGAGGCGGAGCGTACGGTCGTCGGCGATCCGCGTTCGCCGGAAACCGGCATCGGGCCGGTGGTCAGCCGCACGCAGTTCGACCGCATCCAGCACTTCATCCGGCTCGGGATCGAAGAGGGCGCGACGCTCGTCGCCGGCGGCCCCGGCCGGCCGGACGGGCTCGGCGACGGCTTCTACGTGCGGCCGACGGTGTTCTCGAACGTCACGCCGGGCATGACGATTGCGACCGAGGAAATCTTCGGGCCGGTGCTGTCGATCATGACCTACCGGACCGAGGACGAGGCCGTCGCGCTCGCGAACGATTCGGTCTACGGGCTTGCGGCCTACGTGCAGTCGAAGGATCTCGAACGCGCGCGCCGGATCGCGGCACGGCTGCGGGTCGGCAATGTCCACATCAACTACCCGGCGTGGAACCCGGCCGCGCCGTTCGGCGGCTACAAGCGCTCGGGCAACGGGCGCGAGTATGCGGAGTTCGGCCTCGTCGAGTATCTGGAGACGAAAGGCACGACGGGGTACACGGAAGGCGGCGCGCGCTGAAGATCCCGATCGCCCGGGTGTATCACGGGACGAATACGTTCTCGCCGGTGCCGACGCCGCTCGCGACGTTCGGTCGCAACGGCACGGCACGAAACGAAGCGTCATCGGCATTCATCGCGCGGCAGAGGTACTCAGGCCGCCGCGAAGCAGTCGGCCTTGATCAACGCCGCGTTTGCCGGCCATCAGTCCTCTTCGGGATCCGTTGCGGCCGCATCGGATCCCGCAACGGGAGCGGCGGCCCGCCTGCGGATCTCGGAGTCGAGGATCAGACGCCCGCGCAGCTTGCCTTTCATCCGCTTCACATGCTTGGGCGCCTCGGTCATGTGCTCGACCATCAGCGCACGTACGCGCTCGGCATCGCGCTCGCGTGCGGCCTGCAGGATCGCCTTGTGGATCGACACGTTCGCTGCGCCGAAGCGCTTGTGCTCGACGAGCGGCGTATCGTTCCGGAACTCGATCAACTGCCGGATCATCTCGTTGATCAGCTCGCAGCTGAATCGCAGGAACGGGTTCGGGTTCGCGGCCGCGAGGATGTCGTGGAACGTCGTGTCCTCCTGCCGCTGACGCAGCATGTGGCCGCGGTCGTGCACGCCCGACGCGCCGTCGCAACACGCAATGTTCGACTCCAGCGCCGCGAAGTCGCGCTCGGTCAGGTGCGGCACGGCGCCCGCCGCCAGCTCGGGTTCGAGCAGCTTTCGCACCGTATAGATGTCGTCGATCGTCACGTCCTTGAAGAACAGGTAGTTCTGCAGGAGCTGCAGCGTGCGGTCGAGCGGCACCTCGACGACCATCCCGCCGCCCGACGGCCCCGTCGTGACCTTGATGAGCCCCTGCACCTCGAGCGACTTCAGCGCCTCGCGGATCGTGCTCTTGCTGACCGCATAGAGCTGCTGCAGCTCGGCTTCGCGCGGCAGGCGGTCGCCCGGCTTCAGGTCCTTCTCGGTGATCAGCCGCTTGATCTCCTCGGCAACGAGGTCGGCCCGCTTCGGCTGCTTGATTTCGACCGCGAGGCCCGCCCTGGCTCGGTCCATGACCATCTTCAAGACTCCTTTGTGTGACTGCGCGCCACGTCATCGTCGACGATCCGTTCCGGCGCAGGGTACGGAATTTTGCCTGATTGACACCAATTTTGATCAACTCTAGCATCAGGTTCATTCTATTTATCATGATAAATAGGATCAACCGGTGGCGCGCATCCTGCAGGGCGTGGGCACGGTTTGGCAGTCGGTCGCATCGCGTGTGTCCCCCTTTATCAGGAGCGTCAACTTGAATCGCCGAGAACTGTTGAAACTGGCCGCGCTGTCGGCCGTGCCGGGTGCGCTCGGCAGCATGTCGTCCCGTGCCGCGTTCGCGCAGGGTTCGCCCATCCAGCTTGCGTGCCCGGTACCGATGTCGGGGCCGTTCGCCGCCAACGGCAAGTACGCCGATCTCGGCATGCAGCTCGTCGTCAAGCAATACGGCAAGGTGCTCGGCGCGCCGCTTGCCTATACGGCGCTCGATACCGAGGGCAAGCCCGCGACTGCGGTGCGGCGCGTGCAGGAGATCGCGCAGCAGAAGGGCGTGCGCTTCTTCGCGGGCGGCATCCTGTCGTCCGAATCGCTTGCGATGGGCAAGGAAGTCCAGAAGGCGGGCGGCGTGTTCATCACGACGGCCGGCGCGGACGAGATCACCGGCAAGGATTGCAATGCCGCGACGTTCCGCTGGTCGGTGCCGACCTTCGGCGCGATCGAGCAGACGGTGCGCCCGCTGGTCCAGATGCTGCCGAAGGCGAAGCGCTGGTACACGATCACGCCGCAATACGTGTTCGGCGACGGCCTGCTGTCGGCCGCGAAAGCGATCTTCAAGGAGAAGGGCATCGAGCATGTCGGCAACAGCTACCACTCGCTCGCCGAGAAGGAGTTCAGCGGCTACCTGACGAACGCGGCGGCCGCGCAGCCGGACGTGCTGCTGATCCTGAACTTCGGCTCGCAATCGTCGGACACGCTGCGCCAGGCCGTCAGCTTCGGGATGAAGCGCAACTGCACGATCCTGCTCGCGTGGGCATCGGGCCTCGAGCAGTTCGAGGCGCTCGGGCCCGACATCTGCGACGGCGTGTATTTCGGCGCGCAGTACTGGCACGGCATCGATTCGCCGCTGAACCGCGACCTGGTGAAGCGCGCGAACACCGCGTTCAACGCGAACCCGAACTACAGCCTCGCCGGTTCGTACATCTGCTCGAAGATCATGATCGACGCGATGGTGAAGGCCGGCAGCGCCGATCCGAAGAAGGTCGTCGCGGCGATGGAGGGCATGAAGTACGACGGCCTCACGGGCCCGGAGGAAATCCGCAAGGGCGACCACCAGGTGCTGAAGAACTACTACCTGCTGAAGGGCAAGCCGAAGGGCCGGATGAAGAACGCGGACGATTACGCCGACATCGTCAGCTCGGGCCAGTCGTTCCTGCCGATCGAAAAGACGAGCTGCAAGCTCGCGTGACGCGGTGCATGCGTCCGCGGCCGTCGTGCGCCGCGGACGTCCGTTACCTTCCTTTCCGACACGGAAGCCATGAACGTCTATCTGCTGCAGATCGTCAACGGCATCGGCGTGGGCATGCTGTATTTCCTGCTCGCCGTCGGCCTGTCGATCGTGTTCGGCCTGCTGCGCTTCGTGAATTTCGCTCACGGCGCGTTCTACCTGCTCGGCGCGTATCTCTGCTACCAGGCGCTGCAATGGTCGGCGAATTTCTGGGTCGCGCTCGCGGTCGTGCCGCTCGTCGTCGGCGCGTTCGCGTGGGGCGTCGAAAAACTCGTGCTGCGTCATGTGTACGCGCAGCAGCATGAATTCCACATCCTGGCGACAGTCGGGCTCGCGCTCGTGCTGCAGGAGTGCGCGATCCTCGCATGGGGCCCGCTCGGCGACAACGTGCCGCCGCCCGACGCGCTGAACGGCGTCGTGATCTGGGGCGGCTTCGTCTACCCGAAATACCGGCTGTTCGTGATCGCGTTCACGGCCGTGCTTGCCGCATTGCTGTGGTGGGTGCTCGAAGGCACGCGGCTCGGCAGTACGGTGCGTGCGGGCAGCGAATCGACTGAGATGGTATCGCTGCTCGGCATCAACGTGACGCGCGTGTTCAGCCTCGTGTTCGCGCTCGGCGCGGCGACGGCGGCGCTCGCGGGCGTGCTCGCCGCGCCGATCCGCGGCGTCGATCCGTTCATGGGCATCGAGGCGCTCGGCGTCGCGTTCGTCGTGGTCGTCGTCGGCGGGATGGGGAATTTTCTCGGGGCGCTCGTCGGCGGGCTGCTGGTGGGCATCGTGCAGAGCCTGATGAGCACGCTGTGGCCGGAAGGCGCGCGATTGATGATCTACGTCGCAATGGCGGCCGTGTTGCTGCTGCGTCCGAACGGGTTGCTGGGGAGGGCTGCATGATCGAATCGTCGAAACCGCTGCCGCCGGGGGCGGCAGCTTCGCAGCGCCCGCGGCCGTGGCGCGGCGCGCTGCAGCGGCCGGAGGGCTGGCTCGCGGTGGCCGTCGTGTGCGTGCTGCCGGTTGCGCTGAGTTCGGGCTCGCTCGCGACCGAAGTGCTGGTGTTCGCGCTCGCTGCGCTCGGCTGCAACCTGCTGCTTGGGTTGACGGGGCTGTTGTCATTCGGGCAGGGCATCTTCTTCGGGCTCGGCAGTTACGCGGCGGGGCTGGTGCTGACGCACGGCGTCGCGTCGGTGAGCGTCGCGCTGCTCTCGGCCGCCGTGCTCGGTGCCGTCGCGGCCGCGCTCGTCGGCTGGTTCTCGATCCGGCAGCGCGGCACCTATTTCGTGATGCTGACGCTCGCGTTCGGGCAGCTGTTCTACTTTCTCGCCTATACGACGCCGGACGTCACGGGCGGCGACAACGGGCTGCTCGACATCCCGCGCCCCGCGCTCGCCGCGTTCGGGCATCCGCTCGTCTCGCTCGACTCGCCGTGGCGCTACTACGGCTTCGTCGCGGTGCTGTTCGTCGCGGTGTTCTGGCTGCTGTTGCGCGTGTCGCGCTCGGTGTTCGGCCGTACGCTGCTCGCGATCCGCGACAACGAGGCGCGCGCGGCGGCGGCCGGCTACGACGTGAAGCGCTTCAAGCTCGCGGCGTTCGTGATCTCGGGCGCGGTCACGGGCCTCGCGGGTGCGCTGCATGCGTTGATGACGGGCATCGCGCCGCTGTCGAACATCGACTATCACACGAGCGAGATGATCCTGGTGATGACGGTGATCGGCGGCACGGGCAACCTGTTCGCGTCGGTGCTCGGCGCGGCGTTCTACGTGCTGTTCGCGGACTGGCTGTCGACGCTGTGGCCGCGCTGGCTGCTGCTGCTCGGCCTCGTGCTGATCACGGTCAGCCTGTTCATGCAGCGCGGGTTGTGGGGGCTGGGCGAACGCGTCGCGGCGAAGCTGCGACGCATCGAAGGCACGGCGACCGATGCCAGGGAGCAGCAATGAGCGAAGCGATTCTCGAGGCGCGCGGCGTCGTCAAGCGCTACGGCAAGTTCACGGCGTTGGGCGGCGTCGATCTGCGGATCATGCCGCGCACCGTGCATTCGGTGATCGGCCCGAACGGTGCGGGCAAGACGACGCTGTTCCATACGCTGACGGGCACGTTGCCGATCACGTCGGGCTCGATCCTGTTCGACGGTCACGACGTGTCGCGCGAACCCGATCACAAGCGCGTGCGGCGCGGCATCGCACGCTCGTTCCAGGTGACGAGCCTGTTTCCGAACCTGAGCGTGCGCGAGAACCTGCGGGTTGCCGCACAGGGCGTCGAATCGCGGCGCGCGCTGAATCCGTGGACGCCGCCGCGCGGCGCGCTCGCGCACGACGGCATCGTCGACGATGTGCTCGAGCGGCTCGGCCTGCAGCGCTTCGCCGACACGGCGGCCGGCGTGCTGTCGCACGGCCAGCAGCGCCGGCTCGAGGTCGGGATGGCGCTGGCGGCGCGGCCGCGCGCGATTTTTCTCGACGAGCCGACGTCGGGCATGGGGATCGACGATCTCGACGACATGAAGGCGCTGATCCGCGGCCTGCGCGACGACTACACGGTCGTGCTGATCGAACACAACATGGGAATCGTGATGGACATCTCGGACACGATCACGGTGATGCAGCAGGGCCGCGTGCTGGTCGAAGGCAAACCTGACGCGATTCGCGGCGACGAGCGCGTGCGCAGTGCGTATCTCGGCAACATGATCACGGGAGGCCGCGCATGATGCTCGACGTGAAGGAGGTCCATGCCTGCTACGGCAAGAGCCACGTCCTGCAGGGTATTTCGCTGAACGTGAACGAAGGCGAGACGGTGACGCTGCTCGGCCGCAACGGCGCGGGCAAGTCGACGACGCTCAAGACGATCGCGGGGGTCGTCGCACCGACCGGCGGCGCGGTGACGTTCGCGGGCCGGCTGGTGTCCGGGCAGCCCGCGCACCGGATCGCCGCGCGCGGCCTGTGCTTCGTGCCCGAGCATCGCGGGATTTTCCGGCTGCTGTCGGTCGAGGAAAACCTGCGGCTCGGCGCGCGCCGCGATTCGCCGTGGCAGCTCGACGACATCTACCGGATCTTTCCGCGCCTGAAGGAGCGCCGCCGCAACGGCGGCGCGCAGCTGTCGGGCGGCGAGCAGCAGATGCTCGCGATCGGCCGTGCGCTGATGAACCACCCGCGGCTGCTGATGCTCGACGAGCCGGTCGAGGGGCTCGCGCCGGTGATCGTCGAGGAGATCGTCGAGCAGTTGAAGCGGATCAAGGCGGCCGGCGTCGCGATCCTGCTCGTCGAACAGAACCTCGAAGTGTGCACGCAGCTCGCGGACCGCCACTTCGTGATCGAACAGGGCGTGATCGTCTACGAAGGCAGCAACGCGGCGTTCGCCGCCGATCACGAGGTGAAGGACCGTTACCTGGGCGTCGGCGTCGCGTAAGCGCCGTGCCCTTTCATTGCGAGGAATTCCATCGATGCAAGTTCAGGATTCGACACCGGGCGTCGCGGCGTCCGGCTTGCGCGTCGACGGCGCGCGGCTGTGGGACAGCCTGATGCGCCTCGCGCGGATCGGCGCGACCGACAAGGGGGGCGTGTGCCGCCTCGCGCTCACCGAACTCGATCGCGAGGCGCGCGACCTGTTCGTCGCATGGGCGAAGAAAACCGGCTGCACGGTGCGGGTCGATGCGATCGGCAACATCTTCGCGCGGCGTGCGGGCGAACGCGACGACCTGCCGCCGGTGACGACGGGCAGCCATATCGACACGCAGCCCACCGGCGGCAAGTTCGACGGCAACTACGGCGTGCTCGCGGGCCTCGAAGTGCTGCGCACACTCGACGATGCGGGCGTGCGCACGCGTGCGCCGCTCGAGGTTGCCGTCTGGACCAACGAGGAAGGCTCGCGTTTCGTGCCCGTGATGATGGGCTCCGGCGTGTTCGCGGGCGCGTTCACGCTCGATCATGCGCTCATGCAATGCGATCGCGACGGCGTGTCGGTACGCGACGCGCTGGTCGCGATCGGTTATGCGGGCGATGCGGACGATGGGCGCGACGCGCATCCGGTCGGCGCGTATTTCGAAGCGCATATCGAGCAGGGGCCGGTGCTGGAGGCGCACGACACGACGATCGGCGTGGTCGAGGGCGCGCTCGGGCAGCGCTGGTATGACGTGACCGTACACGGGATGGAGGCGCACGCCGGCCCGACGCCGATGGCGCTGCGGCGCGACGCGCTGCTGGTCGCGGCCGATCTCGTGCGCGCGGTGAACGGCATCGCGCGCGCGCATCCGCCGCACGGACGCGGCACGGTCGGCTGGGTCGACGTGTACCCGAATTCGCGCAACGTGATTCCTGGCCGCGTGACGCTGACCGTCGACCTGCGCGCGGCCGACGATGCGACGCTCGCGGCGATGGATGCGGAACTGCGCGCGACGTGCGCCGAGCTGGGCGCATCGGCCGGCATGCGCATCGACGTCGAGCAGGTCGTGTACTTTCCGCCGCAGCCGTTCGACACGACGCTGGTCGAGCGGGTTCGCGCCGGCGCGAGCGCGCTCGGGCTGTCGTCGATGAACGTGATCAGCGGCGCGGGCCACGACGCCGTGTATCTCGCGCGTGTTGCGCCGACCGCGATGATCTTCGTGCCGTGCAAGGACGGGATCAGCCACAACGAGATCGAGGACGCCGATCCGGCGCATCTGGAAGCCGGCTGCAACGTGCTGCTGCAGGCGATGCTGGGTGCTGCCGGGATCGCGGAAGGTGACGCGCGATGAAGATCCTGATCGCCCGGATGAACCATGAGACCAACACGTTCTCGCCGGTGCCGACGCCGCTCGCCGCGTTCGGCCGCCACGGTCCCGACTGGGGCGACGACGCGTATCGCGCGAACCGCGGGATGCGCACCGCGATGGCCGCGTTCATCGATGCGGCCGCGCGCGAGGGCGCCGAGATCGTGACGCCGGTGTCGGCGGCCGCGAACCCGAGCGGGCCCGTCGCGGCCGACGCGTATGCGGCGATCTGCGACGCGATCGTCGCGGCCGCGCCCGGCTGCGACGCGGTGATGCTCGACCTGCACGGCGCGATGGTCGCCGAGCAGAGCGCGGACGGCGAGGGCGATCTGCTCGCGCGCGTGCGCGCGGCGCTGCCCGATGCGCCGATCGCGGTCGCGCTCGACCTGCATGCAAATGTCACGCAGAAGATGATCGACCACGCGGATGTGATCGTCAGCTTCAAGACCTATCCGCACGTCGACATGGTCGAGACGGGCGAGCACGCGGCGCGCGTGCTGCTCGACCGGCTTCATGGTCGTGCACGGCCCGTGCTCGCATGGCGGCAGCCGCCGCTGATGACGTCGACGCTGCTCAGCGCGAGCGCCGAAGGCGCGATGCGGCGTGCGGTGGACGCCGCACGCGCGGCCGAGGCCGACGGGATGCTCGCGGTTTCGGTGTTGCCCGGCTTTTCGCTCGCGGATATTCCCGCGCCATGCATCAGCGTCGTCGTGGTCGCCGACGGCGATCGCGCCGCGGCCGATGCGGTGGCCGAGCGCATCGCGCGGCAGATCTGGGATGCGCGCGACGCGTTCGTGTACCGCAGCCCGCCGCTCGCGGATTCGGTCGCGCAGGCCGCGGCACTCGCGCGCGACGCGGACCGCCCGGTACTGATGCTCGATCACGGCGACAACTGCATGTCGGGCGGCCCGTGCGACACGATGGACCTGCTCGAGGCCGCGCTCGCGCACGGGCTCGACGGGATCGTCAGCGGGCCGTTGTGCGATCCGGAGGCCGTCGCGGTGTTGATCGATGCAGGCGTCGGCGCAACCGTCACGGTGCCGGTCGGCAACCGGCTGCCGTCGCACGGCGGCGTGCGGCGCGAGCCGTTCCGCGCGACGGGTGTCGTGCGCGCGCTCACCGACGGCGAATACGTGATCACCGGGCCGACGTACACGGGCCAGCGCGCTTACATGGGCCGCACCGCCGTGCTCGACATCGGCGCGGCCACGCTCGTTGTTACCGAGTGCACGCAGGAGCCGTGGGATCTCGGCGTGTTCGAGAGCGTCGGCGTCGATCCGCGCCGCGCGCGCTTCCTGCTGCTGAAATCGCGAATGTATTGCCGGCCGGTGTTCGTGCCGATTGCGGCCGCGCTGGTCGAATGCGACAGCCGCGGCGTGACGGGCTCGGACTACGGGCTGTTTCGCTACGAGCGGCTCGCGCGGCCCGTGTATCCGCTCGACGACATCGATCGGTGGGAGCAGGGCGCGTCACCGGCGGCCTGATGGAGCGGGGCGCGAGACGCCGGATTTGCGCGCTTTCGGGCATCATGCGATGGCATCGACCCGTCGAGCAGCAGGGTCGTGCAATCCATTGCGTCCGCACCGATCCGGAGAACCGACCGCCATGCATTCGAATCCTTTCCGCCTGCGCAGCGCGCGCCTGCTCGCCGCGCTGACCCTCGCCACGACGGCCGTCGCCGTGCACGCCGCCGACTGGATCGTGTCCGGCAACGACGGCAAATACCAGCGCGTCGAGGGCCGCGACACCTACCTGCCCTCACCGCCTGCCGACACGCTGACGCTGCTCGACGCCAGCGTGTTCCCGCCGAAAGTCGCGCTGCAGGTCGACGTCGAGAACGGCATCCAGGGGCCGCCGCAGGCCGTCGCGATCACGCCCGACGCGAAGCTCGCGCTCGTCGGCGCGCCGACGCGTTACGACACGGCTGCGAAGCAGCTCGTGTACGACACGTTCCTGCAAGTCGTGAATCTCGGCGCCGCACCGCCCGCGATCACGCGCATCGAACTCGGCACGCATCCGCAGGGGATCGCGATCGACCGCTCGGGCCGGCTCGCGCTCGTCGCGAACGTCGACGGCAGCGTATCGATCCTGCGCATCGACGGCACGCAGGTGACGCTCGACGGCAACCTGAAGATCGGCAAGAAGCGGCTGGCCGGGATCAGCTTCACGCACGACGGCAAGCATGCGCTCGTGTCGCTGCGCGACGAGCAGGGCGTCGCGGTGCTGAACGTCGACGACGGCAAGGTGACCGACAGCGGCACGCGCCTGAGCACGGGCGTCGCGCCTTACACGATCGACGTGTCGAGCGACAATCGCTGGGCTGTCGTCAGCAACGTCGGGCTCGCGGGGCTGCCGGGCTATACGGGAACGCTCGCGGGCGACGCCGATTCGGTCGCGCTGATCGACGTGTCGCGCGTGCCGTTCCGCACGGTCCAGTACCTGACGGTGCCGTCGCTGCCGGAAGGCGTCGCGATTTCGCCGAACGGGAAGTGGATCGCCGTGCAGTCGATGGACGGCTCGAACCTGACGCCCGACAATCCGGGCCGCCACAAGCTCGGCAAGGTGCTGCTGTTCGAGATCCGCGACGGGCAGGCCGTGAAGACCAGCGAGTTGCCCGGCGGCGAAGCCGCGCAGGGCATCGTGTTTACCGCCGACAGCCGGCACGTGATCGTGCAGTTCAACGTCGAACGGCAGCTTGCGCTTTATGCGGTGGAAGGCGGCAAGCTGAGCGATACGGGCAAGCGTATTGCGCTGACGGGCGGGCCGTCTTCATTGAGGACGTTGCCGCGCTGACGCGCGGGGCGCCTGTCCGTTCACCTCCGTGAGTTCATGTGGCGCCCGGATTGGCCGGGCACCTGCCGATGCGCATCCCTCTCCTGCGGCGCTGCAACGCAACAAATAGCGGCAATTTGTACCCGAAGCCACTTAACTCCGATTTGTTTGGTTAAACAAACTGAAAATTCGGGACACTGCTTGTCTTGCCGGCGATGAAGTCGGCGCCGCAGCGCGAAAAATCGACGAGGCCGCAGATACGCGCCCG
The DNA here is from genome assembly GCF_018417535.1 of Burkholderia pyrrocinia. Lineage (NCBI taxonomy): Bacteria > Pseudomonadati > Pseudomonadota > Betaproteobacteria > Burkholderiales > Burkholderiaceae > Burkholderia > Burkholderia pyrrocinia. Next base: position 893,465 of record NZ_CP070979.1, on the reverse strand, counting down.
GGCCGCACACACTTTGCAGGCGAGGGCCGTCGGATGGTCGTTCAGGCTTTGAATCAAGTTCGGTTCCCCCATTCGCCAGCGAGGCGCGTGCGTGTCGGTTGGTGACAGCCGCGTTGTCCGTCGCGATTGTCGCGGCCGTGTGCGCCGTCGTCGCGATGCGCGTTACTGACGCAGCAGATCGAACCCGCCGAATACGACGACACCGCTGAGCGCAATCATCGCAACGGAGTGCTGGCCGAAGTAGAGAATCGCGGCGGCAAGCCACGTCGTGATGCAGAAGGCGCCGATGCGGGCCATCGTGTGTTCCTCGAATGTGTAATGATTTAAGCGCGCCGCACGGCGTTCGCCGCTCGACCTGGCGGGCGCTGCACGAAGGCCGACGGAGAGGGCGACCCGCGAAGCCGCGACTGCGGCCCGGCGCGCGTCACGTGCCGCGCCCGGAAGGGCGGGTGTCGAAACCGGCGGCTTTGCGCGATCGTGCCCGCAGGCTGTCGACGCGCGAATCCGGCCGGCGAACCAGCAATTTTACCAGCGTCCCTGTGGCGCAAATCTGGCCCTTTCGCTACTTGAATGCTGCGATCCAGCGGAGAATCTGTCCGACCCCGATACTCAAGTTTCGTGTGACGAATGCCGTAAACGAATTGGAAGGCATATTCCGCCTCCCCGTCACGATTCTTCGCTTACTGACATACGGACCGACACGATGCAGATCGATTTCTCTACGACCGCGCGATCCCCGCTGGCGGACGGCGGCGTCACCGCGAACACGCCGGGCGCCGCATCGGCCACGATGGCCGCGACGGCCGCGACCTCGCCCGCCGACGGCTCGACGGACAGCTCGGGCACGACGAGCACCAGCGGCACGAAAAGTGCGACCGGCGGCACCGGCGAAACGCTCGGCGCATCGGGCGCATCGTCGGAGAGCCCGGCGGTCGGTCAACTGAAGGCGCTGATCGAGCGGCTGCAGAAGCAGCTCGCAACGCTCGAGCGGCAGATGGCGAGCGCCGCGCAGCGTGCGAAGGACGACCCGGCCGCGGCGATCGAACAGCAGTCGCTGAGTGCGGAAGCCGGCGCGATTTCGGGGGCACTGGCGACGGCGATCTCGCAGCTCGCGGCGGCGATCGAGAAGGCGGGCGGCTCGTCGGCGGGCGGGCTGGTGTCGACGCAGGCCTGACGGTTTCCGGCCGCGCACGGCCGTCACGGCCGCGTCGGCCGCGCGCATTACAATCGCAGGCTTGTCTCCCTCGAAAGGACGGCAGAACGATGAATGCGGAACTCGACGACGACGAACTCGTCCGCTTCGACGCGCACGGCGGCACGCCGCTGCCGGCGGCCGATGCCGAAGGATGGCTGGAACACGACGGCGCGCGCATCTGGCACGCGTCGTTCGGCCACGGCCCGCCGGTCGTGCTGCTGCACGGCGGCCTCGGCCACGGCGGCAACTGGGGCAACCAGGTGCCGGCGCTGCTCGCGGCCGGTTACCGCGCGATCCTGGTCGACAGCCGCGGCCACGGCCGCAGCACGCGCGACGACCAACCCTATTCCTACGAACGCATGGCGTCGGACGTGCTCGCGGTCCTGGACGCGCTGCACGTCGACCGCGCGCGCTTCGTCGGCTGGAGCGACGGCGCGTGCATCGCGCTCGTGCTGGCGGCCCGCGCACCGGAGCGCGTGGCCGGCGTGTTCTTCTTCGCGTGCAACATGGACCCGGGCGGCACGAAGGAGATGGTGCCGAGCCCGCTGATCGAGCGCTGCTTCGCGCGGCACCGGAAGGACTACGCACAACTGTCCGCGACGCCGGACCAGTTCGACGCATTCGTCGCGGCCGTCAGCGAAATGATGCGGACGCAACCGGATTACAGCGCACAGGAGCTCGCGGCGATCGCCGTGCCGGTGACGATCGTGCAGGGCGAGCACGACGAATTCATCCGGCCCGAGCATGCGGCATATCTGGCGCGCACGATTCCGGGCGCGACGCTGACGATCCTGCCCGGCGTGAGCCATTTCGCGCCGCTGCAGCGGCCCGCGCGGTTCAACGCGGCGATGCTGGCCTTTCTCGACCGGCTGCCGGGATGACCGCTCGCACGGCCCGTCGGCGAGCGCGCGCGTTGGTCGCCCGCGCTCAGACCATCGCGTTGTCGCTGCCGGGAATCTCGTGCGCCTTGATCTGCTTGCGGTGCAGCTTGTACAGCAGCTTGCCGAGCATGCCGTCCTCGTGGCGCAGGCGCGTGATGTTGCGCACGTATTCGTCGTCCGGCGCGATCGCCTGCGCGCCCATGATCCAGCGCACGCTTTCGCGATAGTTGTAGAGCGACTTGTCGCGGCTGTCGGCCAGGATCGACGACAGCGCGGCCATCGCCGCCGGATGGCCGCCTTCCGCATGGCGGCGCAGTTCGTCGACGTAACGATGGCGCGACGGGAGATCGTCGACGTCGGCGATGAACATCAGCATGGTCTCGAGCCCCTCGGTATGCCCCATCTCGTGCGCCATGCGCGCGGCCTCGACGGCCTCGACCTGCATGCGCGTGCGTTCGGCTTCGTCCTTGCTGGCGCCCGCGATGTGATAGTACGCAAACCCGAGCTTGTAGGCGGCCATGTTGCCGCCGTCGTCGACCGACTCGCGGAAATAGTGGGCGGCGCGGTACAGATCCTGCGTCACGTGCATGCCGTCTTCGTAGAAGCAGCCGAGCAGGTAGGCGCACGAATCGCCGCCCGCTTCGTAGCCGAGCTCGCACAGGGCAACGGCGTCGGCGGGCCGACGGCCTTCGTTGCGCATCGCGGATGCGAGCTGGTTCCATGCGAGCGAGCCCGGCTCGTTCACGCGCGCGGCTTCGAGCCACGCGTCACCGCGTGCGTCGTCCTGCGCGAAGCCGAACGTGCCGGTGCGATGGGCGTAGCCGCGCAGGATCATCGCCGACGTACACGCGCGCGCATTCGATGCGCGTTCGATCGCACCGGTCAGCCAGGTGCCCTGCGGATCGAGGTCGAGCGCCAGCCGCACGCCCATCGCCATCGCGTGGTTGTCGTTGATCGGCTGATCGCACTCGGCTTCCTGCAGGCGCGCGTAAGCCTGCTCGTATTCGCTGCGCATGAAATGACTGTGCGCGAGCCAGTGCAGCGTTTCCCAGCGGTGATACGGATGCAGCGCGGCCTTCGCCCGCGCGAGCGTCGCGGCCATCGCGCGGCGCGCATCGTCGTCGTCGTCATCCGAATCGAGCGTATCGCCGATATAGTCGTCGCGCCAGATCTCGTGGCGCAGCCGGTCCTTCTCGACTGCGTCGAGGTGCGCGCACGCGTCGGAATCGACGAACGCGCGGACGTGGTCGTGCGAGCCGCCCCAGCGCGGCTGCATGTACCAGATGAACGTGCGCATCGAGAAGAACGCGTGCGGGTGGATGTGCAGCGTCGCTTCCATCCAGTACCACTTGCCCTTGCGCAGCTTCTTGCCCTGGACGGGGCCGGGCAGCGCTTCCGGAAATTCAGCCGGGCAGGCGACGGGTACCTCGGGCTTCAGCCCCGACCTTGCTAGCATGCCCTGCAGTTCGGCGCGCGTGGCCTCGTCGTGGGCGCCGACGTTCAGGTGCAGCTCGGTCACGGGCCAGCGGCGCTGTCGCACGAGCTGCGTGAGCCACTCGGGTTCGTCGAACGACGACACGCTCGTGAAGATCACCTTCGGCGCGCTCCACATTGTCGGTGCGAGCACCAGTGCGCGCAGCGCGGCGACGATCGTCATCGTTGCGCACGCATGCGCGCAGATCCAGCCGGATTCGGTCACCGTCTCGGCCCAGCCGGAGCCGCGATACTCGTACGCCCAGTGGTGCCAGTAGTGCGCTTCGCACAGCCATGCATGCGCGGAGTGCGGGTTCGCGGCCTGCCACGCGCGCAGGCGCGCGAGGCCTTCGGCGCCGGCTTCGATGCACGGCTGCACGTCGGCCGGCAGCGCGTCGACGTACAGCGCTTCGGCCGTGCGGTCGGTGAAGCTGGCGGCGAGCGCGGCGTCGAGTTGCGTGTCGAGCGCGGCAAAATCGCCCGCGCGCAACAGCGCGTCGACGTCGCAGATGAACCATCGGGACTTCGCGGGCGGAATCAGGTCGGCGGGAGCGGAGGACATGTCGGTGTCGGCGGTCATGACGAAACGGGTTGGGGATCGAAGATGCGATAGCGCTTCCACGGCAGCGAAAGCCAGTTTCCGGACGGGTTGCGCAGGTGCTCGCGCACTTCCTGCGTGGCGCGCGACGATGCGGGGCCGTCCTGGCCGCTGCCGCGCAACCAGTGCTGGCGCGCACGCGCGTACGCGAGCCCGAAGTCTTCCCAGCTATCGAAGCTGTCCTGCGCGCGCTGCGCATTGAGCAGCAGCACGACCCACGCCTGCTGTTCGGACGCCCAGCCGAGCAGTGCGATGCAGCGCACGAGAAACGCGGTGCGCGCGCAATCGAACGCCAGCGCGTCGCGTACGCGCCCAACGGCTGCAAGCTGTTCGTAGAAGCCTTCGTGCGAGCGGCCCACGCCACGTATCCAGCCGGCGAGGATCGGCGGCACGCGCTGCACGATCTGCCATTCCGGCAGGTCGGCCGGCAGGTCGAGCTCGCGCCGCAACTGGCGGGCGAGCTGTTCGCGCTGCGTGTCGGGCAGCGTGTACACGAGGTCGTCGCAATCGCAGCGCAGCCCGTTGCGGATCAGCAGGATGTCGGCGAGCGCGAGCGCCCAGCGGCGGCGATTCGGCGGCGCCTGGTCGGCGAGCGTGCGTGCGAGCGAGACCGCGGTGGTCTGCCGGACCGGCACCGTGCCGGCGGCACCGGTGGCACCGGCGGCCTGGTCGGCGTCCACTTCGCGCACCATCCGCGCGGCAATCCGCAACGAGCGCCACACGTACCACACGAGCCACAGCACGGCCGCGCCGATCAGCAGTTTCAGCATGACGGGCTCCCGCCTGCCGTCGCGGGCAGCGCGAATGCTGCGCACAGCGCGGGATCGATCGGAATGCCTTCGATCGCGAAGGCGGCGGTTGCCGGCGGCGCGTCCGGTTCGTGCGCGGCCGGCAGCGCATCGGCCGGCAACGCGTGGCGCGCGGCCGCCGCGACGGCCGGATCGATCTGCCGGAGCTGGCCGAGCGCGTAGGGCGCGTTGCGCAGCAGCAGCCATTGCAGCACGGCCGGCGGCTGCGCGAAATGCTCGATCAGGTGGAAGTTCTCGCTCATCACGCTGAGCAGATGGTCGGGCGAGCGTACGTCGGTAACGAAGGTCCATTCGCCGACGGCCGCGCCCGGCGTCTCCGGCTCGAACACGAGGCCCATGCCTTCGCAATCGGGATGACGCTCGCCGCGCGGCGCGAGCGTACGCAGGAACTGGCGCACGTCGTCCGCGTAGCGGCGCACCGGATGACGGTTCTGCTTGCCCTTGATCTGGTCGATGCGCAGGCCGTCGCCGGTCGCCGACAGGCTGATCGTCACGTGCGGGTGGTTGCCCGCGCCGCGCAGCGTGAACAGGCGAAGCCGGCCGTCCTGCGCGGCTTGTGCGTACTGCTCGCCGTATCCGCCGCGCAGCCGGCGGCGATCCGCGAACTGGCCGAGACAGTGCTGCATGTAGTACGACTCGTAGGCCAGTTCCTCGCGCAGCGCCGCATGATCGCCGGCGAATTCGAAGACGATCCCGTTCGGCGTGCGCAGCACCTCGCGCAGCGCGAGGCCGCTGCTCGGCACCCAGCCCTTGTCGCGGCGCGCCTGCATCCGCTGGTGCTCGCGTTCCCACATGTCGAGCGCCATCGCGCACGTGATGCGCTGCAGCTTCTGCGCGAGCCGCGTGCCGGCGCGCGAGCGCAGGAATTCGACCAGCACGCGCTCGCGGTCGATCAGCAGCATGTGCTCCGGATCGATGAAGTAGAGCGGCTGCGGCTCGGCCGCGGGTTGCGGCGCCGGTTCGGCCGCCGCGCCGATGGCGCCGCCGGATGCCGGTTGCGCACGGAACCGGCGCACGAGCCAGTCGGGCGCCGGCCGGTCGGCGCCGGCGAGCGCGCGGTAATCGGCGAGCGAATCGAGCGGCTGCGCCTGCTCGAACGCGCCGACGACCCAGCGGAAGAAATGGTTGCCGAGCCACGCGAGGATGTCGGCCGGGTCGCCGCGCTCGGCGCTGCGGCGCGCGATGGCCGCCTTGATGTCGGGCGCATTGACGACATCGCGCGGCCGATAGTCGGACGCGGCCACGGTTTCGGTCACGGGGTCACTCTCCGGTCAGGCAGGGCGTCCGCGGGCGGGACCCTGGAAGTTTTTGGCTTGCGGGCTGGAGGGCATGCGGGCGAACTTGCGCGCGAGCGATACGCGGCGGTGTCGCGGGTGCCCGATGCAGGTCGGTCGGCGCGTGAAACTCACGCGACCATGCGGCGGCCAATGACGCGGGAGCGGGCGATCGAGGAATGGCGATTCATGATTTCTCTCAGGACTTTTATTTTTTGCTTCCGCGAGTCTACTGCGATCTGTGCGGGCGAATCAATCGCCCGGTGAGCCGGCGCTCGCCAATCTGACAGGACTTATCTCTTTTTCATCGAATTTCAATGCAACGCCATCCGGCTGCCGGATTGGATGCTGTTAAAACCGACAGGTTTTTCCGGAAAATCGGTGAGCGACTCGGAATTGCAGCGTTGCACTCCGGCGCTTCGCGGATCTCATAAGTTTTTCTTTCGGCTCGCGCAACATATCGTCGATTGTTGGCGGCCGGCCGGTAGTGGATAGTCCTGCTTCGACAGGCCGGCCGCCACGATCTTCGCGCGGCGCGGCAGGATCTGTTGTCCACGCAACCATCCGATATCAAAGGAACCGCAACCATGCGATTCAACGCGACACGCTTCGCCGCGACCCTGTTCGTCGCCGCGTGCGCCACCGCCGCGGCCGGCCGCGCAGCCGCCGTCACGCAGGACGGCATCCACGACACCGTGACCCGCCACGTCGCGCCGCTGATGAAGCAGTACGCCATTCCCGGCATGGCGATCGGCATCGTCGCCGACGGCAAGCCCTACGTGTTCGACTACGGCGTGATGTCGACGCAATCCGGCAAGCCCGTCACCGGCGATACGCTGTTCGAAATCGGCTCCGTCAGCAAGACGCTGACCGCGACGCTCGCGTCCGACGCGCAGGAGGGCGGCGAGCTGTCGCTGGCGGACCCTGCGGCCAAGTACCTGCCCGCGGTGCAGGGCAAGCCGTTCGGCGGCGTGACGCTGCTCGAGCTCGGCACGCACACGCCTGGCGGCATGCCGCTGCAGGTGCCGGACAGCATCCGCGACGACGCCGGCCTGATCCGCTATCTCGACGCATGGCAGCCGGCGTATGCGCCGGGCACGCGCCGCACGTATTCGAACGTCGCGATCGGGATGCTCGGGTGGCTCACCGCGAAGGCGATGAACCGCGATTTCTCGGTGCTGATGGAGCAGCGGCTCTTTCCCGCGCTCGGGATGACGCATACCTATATCAACGTGCCCGATGCGCGCACGGCCGACTATGCGCAGGGCTATACGCAGGACGGCAAGCCGATCCGGATGACGGGCGGCATGCTGTGGCAGCCGGCGTACGGCGTCCGGACCACGGCGGCCGACCTGCTGCGCTTCGTGCAGGCGAACATGGGTCTGGTCGAAACGGCGCCGAGGCTGCAGCGCGCGATCGAGCGTACGCACACCGGCTATTTCCGCGCGGGGCCGCTGACGCAGGACCTGATCTGGGAGCAGTATCCGTATCCGGTCGCACTGCCGACGCTGCTCGAAGGCAATGCGCCGAAGATGCTGTTCAATGCGACGCCGGCCAGCGCGATCGAGCCGCCGCTCGCGCCGAATCCGGACACGTGGATCAACAAGACGGGCTCGACCAACGGCTTCAGCACGTATGTCGCGTTCGTTCCCGCGAAGCGGATCGCGATCGTGATGCTCGCGAACCGCAGCTTCCCGATCGAGGACCGCGTGAAGACCGCATACCGGATTCTCTCGTCGCTCGACGGCGGACGGTAACGCTTCTACCGGCGGATGACGCGCCGCCGCTTACTCGGGCGGTTGCTCGTCGTACGCGACGAAGATCTTCCGCGTGCGTTCGACGACTTCCCACGTGCCGCGAAAGCCCGGCGGAATCACGAAACGATGGCCGGCACGAAGGGTCTTCCTGTTTCCGTCCAGGTCGGTGATCACGGACGTGCCTTCCAGGATCTCGCAGTATTCCGCTTCGGTGTAGGCGACGTGCCAGCAACCGGGCGTGCTTTCCCAGATGCCGGTCGAGAAGCGGCCGCACGGGCTCGCGAAGCCGGGCGTGAGCGTTTGCAGCGGATCGCCCGAAATCAGTTTCTCGGGCGACACGCGGTACTGCGTCGGTTCGCCGCTCGGGGCGAGCGCGTCGGTAATGGATGAAACGTCGATCATGATTTTCCTGCTTCGTCGAGTTGGGTGGAGTGGGGCGCGCCGGCGGCGCGCCCGTGCGATTCCATGGCGACAAACGGTCCTGCATCCGACATCTTCGCAGATCGATGTGCCGGCCCCGTCAGTTGCCGGATTTCGGTTGTTGCCGGAGCCGGTTCTCGAGTCGCGCGATCTCGTACGAGCGCGGCATTCGGCCGTCGTCGATCGATACCTGCGCGCGGTGCGCGTTCGCGAAGCTCGGCATCGCATCGCGCCGCAAGTTGCTGAACCTGCTGCTGGATCATGATGCGCTCGACGCGTCGTCGGCCCGGAGACGCGATGCGTGATCGCGCAGCCGTGACGAGCGCTTATGATGTGCGGGCGACACGGTCACGCAAACGCGATACACAAGGAGAGCCAATTGAGCATCGCATGGGACGGAATCACGGGCGCCGACGTGCTCGACGACGCGCAGGTCGCGAGCCGGCACGCGTTGGCCGACGCGGCGAGGAACGGCGACTGGGCGACGATGCTCGACTGCGTTGCGAAAGCACCCGCGCTCGTCAACGCAACGCGGCTCGGCGGCACGTCGCTCTATGCGCCGCTGCACCAGGCCGCGTATGGCGGCGCGCCGCAGGAGGTCGTCGTTGAACTGCTGCGGCTCGGTGCATGGCGGATGCTGCGCGATGCGCAACGCAAGCGTGCGGTCGATATTGCCGTGACGTGCGGGCATCGGCATCTCGTCGACATGCTGACGCCGCAGCCGCGGCGCTTCGTGCCCGACGATACGCTGCGCGACATCCAGCGCCATTTCCACGACATGATCGTCGGCCGCATCGCGCACCTGCGCGTCGATGCGTTGCGCTTGCCAGAACTCGAACCGCTGCTCGAACTCGACGCGCAGGCCGAACGCATGTGGTTCGCGGTGCCGGGCATGTACGGCGGATTCGGCTATGCGCTGCGCACGGACGGCGGCGCGGACATGCTCGTGTCCGAGAGCTGGAGCCGCGTGGTCGGCGGCTCGGGCCAGCGGCACGAGATCACGGCGAATGGTTGCACGCTGGTTGAAGAGGGATTCGTCTGACGCGAGTTTGCGCAGCGCATCGTCAGGATGCGGGAGAAGCGTACGGCGCGATTCGGCAGCGCGGTGTGCCGACGGCGAAGGGGTATTCGATAGCGACGCGCCGGGTGTGCTGCGGCGCCCCGGCGCGTCGTCGCTCAGGCGACTGCCGTGTCGGTGGCCTCCACTGCTGCCGCACTTCGCGCGGCCGAGTTCGCCGACGACGCAGCGCCCGCAAGCCGCCGATAACGCGCAAGCGCCCACAGCGGGAAGTACGCGGTATAGCCGTGATACTTCAGGTAGAAGATGCGCGGAAAGCCCGGCGCATTGTGCGAGCGGTGCCACCAGAAGCCGTCGTCCTGCTGCGCCGACTGCAGATACGCGATGCCGCGCTTCACCGAGTCGGATTCGCAATCGCCGAACGCCATCTGCGCGAGCAGCGCCCACGCGGTGCAGTTCGACGTGCTCTCGCCGGCATTGGTGCCGGCAAGCTGCGGGTCGATATAGCTGTCGTTCGTCTCGCCCCAGCCGCCGTCCGCATGCTGCCGTGCGCGCAGCCAGTCGAGCGCGCGGGCGATGTACGGCTGCGATTTGTCCTCGCCGGCGAGCGCGAGGCCGGCCAGCACGCTCCACGTGCCGTACAGGTAGTTCGTGCCCCAGCGGCCCCACCAGCTGCCGTCGGGCTGCTGCGTGCGCTTCACGTAGTCGATGCAGCGCGCGAGCGACGCGCGGTCGTCCGCGCGCTTCGTCACGCCGAAGCACAGCAGCACGCGGCCCGACACGTCTTCGGTCGGCGGATCGAGCAGCGCGCCGTGATCGGCGAACGGGATCGCGTTCAGGTACATGCGGTCGCAATCGGCGTCGAAGGCCGCGAAGCCGCCGTTGCGAGACTGCAGCCTGCGCATCCAGTCGAGCGCGCGCGCGACGCGCGGCGCATACGGGTTCGTGCCGTCCGCATTGCGATGCGTGCGGCCGCGGCGATCGAGCATCGCGGTGACGAGCGCGCTGTCGTCGATGTCGGGGTAGTACGGGTTCGCGTACTGGAATGCCCATCCGCCCGGCTCGGTATCGGCCGGTGCGTTCTCGATCCAGTCGCCGCGCAAGTCGTTCACCTGGCGCTCGGCCAGCCAGTCGTACGCGCGCGCGATACGTGCGTCGAGTTCGCACAGTGCGCCGGCCGGCTCGCCGGCTTCCGGCGCCGCCACGCCGCGCGCCTGCTCGAGCGCCATCGTGCTCCATGCGGTGTCCCACACCGGCGACAGGCACGGCTGGCAATACACGCTGCCGTCGGGCCGCGTGACCAGCAGCTTTTCCAGCGCGTTCTCGCAATCGCGCCGCAGCGGATGATCGTCCGGGTAGCCGAGCACGTCCATCATCTGGTAGCTGTACACGATCGGCGGGAAGATGCCGCCGAGCCCGTCCTCGCCGTTCATGCGTTCCGCGCACCACGCCTCTGCATGGCGGATCGCGCGCTGCCGCAGGCGCTTCGGCATCAGCGGCTCGATATGCCGGACCGTGCGGTCGAGCGCGAGGAACAGCTTGCGCATGCCGCGCGCGGGCGGGAAGTAGTGACGTTCTTCGTCCGGCGGCGTGACGAACAGTTCGCGGATCGAGATGTTGCGCGGATTGCGGGCGCGCGCCTTCAGCGAGCACAGCACGAGCAACGGCACCATCGTCGTGCGCGCCCAGTACGCGACCTTGTACATCGAGATCGGCACCCACTTCGGGAACAGCACGAATTCGATCGGCATGAACGGCGCCGCGCGCCACGGTACCTGGCCGAACGTCGCGAGCAGGATGCGCGTGAATACGTTCGAGCGCGCAGCGCCGCCGAGCTTCAGGATCGCGTCGCGCGCACGGACCATGTGCGGCGCGTGTTCGCTGTCGCCGGCCGCCTTCAGCGCGAAATACGCCTTCACGCTGCACGACACGTCCGGCGCGCCGTCGACGTACAGCGCCCATCCGCCATGCGTGTCGAGCCGCTGGTTCGCGCGCAGGTAGCGCGCCATCTTCTCCTGGCGGACGTCGTCGATCCTGTCCATGAAATGCATCATCAGGATGTATTCCGCGGTGATCGTCGCGTCGGATTCGAGTTCGAAACACCAACTGCCGTCGGGCTGCTGAAGACGCACGAGCGCGTCGCGTCCACGGGCGATGGCGGTGTCGAGCGCGGACCAGGGGGATGGGGTGGGTTTGTTCATGCGGCGGATCATACCATCCAGCCGGAATGTTTATATCGAGACGCTCGGGTGCTAACATTCGCACCATGAAAAAACGCCTTGAACCCGCGCCGCACGACGTGTCCGCGCCTGTCGAACCGGCTGGAACGGCCGCTGCACGGGCGTCCGAAGGATCATCGGCGCCGGTGGCCGCGGCCGCGGCCGCTGCCGGCGTGCGGCGGAAAAAAGCGCCGGATCAGGTGCGCGCGCAATTGCTGGCGGCCGCATCGGAGATTGCGACGCATCACGGCGTGGCCGCGTTGACGCTCGATGCGGTGGCCGAGCGTGCGGGCGTGACGAAAGGCGCGCTGCAGTATCACTTCGCGAACAAGCAGGGGCTGCTGGATGCGCTGTTCGGGCAGGCGACCGAGCGGTTCGCCGCGCAGATGGCCGCGCGGGTAGCCGCCGATTCCAGCGGTGACGGCGCGGCGGCACGGGCCTATCTGCATGCGGTGCTCGATGCGGCCAATCCGGCGGCGAGTACCGATGTGCTGCGCGTGCTGGTCGCGTCGATGATTACCGAGCAGGAGACGCGCGCGCGCTGGTCGGTGCCGATGCGGGAATGGACGCGGCCCGATCCCGTGCCGCTGGAGCGGGCGGCGACGCTGATGATTTGTCGGCTCGCGGCCGACGGGCTGTGGATTTCGGAATTGCTCGACAGCGTCGAGGTGTCGGCCGAGTTGCGCTCGGAGATCGTCCGGCAACTGGATGCGATGAGCAAGGGCGTGTTTCCGAAGGAGGGCGGTGGGGCGGCATGACGTGGACGCGCTGGAAGAACGACGTGGTCACGTTGTCGCGCGGCCTTGGCCTCTCACCCGCTTGCTCACGATCGGGCGGTTGGTTATGCTGGTGCGCATGAACCGATTGCATACCCTTTCGATTATTCGCGCCGCAACTTTGCCGGCGGGGTAGCCATCGACTGAATGCATGTGATCGCAACCCGCCCGGAAGGCGGGTTTTTGCTTTCTGGGCAATCGACGGAGAACCTGGAAATGCAGACTGAAACGACGCATCACGCGACAGCATCGAATGCCCCGGTTTTGCTTCACATGGTATGCGGCAAGATCGCGTCCGGAAAATCGACGCTGACCGCGACGCTCGCGAGCGCCGAGCGGACCCTGTTGATCAGCGAAGACGATTGGCTTGCTCGCCTCTATCCGGGCGAGATTCTGTCGATCGACGACTATGTCCGCTGCGCAACGCGCGTCAAGGATGTGATCGCCGGTCACGTCCGTGCCGTGTTGCGCGCCGGCATTTCGGTTGTTCTCGATCTTCCGTTCAATACCGTGGCGGCGCGTGCGTGGGGATGCGGCGTTTCGCAGGCCGCCGGCTGCGGCCATCGACTTCATTACCTTGATGTCGGCGATGCGGTTTGCAAGGCGCGTCTGCGTGCGCGCAATGCGCGCGGCGAGCATCCGTTCCAGGCGTCGGAAGCCGAGTTTGAGCAGATCACGCGGTACTTCGTCGCGCCGGATCCGACCGAAGGGTTGAGTATCGTGACTTATGACGAAACGGGGGCCGTCAGCGCGTAGCCTCGCGTCGTTACCGCACGACGGGTTTGCCGCCCGCGCTCCGCTCCCGCCGGCGCGCGCGCACCTTCATGCGTGCGCCAAATAGCAGACAAAATAAGCGCCAAGTTGCGGGCGACCTTCGTTAGAATCGGCTTTCGTCGAGAAAAAAACGAATTTGCATCGGTGCAGCGGTACCCAGTCACGGACACTGCTCGCCCTGATGCCATTGTTCATCTTGTACCGGAGACGACCATGCCAGGCTTACTTCCCGATGTCGACCGCGAGGGGCTCCTCGAATATTCGGTGGTCTACACCGACCGATCGATCAATCACATGTCGCAGCTCTTTCAGGGCGTCATGCGCGACATTTCCGCTTCCCTGAAAAAGGTCTACAACGCGAAGGCGATCGTCGTCGTCCCGGGCAGCGGGACGTTCGGCATGGAAGCCGTCGCCCGGCAGTTCGCGACGAACCAGAAGTGTCTGGTCATCCGCAATGGCTGGTTCAGTTTCCGCTGGTCGCAGATTTTCGACATGGGCAGCATTCCGTCTGAAACGACGGTGCTGAAGGCGCGTCCGGTCGAACAGGGCAGACAGGCCGCCTATGCGCCGGCCCCGATCGAGGAAGTGGTCGCCGCGATCAGGGAACACAAGCCGGATCTGGTCTTTGCGCCGCATGTCGAAACCGCCTCCGGGATGATGTTGCCCGATGCGTATTTGCGTGCGGTGTCCGACGCCGTGCATGCCGTCGGCGGTATGTTCGTACTGGATTGCATCGCGTCCGGCACGGTCTGGGTCGACATGCAGGCAAGCGGCGTCGATGTCCTGATCAGCGCACCGCAAAAGGGCTGGAGTGCATCACCCTGCTGCGCATTGGTCATGCTCAGCCCGCTCGCCCGCGAAAGAATCGATGCGACCGCCAGCACCAGCTTCGCGTGCGATCTTCGCAAATGGCTGCAGATCATGGAGGCGTACGAGAACGGCGGGTTCGCGTATCACGCGACGATGCCCACGGACAGTCTCGCGACGCTGCGCGACGTGATAAAGGAAACCGACGCATACGGTTTCGACAAGGTGAGAGCGGAACAGCTTGAACTCGGCAAGCGCATTCGTGCGCTGCTGGCGGATAAAGGTTTCCGGAGCGTGGCGGCCGAGGGTTTTCAGGCACCGGGTGTCGTGGTCTGCTACACGGACGATGACGGCATTCGATCCGGCAAGAAATTCGCCGATGTCGGCTTGCAGATCGCGGCCGGCGTTCCGCTGCAATGCGACGAGCCTGAAGATTTCAAGACCTTCCGTATCGGATTGTTCGGTCTGGAAAAACTGCATGACGTCGAAGGTGCGGTCGCCAGGTTCTCCGACGCGCTGGAGCGCGTCATTTAGATCGTTTTGCGGAACAGGTGCGCAGCGGAATCGTTGCCGGCGACGTCGAAAGAGAAAATCCGGAAGTTCGAACCGGGCGTGCAGATCGAATCGGAAGATAACGAATCGATCGCGCGTGATGTTTGGGCGCGCTTTGTTGCGCGCGCCCTGGTGCTTCATATGCGTTGAACGTCTGGTGCTGGGTCGTGGCCTTTAACCGCGCGTGTCGACCCAGTTGCGTGCCCAGCGTGTCGAGTGCTGCAGCGCCTGCGCTTCACTCTTGAAGTAATCGAGCGAATAGAACTGGTAGCGGCCTTCGGCGCGCGAGCCATCGGTGCGTTCGAGCAGCAGGTTGGATGAAAAACTACCGTCGGGCAAACGATGTGCCGAAGGTTGGACGGCATAGCCGTTGTATTGTTGAATTCGTTTGTTGTGCATTTTAATTTTAATGATGTGCGAATGCGCGCGTGCCGTGCGAAATGTGCACGGATGCGCCGATTCAAAGCCATTGCGAGCTGAATCTGAAGCAGTCGGAATGCGAAAAAGGGCCTTGCAGCCAGAGGGGAGAATGAAGTGCAACGAGGCGTGTGGCGCTTGGCAAGCTGCTGAATAAACAGATGCAGCTATAAGCGATCGCGCCAACTTTGGGAGACAACGCTCCGCGAGGATGTCGCTGCAACCCGGCGTCCGTTTCGGGAGGCCGGGTCCTTCAAACTTTACAGCGGCTTGATGTTGGCCGCTTGCAGACCCTTCGGGCCTTGCTTCGTTTCGAAGCTCACCTTCTGATTTTCAGCCAGCGTCTTGAAGCCGTCGGCTCGGATTTCGGAGAAGTGAGCGAACAGGTCGTCGCCGCCCTTGTCCGGAGTGATGAAGCCAAAGCCTTTGCTGTCGTTGAACCACTTGACGATACCGGTATCCATGAAGAATCCTTGAGAAAAAAATACGGAGATTTGCTCTGTTGAAGAGCGGGAGAAGCATCAAGGAGGGAGTGGACAACGAATACCGCTGAGGGGCGATCAATTGATGAACAGCAATCGAACTTCTTGAACTTCAGGGCATACACTAACCGCCGGGTAGTGCCGGCGTCAATATTTATCTTGTAACTGTTTTACCAGACGGGCGGTTTTGCGGGTAAAGCGATGTGGCCCTGACTGGCTGCGCGCCATACCTGGCTTGGCGTGCAGGTTGGACAGAGCCTAACGCGGTCGGGGCTCTGAACGACCATGAGCGGACTCTCGCGTGCGATCAAAGCGGCCATTGACGTGCCTGTTCGAGGCAGCATGACACTTGCACACCCGCGACTCATCACGCTATTTCTTCTTCGACACAATCGCCGCCAACTTTCGCCAACGCATTCAGCAACCCTGTTCGCAGCGTGATCAACGCGAGACTCTTTGCGTCGAGTTCGGCGAGCTTTGCTTGCAGGCACGCGACCTTTTGGTCAACGCCGAACGTCGGACTTTCCCATACATGGACAACGTCGCCAATTTCCGCCAGCGTGAAACCCAACGCCTTCGCGTGGACGATCAGCCGTATCCGCTGTAACGAAAGTTCGGAATAGCGCTTGTAAGTGTTCGTCGCGTTAGGTTGTGTTGCTTTATCCAGCAGACCCATGCGCTCGTAGTAACGGACGGTGTCGCGCGATACACCCGCCCGCTTGCATAGCTCGCCGATGCGCATGCTGCCTCCAATCAATGTCGTGGAACATCATTTACGCTTGACCGTTGCCTATAGTCAACGGTTTAGAGTGCAACTCCCGTTCCACTCCATCAGCACGCTATGAGCAAATCTTTCGATTTTGGCGGAAAAACAGCACTCGTCACGGGTGCATCGTCAGGTATCGGGCGCGCGTTTGCCTATGCGTTGGCCGAACGCGGTGCGAGACTCCTGCTGGTCGCACGCTCTCACGACAAGCTGCGCGATCTGGCCGCAGAACTGCGACGCGACTATGCGTGCGACGCCAATTTTCTGACGGTCGACCTGAGTGCGGCCGACGCCGTCGACACGATCGATCGTCATCTGAAGGGGACCGGCACGTTCGTCGATGTGCTGATCAACAACGCGGGCTTCGCAGCTTACGGGCGCTTTGAAACGATTCCGTTGACGCGCCAGCGCGATGAAGTCCTGGTGAACTGCATCGCCGCGATCGAGCTGACTCATCTTCTGCTGCCGGGGATGCAAGCGCGATCCGAGGGCGCAGTCATCAACGTCGCGTCAACCGCGGCATTCCAGCCCGATCCGTATATGGCCGTCTACGGCGCGACGAAGGCCTTTCTCCTGTCATTTTCGGAAGCTGTCTGGGCTGAGAACCGGCATCGAGGCATCCGGGTCGTCGCGCTATGTCCTGGCGCGACGCAAACGGCCTTTTTCGACGTTGTTGGCGCGAAAGAGGCAGCAGTCGGCGTGCCGATGCCGGTCGCGAACGTGGTGCAGGATGCGTTGTGGGCGCTCGATCGCAATCTGAGCTATCGGGTTGTGGGGGCGCGAAATCGACTGCTTGCGAATTTGCAGAGACTACTGAGCCGCCAGATGTCGGCTCGGCTCGTGGAAAAAATCCTTCGCCCAAGAGAAGTTCTGGATCTCGCGGCAACAGATCTCAAGGCGTAGGGTTGCGCTGTTTCCACATGGTAGTCTCTCGACGTTGCGATCCGCAGATCGTCTTCGGCGGATACCCGACTAACCTCGTTGCCCACTTCGCTGAGGAAACATTCATGGATCGTCCGCAGGCAGTTCCAACGCAGCAGGTATTCAATGAACGTGTGATCGTCACCGAGTGGCGATTTGCACCCGGCGCCGAGACCGGCTGGCATGTTCACGGGCATGACTATGTCGTGGTGCCGCAAACGGACGGCCAACTTCTCCTCGAGACAGCGCAAGGCAACCGGGAGTCGCAACTGCGCGCAGGGCAAAGTTACGCTGGGTTGAAGGGGGTGGAACACAACGTCGTCAACGCGACCGACCGCGAGGTGGTATTCATCGAGGTGGAGATTCGCTAAGGCAGTTCCTGAGAGGAAGCACTGACGAACGGCCGCTTCGGACTGGCCCAGCCGACTGACGGCTTGTGGCCGGTTGCCGACAAACGCAATCGGCTGTAACCGCCCCTTTGCAGACCGCCGGCGCCCGGAGGACAATACCCCCCGGAAATCTCGTCGGAGGATGCGCATCATGGCCACATTTCAGCCCGATGGATGGCATACCGTCACGCCCCGAATCGTCGTCCGCGATCCGGAAAACCTGATCGAATTCATCCGGACGGTGTTTCACGCACAGGGCGAATTCCGTGCCGGGCTGCCTGCCGAAATCCGGATCGGCGATTCCGTCGTGATGATCAGCGGCGGAGATGGCCTGCGCAATCCGATGCCGGCGTTTCTGTACGTCTATGTCGAGGATGCCGATTCGACCTATCGGCGAGCGATTGCCGCGAATGCGATTTCGCTCGAAGTTCCAGCCGACATGCCCTACGGCGACAGGCGCGCGATGGTGACGGATCCGTGGGGAAACACATGGCAGATCGCCACGCACCAGCGCGACCTCCCGGTTGACGAGATCCGTTCAAGGCTCGCCAACGACGGATAGCCGATCATTGCCGCACAAGGCGCGACCGGAGGGTTTCGCTGTCCGTCCGCAGTTGCGAGAATTCGGCCCACGGGGCCCTGCCAGCCCCGCTTCGCTTGACAGCGAACGCACCGGCTGCACGCAGCTTCCGCCTCCATCTGTCGCAATCGTCAAGATTCGCGTCGCGTGCGGATAAAACCTTCCCGCCGCCCCCGCCGTTAACTCGTTCGCAGCCCACGCGCCGCGTGTCGAGACGCGGCGCTCGTCTTTCGTGATCCGGAATCCACATCCGCTGCTGGCCGCGCATGGCCAGCGCAAGGGAACGTCATGCGAAAACAATTCACCATCCGTGGCGGACTCGTCGCGACCATCGCCGGCTATACCGTGCTGCTCGTGCTGGTGGTCGGCGCATGCATCGCCGGCCTCTACATGAGCAATGGGTCGCTCGAGGCGATGTACCGCGACGACACCGCGTCGCTGCTGCACCTGAAGACCAGCTCCGAGCGGATGCTCGTGTTGCGCGAACGGATGAGCGACGTCGCGCAGATCATCAGCGCCGGCCAGTCGGGCAAGGCGGAAATCGCGCAACTCCACACGCTCCTCAAGCAGAGCAACGACGAACTGGATGCCTACACGCGCCTGCACGCGCGCGACGCCGACGAGCAGGCGCTGTTCGACACGCTGCAGAACCGTCGTCGCGCGCTGCTCGACCGCGTGTTCCTGAAGGCGCTGTCGCAGCTCGACGGCGACGACGCGTTCAACTTCCTCGACACGCAGCGCACCGCGCCACCGGCGCTGTTCGCCGCGTACCAGGATGCGATCGACGCGCTCGAGTCGTTCCAGGTCGCGCGCGAAAAGGCCCGCTACGATTCAGCCGGCGTGCATTTCCACCGGATCGTATGGGGGATGGCGACGGTCGCCGTGCTTGCGCTCGTCGTCGGCTTCTTTGCGCAGCGCGTGCTCGCGAAGGCGATCATCGAGCCGATCAATCTCGCGGTCGACCAATTCGAAAAAATCTCGAAGGGCGACCTGACCGGCACGGTCGTCATTCCCGACGCAAACGAAATGGCCTATCTGCTGAATGCGCTGAAGCGGATGCAGGACGGTCTCGTCGACACCGTCAACCAGGTGCGCGCGAGCACCGAAACGATTGTCGGCGACGTCCGCACGATCGCGAGCGGCAACGTCGACCTGTCCGCGCGCACCGAGCAGCAGGCCGTGTCGCTGCAGCAGGCGGCGGCGAGCGTCGAGCAACTGACCGCGGCCGTGCGCCAGAATGCGGACAACGCGCGCGATGCACGCACTTACGTCGAGGGCGCGGCCGGCATCGCGTCGCGCGGCGGCGACGCGATGCGGCGCGTCGTCGAGACGATGTCCGAGATTTCGCACAGCTCCGCGCGAATCTCCGGCATCGTCGGCGTGATCGAGAGCATCGCGTTCCAGACGAACATTCTCGCGTTGAATGCTGCCGTCGAAGCCGCGCGTGCCGGCGAGCAGGGGCGCGGTTTCGCGGTTGTCGCGACGGAAGTTCGCGGGCTCGCGCAGCGCTGCGCGTCGGCGGCGAAGGAAATCAAGGACCTGATCGGCAATTCCGCACGACGCGTCGAAGACGGCAGCGGCCTCGTCACACTGGCCGGCTCGGCGATGGCCGAACTCGTTGCCGTGGTCGAACGCGTCAACGCGATCATGAGCGAAACCAGCAACGCCTTCGAGGAACAGTCGTCAGGCATCGAGCAGGTGAACGCCGCGGTCATCCAGATGGAGCAGACGATGCAACGCAATGCGGCGCTGGTCGAGGAGGCGGCGGCCGCGGCGCTGTCGCTCGACGAACAGGGTTCACGGCTAAGCGCGGCGGTCGCGCAGTTTCGGCTACGTGACGAGGCAGTCGCGTGACGGACTTATGTCCGCGACCGCAGCCGGATTGTCGATGTCGAATGCTTTCGTGACGCGCTGACGAATGAAGCCGCCGCTGTTCGTATGGCGCGCGAGAGGCTGAAACGCGTTACCGTCCAGCGGCGCCATTGTGTGTCGATTCACTGCGGCGCTTCAGGCAATTCGTAGTCGAAGGTGTACGAGTGCTGACCGTTGTCGATGTTGATGATCATCGAGCCGGAGAGTCCCTGCAATTCCCCCGTCCCGGAATCGGGCACGACGGTGATCGACTGCTTCGGCTGACCACGGGTCAGGGTGGAGCTGTGCTGCAGGACGAAGCTGCCTTGGCGGCCACCCAGCGTGCCTTGCACGGTTTCCATTGCCACGTAGCCGGCGGAGCCCTGAACAGTGGTTCGAAACGCGAGCATTTCGCCGTGGCTGACGGCTTCCAGGTCGCCGTGAAATTGTTTGTCCAGTGACATGCGGCCGAGCCCGGTATTTTCTGCAACGCTACTCAGGGATTCGGGATTCAGCTTCACTTCAAACGGACCGTTGGCCTGCAGTTTCATTGGAGATCTCCTCGTCGAATGGGCACTCCGCACTATAGGCCAATCGGGTTGTGTCGGAGGTAACGGTTTGCTTTATCAGCCGGGATAGACCGTGGATCGTATGCCGCGTCGCGCTTGCGGCGATAATCGGCATCCCGTCTTTAACCACCCGCACCCGTGACTAAACGTCTGAATTGGCAGGGCCCTTACGGGTGATCGGCGAATCTCGCACACCGCGATTCGGATTCGGCGCTGAGGTACTTTGAAATCGACGCACGGAATGGTTGCTTCGACGTTCCCCTGCGTTTTTTTTGAAACGAATGTGCAACGGAAAGTACGCGGACTGAGCGTAAATTCTTCGTCGTACTGAACGAAGTATGCCTCGAGCCGACAAGCATTGACTTGCAGGCAATTTGCATCGGTGTCGGCTGACCGTACTCCGGTATCCTTATTGCGACAAAACCCGCTATGCGCCGCCGCTGTCCACATCCTCGGAGTTGTCGATTGCCCGAACGATAATCTCCAGCGTGTCGTCCAGATGAAGGATGGTCTGGCGTTTGGCCGCTTCGGCATCGCGCTGCTTGTACTGGGTCAGGATGTCGTCGTGCTCGGTGTTGCTGCGCGCGATGTGCTCCGGGCTCATATAGAGCGACAGCGCGATATAGGGCGCAGCAGCGTCGCGCAGCGTCTTGACCAGATGGGCAAGCCTGCTGTTGGCTTGGGATGCCCAGAGTGCCGCGTGGAACTCCAGATTCAGCTCCGTCCAGCGCGTGACATCCTGCGTCTGCAGCATCTCTTCGTGGAACGTCTCGGCCCGCGCGATATCGTCCGAGGTGATGCCCCGCATCGCCTCGTCGACCATCATGGGCTCGAGGACTTTCCTGAGTCGGTAAATTTCCTGCACATCGCCAAGCGTCAGTCCGCGCACAACCGCGCCTCGATGCGCGTCGAAAAATACCAGCCCCTCCGAGATCAGCGTGCGCAATGCTTCCCGCACCGGCGTCGTGCTCATCTCCAGACGCTTGGCAAGGTCATCCTGACGCAAGCGTTCGCCCGCCGCCATCCGGCCTTGCAGGATGTCGGCGCGCAAGGTCTGCACCGCATACTGGTAGGCGGTAAGCCGGCGCGACGGCGCGGCTTGCACTCGGGGCGTGGGCATTGACGAAGTCTTCAAGGCGCTGGCTGCTGGTTGGTGAACGAATGGCGTGGCAGTGTACTCCACTTCGCGAATGCCTCAGGGATCTGCTGGCGCGGTGTGTCGGCGGCCAGCAGCGCGCCCAGCAGCAGCCGTGCCTTCAATGGATGGAGCCACTTCGAAAGGATGGCGCCGCGCCGTGCCAGATCGACTTCGGAGCCCACGAAGCCATAGGTCCGGGAGGCCGTCGCCCCGGCACCGGTACGGCTCGCGATCACCACGGGTACGGCCTTGGCCAGGCGTTCGATCTGCTCGGCGAAACCGGTGGAAACGTGTCCGGCGCCAAACGCGGAGACCACGATGGCTTCATAGCCGAGATCGAGCGCGGCCGCGGCCAGGTCGCCGTCGTCATCCAGCAGGGCCGGGATTACCGCGACCTTTGGAAACGGGCGCTTGGGCGAGTTCGCCAACGGCCGGTTTCCGGGCCCATGAAAATACTCAGGCCGCCCCTCGACCACTCGCCCCGCGGCCCCTCCGTCGAATGACGCGAAGGTCTGGACCGATAGGGCATCCGACTTGCAGACCCATCGCGCCCTGTGCACGGTGTCGTTCATCACAACCAGCACGCCGCGCCCACGACTCTCATCGTCCATCGCCACCTGAACGGCCGCCAACAGGTTGGCCGGGCCATCGGCGCCCGCGGACATCGGCGTGCGCATCGCGCCAGTAATGACCAGCGGCTCGGGATGGCGCCAGTACAGATCCAGGAAAAAGGCGGTCTCTTCGATGGTGTCGGTGCCTTGCGTCAGGACGACGCCTCGCGCGCCTTCCGCGATCTTGCGCTCGCCCCACGCCAGGCACGCCAGCAGCTGTTCGACACCCAGCGAAGCGCTTGGCAACTGAAAGAGCGGCTCCACGAGGAGTTCAGCCAGTTCCCCCAGCCCCGGCACGGCCGCAACCAGCTGAGCGGCATCCAGCTTCGGGACGACACCGCCGGCGGCATCCGACGGCGTCATGCTGATAGTGCCCCCGAGGGAGGCGATGGCAACTAGTGGGCGCGTCATATGGGTTTTCCCGTAGCGTTAAAGTATACATTGTGCATTATATATAGTTGCTATACATTCTGCAAAACTATCGCCGGTTCCCTCAATCCGCTCAACGTCCTGGAGATCCTCATGCACCGCCCCCCGCCGCCAAGCCGGTATCGCTTCACCATCTTTTTCCTGATCGTCGTGATTGCCCTCGTCAACTACATCGACCGCGGCGCCATCGCGTATTCGGCCGGGCAGATCATCGACGAGTACGGCTTCGACCGCGCAGGGTGGGGCGCCGTGCTCGGCTACTTCGGTTATGGCTATATGTTTGGCGCGTTGATTGGCGGCGCGCTGGCGGACCGTCTCGGCGCGAAGCGGGTCTGGGTGATCGCGGGTGTAGCGTGGTCGCTGTTTGCGATCTGCATGGTCTGGGCTGGCGACATCGGGCTGGCGGTATTCGGCGGCTCGGCGCTCAGCGGGTTCGCGATGGTGCGGACCCTCTTCGGCTTCTCCGAAGGGCCGGCTTATTCCATCATCAACAAGACCATGTCCGCGTGGGCGTCGCCGGCGGAGCGCGGCTTCGCGGTGTCCATCGGCCTGCTGAGCACACCGCTGGGCGCGCTGCTCACCGCCCCGGTCGCGGTCGGCCTGCTCCTGCTGACCGATAGCTGGCGCACCATGTATGTTGTACTCGGCGTGCTGGGCCTGATCCTGATCGCCCTGTTTGCGCGCGTGTACGCCAACCGTCCCGAAGATCACCCGAAGGTCAATGCCGCGGAGCTCGCACTGATCCGGGCCGAACGCGAAGAAGCGCCTGTCGCGGCAAGGGCGAGTGCCGCGTTGCCGTGGTGGGCGTTCTTCAAGAGCCGGACGCTGATGTTTAACGCCATCGGTTACTTCTCCTTTATCTATGTCAACTTCATGCTGCTGACATGGACTCCGAAGTACCTGCACGACGAGTTCAATTTCACGCTCTCGTCGCTTTGGTATATCGGGATGATTCCGTGGGTCGGCGCGTGCTTTACGGTCGTGCTGGGAGGGCGCATTTCCGACTGGCTGCTGAAGCGCACGGGCAAACTGGTCATCGCGAGAAGCTGGTTCGCCGCCGGTTCGCTGCTGCTGACAACCCTGTGCTTTCTGATGGTGTCACAGGCGCATAGCGTGTGGACCGTCATTGCGCTGATGACGCTCGGCAATGCCCTGAACGCACTGCCGAACTCCGTCTACTGGGCGGTGGTGATCGATACCACGCCTTCGCGCGTCGGCACCTTCAGCGGCATCATGCATTTCATCGCCAACATCGCCGCTGTGCTGGCTCCCACGCTGGCCGGCATCCTGTCGGCGCACTATGGCTACTCGTCGATGTTCATCGCCACGTCGGTCGCCACCGCGATCGGCGTGTTCGCCATGCTGCAGGTTCGCCCGGGCGAGGGGCCTCGCGTGCAGGGCAATGCGGGCGCCATCGCCGCTGCGGAATGATCCATGGCTTCGATACCCCTGTCGGGGTATCGCCCGAACGAGGCTGTACGGGCCCGACGTGCTTTGCCGGCGTCTTGCGATCGCTCCCGATAAGATGGGCTGCCTGGGCGATATGATTCGGATAACTATGGATAGCCTGTCGAGCCGACGGAACGGGATTTCAGGGCGCTATTTGGAGGCCTGAGTGTGTCCTGCTTCGCGCCGGAACGGCGGCATTTTGGGCCATCACGGGCAGCAAAAGCACCTAAGGATGCGCCGGCGAGATGCGTTGCAACCATGTCTTGAACTGGCTCAGGGCACGCAACTCGATGCGCCATTGTGGCCATCGCAAATAATAGGCACGTGCGGTCGTCCACGATTGCTGGCTCAGGCACACGAGCGACCCTCCCTGGATTGCGTGGTTCGCCACGTAATCGGGCAGCAGCGCGATGCCAAAGCCGCTCAGTGCGCCATTCAAGGCCGGTAACGAGTTGATCCCAACCCGAATGTGTTCTTGTTGACGCGGCGCGGCTCCGGACAGATCGGCCTTTGCCTCGGGCAATTTGGCGACGGTCTCCGCCGCAGTGACGCGCAACCGCTGCCCGGCGTCGGTCGGCCGGCGCGGTATCGAGCCTCGCTCCACCAGCGGCACGCCCGCCCAGCTTTCGAGCGCCTGAATCCGGCGGCTGAACGCTGC
The DNA here is from genome assembly GCF_018417535.1 of Burkholderia pyrrocinia. Taxonomy (NCBI): domain Bacteria; kingdom Pseudomonadati; phylum Pseudomonadota; class Betaproteobacteria; order Burkholderiales; family Burkholderiaceae; genus Burkholderia; species Burkholderia pyrrocinia. Next base: position 868,652 of record NZ_CP070979.1, on the reverse strand, counting down.
TTGCGACACATGGCGCAACTCGGCGGCGCGAGTGAAGTTGCCGGTAGCGGTCAATGCCAGGAAATCCCGCAGGAGCTGCGTATCCGTAGAACAAATAGGGGTGCACGATCAGAGGTGATGCGTGATTTGCATTGCATCGGCCCCGCCGCGGTCAACGTTCGCCGTGAGCATTGCGATGTTTGCATAGGATCAAATTTTTGTCGCGGCATCATCTTTTCATCGCTTGGTCATGGTGGTGGCTTGCCGGCCCTGTTGCGGGCTGGCGTTCAAGCTGACTTCTGTGGCCTTGTTTTCGATGCCGACAAGTATTTCCCGGATGCGCTGGCCGACCGGGCAACGGGGATCATGAATTTGGATGGGCAACTCTCGGGGATGATTGCACTCACGTTCATCGGTTACCCGGTTACGGTGAATCAGGGCAGCTTGCTCCCGGCTTTTCTTTTTCTGTCGGCATGCAGCCGGATCGCTTCGATCATTGCCGCGAGCTGGGTGCGGCGAAAGTATGCGTTGTAGTCTGAGTTGAACCAAGTCGGGGTATTCAGATAAGTGGACGGCGGACTCTTTATCGGCGTAGCAGCGTTGCGGCTGGTTACGTACGAGGAAATCAGCTTTGCTGTGACGATTCGGGGAACGGGGGTACCGATTTTCTGGAATCAGGGATGCGTATTTTTTTCACTTTAAGTCCGGAGAGACCATGAAAATCGGCTATGCGCGCGTCTCGACCGACGAACAGCATCTTGATTTACAACTGTCCGCGTTACAGTCTTACGGCTGCGATATCGTTTTCTCCGATAGTGGCATCTCCGGCGCCAGCTTCGATCGACCAGGCCTTGGCGGGGCGCTTGCAGCAGCCGGCAACGGCTGCACGCTGGTGGTATGGCGACTGGACCGCTTGGGCCGCTCGCTCAGTCACCTGATAGCGGTGATCGGAAAGCTGAGCGCAGACGGGGTGCACTTTGTATCGCTCACGGAAAGCATTGATACGGGTTCGCCGTTGGGTCGGTTCACTTTCCATATGATTGGGGCACTCGCGGAGTTCGAACGGTCGTTGATCAGCGAACGGACACGCGCCGGCATGTCAAGTGCTCGACTGCGCGGTAGCAAAATCGGGCGTCCGCCTGCGCTGACCTTTGCAGAACGCGAGCGTGCGCGCGCATTATTGCTGGTGCATTCCGAGGCGGAGGTTGCCGACCTGCTCAAGATCCATGTCCGGACGCTCCGGAAGTATCTCAAGCTCGATACGATGGATACATGATGCTGCGTCGCTTTCGCGTGCTATGCGCAGAGCATTTGCCACAGGCACTCCAGCGCGGGATTCGCGTTCTCGATCTCGCGAAATGCCCGGACCGGCATCGGTAAGCTCCAGGCCGCGCCTCCCAGCGACACGCAATCATTGCCGGCGGCCAGCACCAGGGTTTCAAGCATCCAGGCTACCCCATGCCCGTGGGACGTCATTGCGTGGAGCACTTCGTGCGAGCGATTCTCGAATACTCTCGTCCCGATCAGCGGAAACGGCGCTTTTTCGATGACGCGCTCGACGAGCCGATCCAGATAATGACCCCTCGTCCACATCAACAGTGGAATGGGGGCAGCAGCCGTGCCAGGCCAGACAACGCCTTTTTCTTGTACCCACTGCCGGGATGCGAACGGTTTGAGGCAGTCGCTTCTGATCCACTTCGACTCGTAGCGCTCCGGGGAAAACGGCAGCGGCAATTCGTTGCATTCGTATGTGATCAGGATGTCGACGTGATTCGACGCGAGCGCCGTCACAAGATCATAGATATTGCCGACCATGACTTCGGCGGTCAACTGGATGTCGCGGGTCCACGTGGGCCACCACTGCGGCAAATACAGCGTGGCCAGCGCCGAGCTGATCCCAACCCGAATGTGTTCGTGTTGACGCGGCGCGGCTCCGGACAGATCGGCCTTTGCCCTGGACAGTTTGGCGACGGTCTCCGCCGCAGTGACGCGCAACCGCTGCCCGGCGTCGGTCAGCCGGCTCGGTATCGAGCCTCGCTCCACCAGCGGCACGCCCGCCCAGCTTTCGAGCGCCTGAATCCGGCGGCTGAACGCCGCTTGCGACACACAGCGCAACTCGGCGGCGCGAGTGAAGTTGCCGGTAGCGGCCAATGCCAGGAAATCCTGCAGGAGCTTCGTATCCATAAAAAATAGGGATGAACGATCAGAGGTGATGCGTGATTTGCATTGCGTCGGCTCAGCCGCGGTCAACGTTCGTCGTGAGCATTGCGATGTTTGCATAGAATCGGTCTTTTGTCGCGGCATCATCTTTTCATCATCACGGCATCACCCACACATAAGGAGTTCTTGGTGAATGGTGCGGAAAGTCTGGTAAGAACGCTGTTGCAGTCGGGTGTCGACACCTGTTTCGCGAATCCCGGTACGAGCGAGATGCATTTCGTCGCGGCGCTCGATCAGATCCCCGGCATGCACTGCGTGCTGGGCTTGCAGGAGAACGTCGTCACCGGCATGGCGGATGGCTACTACCGGATCGCCGAAAAGCCAGCCTGCACGTTGCTGCACTGTGGTCCCGGCCTTGCCAACGGCCTCGCAAATCTCCACAACGCGAGGCGTGCACGCAGCGGCATCGTCAACATCGTCGGCGATCAGGCGACCTATCACCGCCAGTTCGATGCGCCGTTGACGGCGGACACCGACAGCCTCGCGCGCACGGTGTCGAGTTGGGTGCGCACGAGCGGCAGCTCGGCCGAGGTCGGACATGATGCAGCCGGCGCGGTGCAGGCGGCCCGCACCGCGCCAGGTCAGATCGCCACGATGATCCTGCCGGCCGATGCATCGTGGAGTGCGGGCGGCGTCGTGGCCGAAGCGCTCGTCGTTCCGGTCGCGCCGGCGATCGATCCGTTCGCAGTCGAACAAGCCGCGCGCGTGCTGCGCGAGCGCAAGAATGTGCTGATCCTGTTGGCCGGGCGCGGCGTGCTCGCCAAATCGCAGGCGCTTGCATGGCGCATCGCGCGGGCCACCGGTGCGGCCGTTCGTTACGACTTTGTAAACGGACGCCTCGCGCGCGGCCAGGGGCGGCTTCCGGTCGAACGCGTACCGTACGGCACCGATCACGCCATCGAGTCGCTCGCCAGCTTTGAGCACATCATTCTCGTCAACGCGAAGCCGCCCGTCGGCTTTTTCGCCTACCCGGACAAGCCGTCCAGGCAATATCCTTCGCATGCGCAACTGCATGTCCTGTCGCGCTATGACCAAGATCCCGAAGCTGCATTGCAGGCACTGGTCGACGCGCTGAACGCGCCTGAAGCGGCGATGCCCGACCCGGGGCCACGTCCGGAGATCGCAAGCGGCGCGCCGACCCCTGAAGGCCTGGCGCGCACGTTGGCCGCGCTGATGCCCGACGACGCGATCGTCTCCGACGAAAGTATTTCCTACGGCCGTTCGTTTTACCGTCATACGCATGCCGCTGCGCCGCACGATTGGCTTCAGCTGACCGGCGGCGCGATCGGCGATGGCCTGCCGGTTGCGACGGGCGCCGCCATTGGCGCGCGTGGCAACCGTCGGGTGATCAGTTTGCAAGCCGACGGCTCGGCCATGTATTCGTTGCAGGCGCTATGGACGCAAGCTCGGGAGCGTCTCCCGTGCACGACGATCCTGCTGAACAACAGCAAGTACAACATTCTCGTCGGCGAATATCGGAACGTTGGCGCGACACCTGGCCCGACCGCCATGAGCATGCTCGACCTCGGCAACCCGGCGCTCAACTGGACGAAGATCGCCGATGGCCTTGGCGTCGAGGCGGCACGCGCGACCACGATGGAAGAATGTGCCGACCTGATGGCCCGAAGCTTCGGGCGGGAGGGCCCGTTCCTGATCGAACTGATGGTTTGACCGAAGCGGCGGCGCAATCGTCGGCGTCGATACGCCAGCGATGCAGTTCGCTGCTGCCGGTCATATATTTGTCAAGCCTGTCGCCGCATGACGCTCAAGCGATAAGGATTGCATATAAATTTCAAGGCGCAGCACACGTGTGTCAAGCAGCGTGCGTACAGAATTCTAATTTCCAGATCGATCATGACCCACCTACCAAACATCGTTTCGCGTTCGATGCTGCATCTATCGAGTCATATGGATAAGACCGGACCTTCGGCGATTTCCCGCGTGATGGCGGCGGTGGCGGAGCGCAAGCGCAACGGAAAAAAAGTCATTGGCTTGCATGTCGGCGAACCGGACTTCGACACGCCTGACCATATCAAGGAGGCGGCGATTCGAGCTGTTCAGGCAGGCGACACTCACTATACGGCGCCGGACGGCAGCCCCGCCATGAAGGAAGCGGTCCAGCACAAGTTTCACCGCGACTATGACCTGAAAATCGAACTCAACGAGATCGTCATCGCACCCGGCGCCAAGACACTGATCTTCATGGCGCTCTTTGCGACCCTCGACCGGGGAGATGAGGTCATTCTGCCTGCCCCCTATTGGGGCAGCTATATCGACATCATCGAGATGATGGGAGCGACGGCCGTTGTGGTGCCGACCCGACCAGAGGACGCATTTCGCCTGCACGCGGACGATCTCGAAAAAGCGATCACGCCCAGAACGCGATGGCTGCTGCTGAATTCACCTTCGAATCCGTCCGGAACGGTGTACGAACTCGAACACTATGTGCCTCTTCTGGACGTTCTCGAGAATCATCCGCATGTCTGGCTGCTGGCGGACGACATGTACGAACACATTGTCTACGACGACGTGAAGTTCGTGACGCCTTCCCAGATACGCCCGAATCTGCGCGGCCGCATGCTGACGGTGAACGGCGTATCGAAGGCCTACGCGATGACTGGCTGGCGCATCGGTTATGCGGTCGGACCCGCTGCGCTCATGCAGGCGATCGTCGCAATCATCAGCCAGTCCACGTCATGCGCCTGCTCGATCGCGCAGGCCGCGGCGGTCGAAGCACTACGGGGGGCACAGGACGTGGTCGAACGGTACCGGCTGGAATACGCCGAGCGGCGCGAACTGGTGATTCGGGACCTCAACGCCATCCCCGGACTTTCCTGCATCGCCCCGAAGGGGGCGTTCTACGCGCTTGTCGACTGGAAGGAGCTGATGGGCAAGACAACCGAGGCTGGCGAATGTCTGCGGACCGATGAGCAATTTTGCCGATATCTGCTGGACGAGTACGGGGTCGGGGTTGTGCCTGGCGCACCGTTCGGCGCACCAGGGTATTTTCGCGTGTCATTCGCCGGTGCGATTCCCGTTCTTTCTGAGGGCATGGCCTTACTGAGAACCGCCTGCGCTGCTCTCGCTTAGTACCGTTTTGCAACACGATCGAGAACCGTTGCGCGTGGTACGGTGGACACCGAGCGACGCCAGAAACGCAGGCGTCGCTCGGTGTCCTCACATCGGGATGTCTAGTAGTCGAAGCTCTTTCCCGGCGTCGTCCAGTTGCTATTGGACGACGCGCAGACCTGCAAGCTCAATGTGCCGCTAGCCGACGGTGTCATGCACAATCCACTCTGTTTCGCAACAACCTGCGAACCCGGGCTTGCACGTGATGACCGCACGATATTCCATTGCTGATTCGCCGCGCCCTGCACGCACGTCGCCAGCACGACATTGCTGCCCGCGCCAGATGCTGCAGCGCTCAGGCAGTAACTGTTCTTGGTCTGGATCGTCCCGTCGCCCGCTTGTACCCACAATGCACTATTGAATGCCCTCCCACCTGATTCCCGTACCGACGCCAGCGTAGGGCAAGTACCGAGCAGCGCGCGATTGGAGCCGGCGGGCGTGCCGTCGGTCAATCCGGCTTGCGTTGTGAGGCAACTGCCGTTTGCCTTGAACAACCCGGCGCGGATTGTTTCGGGCCTCCGATCAATGTCGCTTCACCGTTGACTTCCGACACGTTGTAATACTCGTTGGAGCAAGTCGAGTTTGCACTAACGGACGGCTTCGGCATCGCGACCGCATTGCCGAGTTTGTCATATGCGTGAATGCTGAATCGCGCGTGCGTATAAGCGATCGATGAACAGCTCGTGCTCGGCGAATTCCAGTCGACGTATTCGACCCATTGGGCGATCGATGTCATCGGTACCAGGTTTTTGCCGTTCCCGATATAGATACTGCCGATGTCGAACGAATCACCGGTCGAGCCGGCCGTGATGTCCGTTACGTTGCTTTTGTACCAGCCCGGGCCCAGCGCCGCATTCGGCGTGACTCGGAACCGGTAGGTGTGGCCTGCCTGCCATTCATAGCGATAACGGCACTGTGCACCGGCGGCGCCGTCGGTCGCGGTCTTGCTGACGGTGCAATAGCTGCCCGCGCCGATTCCGGCCGTCGATGGCGTTCCGGGCCTCGCGTCGGTGGCATTCCACAGGCTGAACAGAAACTGCTTGCCGTATCCCTCCGTCGCGGACGTGATTTCAGTCGATTGCATGCCGGTATAACCGCCAAGGCTATTGATCTGGTTCGACCAGTACACGTTGGAATTGGGACCCGGGTCGGTCTCGGGGGTGATGAACAAATCCAGCTGGGCGACGCTCGGTAGACTGGACGGGAACCAGGTGTCGCTGTACAGGCCCGGCGTCGAGCCGAGAATCGACTTGATGATCGGAACGCTACTCGACGTCAGCGTAGCCAAGCCGGCGCTTGTGTCCGGACTAATCGAAAAAACGAGTTGGCTACGCGGCGGCATCGACGCAACGGGGGGGAGCTTCATCGTGAAACTGAGTACGCATGTACTCCCAGGTGGGATCGACACACTCGTCAAGGTCAGTTGGTTCGTGTTGGCGACCGAAGCCAAGCTGCCGCCACACGCTGCCCCCGGATTCGACGCGCTAAAGCCGGACGGCATGTTGATTGTCAGGCCGGCAACGGCTACCGTGGCTCCGTTATTGGTTAGTGTCAGTTTTGCCTTGTCCGTACCGCCGACGGAAGGCGACAGCGAGGCGAGAGTGAGTGATGCAGAGTAACTGGAGGAGACCGCATATGACATCGTTGACATCGGCAATATGCCGACAAGCAAACAAGAAAACATCGTTTTTCTAAACATGATTTTCCTCGATGGGTCGGTCAAAAACTTGCGCTGCAATCTCGCCTTTGGAATTCTCGATTGATTTGAAGAAACTGCGTCGCCTACTCCAATTCGCCTCACTGCTATCGCCAACCAGGCCGCGCCGCCTCAAGTATCCGGACCGCAGGCCAGCGCACGGATCGTGCAGCGTTGGTGGGCCTCCCATTCGTGCTGAAGCCGGGCATTCGCTGACGCGATGTGCCAACAGAGACGGGATGCGGCCAGGGCGTGTGCCGCTGGCGTAGTCTGCGCGACTGGCAAGAGGCAGGTGACCAGGACGGGCTGCATGTGGTACTGCTTGCCAAGCCGAGCGCGACGAACCGGATCGACTTCTCGCGTGTGGTAGTCGACACCTCGTCGATTTGAACGGTTGGGGCGGGCGAAAAGCCGGCCCGAATCCTGTCGATCCGGCGTGACTTTATTCCACACTACATTGTTGTCGATGCCAACGGTACGCCAATCCTGACACCTACTCGGTCATCGGTTGATCCGCACATTGCGGATGCCGCGATTTCCTATTTTCCAGAATTCGCTTCAAGGTTCGCGGATGAACCTTGAAGTGCTGCGCCACCTCAAGAATCGATTGTTTCTGCAGCAGCTTCAGTGCTTGTGTCCGTTGTTGATCGTCGAGCGCAGGCTTGCGCCCGATCGGCTTTCCTCGCGCTCGCGCAGAAGCCATTCCCGCGCGTGTCCGTTCGCTGATCAGGCTGCGTTCGAACTGCGCGAGGGACGCCATCAGATGAAAAATCAACATGCCTCCGGACGAGTTGGTGTTGATTGACTCCGTGATGGAAGCGAACTGGATGCTTCGACTGTCGAGGTGCGTGACCAGGTCGATCAATTTGCGCAGAGAACGGCCAAGTCGATCGAGCCGCCAAACCATCAATGTATCTCCGGCAGACAGCTTTGCGAGTGTGGCATCGAGCCCTGGGCGCGAGAAGTCAGATCCGGAAATACCTTCATCCGTGAAAATGGTGTCGCAGCCTGCTCGCGTCAATGCATCCATCTGAAGCCCGAGCGATTGCTCAACCGTTGATACGCGTGCATATCCAATAATCATCTACTCACCTTTACGCCAGGATTATCGGGGGGCGCAGCCGGTGAAACTGTTCTCGAGGACGGGGGCATGGTCGACGTGCCCGGTGAGGGCAGCGTCTCCATCACATTCAATATGCTCAATTTCCATTCTTCATTAGCGTGGTCTGGCCATCCGATCGGCGGACAGCCGTTGCGGCTCATCATCCCTGGATCCTGCCGTGCTTGCGACTCGCCTGATGTCGTGCTTGAAGCGCTCAGGTTTTTTGCAAGAGTCTGGAGGGGGTAGGTGTTTGGCTAATAAATATTATAAATCAGGGTAAATCATATCAAGGTTAGTTGCAGGGTGGAAGTGGGTTAAAGAGTTCGGAATTGCGGCTTGGTTTCTAACGTCGCGTTGGACTGTCAAGAAGAGTCAATTGGTCGCTTTTTTTGCCAATTGTACTGGACAAAAGGGATCCCTTTTGTCCGTGGATTTCCCCTCGAGCCATCCCTTTGTGTGGCAAGGCTTAGTGGGATGCTTCTAGCGGTTTTCACAAATTTGATACAACGGATCCCTTTTATTCTGGCCCTGTATTTTGGGTAATAAACAGCCGATAGGCACAGCCGACAGACAGGGCTTGACAAAAAATCGGTAAATATTTCTATATCGGAAGGGCGGAGGTAAGTTGTTGAGGGTAAAAATTACTCAATCTGCGTTTAATAGTGCGGCCCGGTTCCAGAAGCTTTTCGTCCGGATGGGGCATCGTCGTTGTTTTGTCGGATTAAAGTGAAAGGAAAATGAAACTAATGAAGTTCGATAAATAAAGTTATTGTTTTTATGAATGATGATTTTTGGGTTTTATCGAATTGGGTTTGGGGTGTGTTGCCGGTTTGAGGTGATCATGATTTCGAAATCGGTGTGTGGCGAGTGATTGGGGTGGGATATGATTAACATAAAAACTAATCGGATTCGGCGGAGCAAGAAAAACATGTTCGTGGCGACCAGTAAAATGGTTGCCTCCCTGTTGGGAGCCACTTCCTTTCAGTGCGTGGACGATATTGACGCTTATGTCGGATCGCTTGAAGCGATCGTTTTCGGATTGATCGCTCGGCACGTGAAATTCGATATCAGGGCGCAGGCGCGAAGCGCTTATGGAGACGGCATCAGGGCGGGGTTATTTGGTTCCGACGGGCTAATCGGCCCGAGCGGCGAGCTCGAGGTGAGTTGTCTCGACGATTCCGACGCATTCCTGAATGAAATAAGGCTTGCTGGACAAGCTCATGGCCAGTCGATTCGCTACTGGATGGAAGCGCAACGGAACCTGGAAAAGCGCGCTCCAGAAGAGACTGGCGACATGGGCGATAGAAGCGTGGCAGGCACGTTCCTGTAGTCGACCGATTCCTGATGAATTGCGAGTTATGGATAGCTTGATAAGCAGTCCGTAGAGAAAATTAAAAGGCCAATGCGAGGAATTTATTCCCGTGTCGCGAGACGATGCATGAGCCGATGAGGTGATAGAAATGAATAAGTCATACCGGACCATCTGGAATGAGGCGCTTGGGGCGTGGGTAGCTGCATCGGAAATCGCATCTGCACGGGGTAAACCCAATAAATCGGCAGTCGCCGCGGCAGTTTTGATCGTGTTCGCAGGGATTGGTAATATTGCCCACGCGCAATATACGGCGGGCGGCGCAATCACTGCTGGATCTGGCAGCGTTGCCATTGGTGGCTTCAGTACGCCTGCCGCCGCGGCAGGGAATTTCTCGGTTGCCATTGGTAATGCAGCCACCTCCTCCGGAGGCAACTCTGTGGCGCTTGGCACTGGAGCAGTGGCCACTCAGACAAATGCGACCGCCATTGGGGCCAACTCCAACGCTTCGGGTGTTTCAGCTACGGCGCTTGGCTCGGGGGCATTAGCCAACCAGGCAAGTGCGACAGCTGTTGGTTCCAATGCCATTGCGTCCGGGATCAATGCAGTCGCCCTCGGCGTTGCGGCGTCAGCGAACGGCAGCGGGGCACTCGCGGTGGGAGGGGGGGCGCTGGCGAATGGCAGTGCAACAACAGCGATCGGCCAGAATTCATCTGCTACTGCTACGCAAGCAGTAGCGTTAGGGTTTAACAATTCGGCCACCGGTGCGGATTCGGTCGCCATTGGCACTTCATCCACCGCGAACCAGTTCAACAATATAGCGATCGGCAAAGGCGCCCAAGCACTTTCTCCGACTTCAAACGCTGGTTCGATTGCTATTGGAACCGGCGCGGGAGCAGACGATTGGCGAGCGTTGGCTATCGGGGAAGCGTCCAGCGCTACTACGGTAATGACGACAGCGTTAGGAGCGTATACCACCGCCAGCGCGATCGGTGCCACCGCGATCGGCGTCGTTCAAAATCCGACCAGCACCGTGTCGGTGGGCGCGGATGCCGCCGCCGTGGGCGCTACGGCAATTGGCGGCGGCGCTACTGCATCAGGCTCATCGTCGGTGGCCTTGGGGGCTGCAGATTTCGTTGCCGAAGGCGGGGCGGCGACTCCCGCTGTTGTATCCGGCGCTACCGCGACTGGGATTCGCGCCCTTTCCATCGGTGCGGGATCGAAGGCGGCCGGAACCTCGTCGATCGCACTGGGCGACTCCGCCGCTGCAACAGCGGTGAACAATGCCGTAGCTATTGGTACGACAACAACCGCGTCCGGTGCAAATGCCACTGCAATCGGAAATAACTCGACGGCTGCGGCAGCATCGACAGTAGCGATCGGCGACACGAATTCGGTTGCATCGGTAGCCGGCACGGGTTCAACCGCGATTGGCTACAAGTCGAAGGTGACGAGCGGCACCGGCGCGGTGGCGATCGGCAGCCAGCAGACGGCGAGCGGCAATGGCGCGGTCGCTATTGGCGATCCCAACAGCGCGATCGGTACGGGCGCAGTGGCCGTAGGTGCAAACAATACGGCGAATGGCCAGGGCGCGGTCGCGCAAGGCAATAGCAATACGGCAACGGGGCAAGGCTCGGTGGCGCTCGGGAATACGTCGGTCGCGGCGGGGCCTGGCTCGTTGGCATTCGGGGATACCGCGAGTGCTTCGGCATCCAAAGGGGTTGCAATTGGTTCCGGTGCGACGGCGCTTAATGCAAATGATGTCGCATTGGGGGCAAATTCTGTAACTGCCGCCCCGAATCCGACGGCTAGCGCGACGATCGGCGGAGTGACGTACAACTTCGCCGGTACGACGCCGACGAGCGTGGTGAGTGTAGGTGCGCCGGGGGCGGAACGCCAGATCACAAACGTGGCGGCAGGTCGGGTGACGGCGACGAGCACGGATGCGATCAACGGATCGCAACTGTATGCCGGGCTGAGCACGACGAACAGCACGATCACGTCGTTGTCGACATCTACCTCGACGGGACTCTCGACTGCGAATAGCACGATCACTTCATTGTCGACGTCGACCTCGACGGGCTTGAGCACCACCAACAGCACGGTGAGCTCGTTGTCGACATCCACGTCGACCGGTCTCTCGAGCGCGACCAGCTCGATTGCATCGCTGTCGACGTCGACATCCACTGGCTTGTCGTCGGCCAATAGCTCGATCACTTCACTGTCCACGTCGACTTCGACGGGCATCGGCTCGCTGTCGACGGGCCTGTCGTCGACGAACAGCAGCGTGACGTCGCTGTCTACCTCGGCGTCGACTGCCATCGTGGCGGCGAAGACGCATTATTACAGCGTCAACGATAACGGCACCCAGCAGGGCAACTACAACAATGACGGTGCGACGGGTGTCAATGCGCTGGCGGCAGGGACGAATGCAACTGCGGCTGGTTCCTCCAGCGTCGCAGTGGGTGACCGTGCAAATGCAGCAGGCGGTAGCAGCGTCGCCGTCGGTAACGCAGCTACCGCAAGCCAGGCACAGGCGCTGGCGGTCGGTACGCTGGCGACTGCGTCGGGAATTCAGTCTACCGCGATCGGGTCGGGTACCACCGCCGCAGGTATCGACGCGGTCGCAATCGGCCAAGGCACCACGGCCCTGACCAATAATTCCAGTGCATTCGGTGCCAGCGCGCTTGCGTCCGGTATTGCCGCCTCGGCAGTCGGCAACGGCGCGATTGCGTCAGGCAACAACGCGTCGGCATTTGGCGTCGCGGCGAGCGCGACAACATTGAATGCGACGGCGATCGGATCAGGTGCCACGGCCGGGGCCAGCGCGGGCGATGTCGCGTTGGGCGCCGGCTCCGTGACCGCCGCAGCAAACCCGACTTCGACCGGCACCATCGGCGGCGTGACTTACACCTATGCGGGGACGAATCCGACCAGTGTGGTGAGTGTCGGTAAACCGGGAAGCGAACGGCAGATCACTAACGTCGCTGCCGGTAGGGTCACTGCTTCGAGCACGGACGCGATCAACGGTTCGCAACTGTTCGCAACGAACACGGCGATCAACAGTCTGTCGACGTCTACGTCGACGGGCCTGTCGACGGCCAATAGCTCGATCACTTCGCTGTCCACGTCGACCTCGACGGGTATCGGTTCGTTGTCGACCGGCCTGAGCACGACGGATAGCACGGTGGCCTCGTTGTCGACGTCTACGTCGACGGGTCTGTCGATGGCCAATAGCTCGATCACGTCGTTGTCCACGTCGACTTCGACCGGTATCGGCTCGCTGTCGACTGGCTTGAGCACCACCAATAGCACGGTGACTTCGTTGTCGACGTCCACGTCCACCGGTCTCTCGACCGCGACCAGCTCGATTGCATCGCTGTCGACGTCGGCCTCGACCGGTATCGGCTCGCTGTCGACTGGCTTGAGCACCACCAATAGCACGGTGACTTCGTTGTCGACGTCCACGTCCACCGGTCTCTCGACCGCGACCAGCTCGATTGCATCGCTGTCGACGTCGGCCTCGACCGGAATCGGTTCGTTGTCGACGGGCCTGAGCACGACGGACAGTACGGTGGCCTCGTTGTCGACGTCCACGTCGACGGGTCTGTCGACGGCCAATAGCACGATCACGTCGCTGTCGACGTCGACTTCCACCGGTATCGGCTCGCTGTCGACCGGTCTGAGCACGACGAACAGCACGGTGGCCTCGTTGTCTACGTCTACGTCGACGGGTCTGTCGACGGCCAATAGCTCGATCATTTCACTGTCGACGTCGACGTCGACCGGCATCGGTTCGCTGTCGACTGGCTTGAGCGCTACCAACAGCACCGTGACGTCGCTGTCGACCGTCACGGGCAATCAGGGCAGCAGCACAGCTGCGGCGTTGGGTGGCGGGGCGACCTATAACCCGGCGACCGGGACGATCAGCGCGCCGGCATACACGACTTACAACGCGAACGGCACGACGAGCACGGTCAACAATGTCGGCGCGGCGATCGACAATATCAACAGTCAGGGCATCAAGTACTTCCACGCGAATTCCACTGCACCGGATAGCCAGGCACTGGGGACGAACAGCGTGGCGATCGGCCCGAACGCCGTGGCGAACAATGCCGGCGATGTGGCGCTGGGCTCCGGTTCGGTGACGGCGGCGCCGAACCCGACGGCGACGGGGACGATTGGCGGGATGACGTACAACTACGCGGGCACGACGCCGAGCAGCGTGGTGAGCGTGGGTGCGCCGGGCGCCGAACGTCAGGTCACGAACGTGGCGGCAGGCCAGGTGACGGCGACGAGCACGGACGCGATCAACGGTTCGCAGCTGTTCGCGACGAACACGGCGATCAACAGTCTGTCGACGTCCACGTCGACGGGTCTGAGCACCACCAACAGCACGGTGACCTCGTTGTCGACGTCTACGTCGACGGGTCTGTCGACAGCCAATAGCGCGATCACGTCGCTGTCGACGTCGACCTCGACCGGTATCGGCTCGCTGTCGACTGGCTTGAGCACCACCAACAGCACGGTGGCCTCGTTGTCGACGTCTACATCGACGGGTCTGTCGACAGCCAATAGCGCGATTACGTCGCTGTCGACGTCGACCTCGACCGGCATCGGCTCGCTGTCGACTGGCTTGAGCACCACCAACAGCACGGTGACCTCGTTGTCGACGTCTACGTCGACGGGTCTGTCGACGGCCAATAGCTCGATCACGTCGCTGTCGACGTCGACCTCGACCGGCATCGGCTCGCTGTCGACTGGCTTGAGCACCACCAACAGCACGGTGACCTCGTTGTCGACGTCTACGTCAACGGGTCTGTCGACAGCCAATAGCGCGATCACGTCACTGTCGACGTCGACCTCGACGGGCATCGGTTCGCTGTCGACGGGCCTGTCGACGGCCAATAGCTCGATCATGTCGCTGTCGACATCGACCTCGACCGGTATCGGTTCGCTGTCGACTGGCTTGAGCGCTACCAACAGCACCGTGACGTCGCTGTCGACCGTCACGGGCAATCAGGGCAGCAGCACAGCTGCGGCGTTGGGTGGCGGGGCGACCTATAACCCGGCGACCGGGACGATCAGCGCGCCGGCATACACGACTTACAACGCGAACGGCACGACGAGCACGGTCAACAATGTCGGCGCGGCGATCGACAATATCAACAGTCAGGGCATCAAGTACTTCCACGCGAATTCCACTGCACCGGATAGCCAGGCACTGGGGACGAACAGCGTGGCGATCGGCCCGAACGCCGTGGCGAACAATGCCGGCGATGTGGCGCTGGGCTCCGGTTCGGTGACGGCGGCGCCGAACCCGACGGCGACGGGGACGATTGGCGGGGTGACGTACAACTACGCGGGCACGACGCCGAGCAGCGTGGTGAGCGTGGGCGCGCCAGGCGCCGAACGCCAAGTCACGAACGTGGCGGCAGGTCAGGTGACGGCGACGAGCACGGACGCGATCAACGGTTCGCAACTGTTCGCAACGAACACGGCAATCAACAGTCTGTCGACGTCTACGTCGACCGGTCTCTCGACCGCGACCAGTTCGATTGCATCGCTGTCGACGTCGACCTCGACCGGACTGTCCACGACGAATAGCACGGTGGCGTCACTGTCGACTGGCCTGAGCACGACGGATAGCACGGTGGCCTCGTTGTCGACGTCGACTTCGACGGGTCTGTCGACGGCTAATAGCACGATCACGTCGTTGTCGACGTCTACGTCGACGGGTCTGTCGACGGCTAATAGCACGATCACGTCGTTGTCGACGTCTACGTCGACGGGTCTGTCGACAGCCAATAGCGCGATCACGTCGCTGTCGACCTCGACCTCGACCGGTATCGGTTCGTTGTCGACTGGCTTGAGCACCACCAACAGCACGGTGACCTCGTTGTCGACCTCCACGTCGACCGGTCTCTCGACCGCGACCAGCTCGATTGCATCGCTGTCGACGTCGACCTCGACCGCGATCGTGGCGGCGAAGACGCATTACTACAGCGTGAACGACAACGGGACGCAGCAAGGCAACTACAACAACGATGGCGCAACCGGGATCAACGCGCTGGCGGCGGGCACGAACGCGACGGCGGCAGGCGCAAGCGCGGTAGCGGTTGGCGACGGCACGAACGCGAGCGCCAGCGGCGCGGTGGCGATCGGCCAGAACGCCGTGGCGTCGAACGCGAACAGCGTCGCGCTGGGCTCCGGTTCGGTGACGGCGGCGCCGAACCCGACGGCGACGGGCACGATCGGCGGGGCGACGTACAACTACGCGGGCACGACGCCGAGCAGCGTGGTGAGCGTGGGCGCGCCGGGTGCCGAACGTCAGGTCACGAACGTGGCGGCAGGCCAGGTGACGGCGACGAGCACGGACGCGATCAACGGTTCGCAGCTGTTCGCGACGAACACGGCGATCAACAGTCTGTCGACGTCCACGTCGACGGGTCTGTCGACGGCTAATAGCTCGATCACGTCACTGTCCACATCGACCTCGACCGGCATCGGTTCGTTGTCGACGGGCCTGAGCACGACGGACAGCACGGTGACCTCGTTGTCGACGTCTACGTCGACGGGTCTGTCGACGGCCAATAGCACGATCACGTCGTTGTCGACGTCGACCTCGACCGGTATCGGCTCGCTGTCGACCGGCCTGAGCACCACCAACAGCACGGTGACATCGTTGTCGACGTCTACGTCGACGGGTCTGTCGACGGCCAATAGCTCGATCACGTCACTGTCCACATCGACCTCGACCGGCATCGGCTCGCTGTCGACTGGCTTGAGCACGACGGACAGTACGGTGGCCTCGTTGTCAACGTCCACGTCGACGGGCCTGTCGACGGCCAATAGCGCGATCACGTCCCTGTCGACGTCGACCTCGACCGGCATCGGCTCGCTGTCGACCGGCCTGAGCACGACGAACAGCTCGGTAGCGTCGCTGTCGACTTCAACCTCGACCGCGATCGTGGCGGCGAAGACGCATTACTACAGCGTGAACGACAACGGAACGCAGCAAGGCAACTACAACAACGATGGCGCAACCGGGATCAACGCGCTGGCGGCGGGCACGAACGCGACGGCGGCAGGGGCAAGCGCGGTAGCGGTCGGCGACGGCTCGAACGCGAGCGCCAGCGGCGCGGTGGCGATCGGCCAGAACGCCGTGGCGTCGAACGCGAACAGCGTCGCGCTGGGATCCGGTTCGGTGACGGTGGCGCCGAACCCGACGGCGACGGGCACGATCGGCGGGGTGACGTACAGCTACGCGGGCACGACGCCGAGCAGCGTGGTGAGCGTGGGCACGCCGGGCGCCGAACGTCAGGTCACGAACGTGGCGGCAGGCCAGGTGACGGCGACGAGCACGGACGCGATCAACGGTTCGCAACTGTTCGCGACGAACACGGCGATCAACAGTCTGTCGACGTCCACGTCGACGGGCCTGTCGACAGCTAATAGCTCGATCACGTCACTGTCGACGTCGACCTCGACCGGTATCGGTTCGTTGTCGACGGGCCTGAGCACGACGGACAGTACGGTGGCCTCGTTGTCGACGTCGACTTCGACGGGCCTGTCGACAGCCAATAGCACGATCACGTCGCTGTCCACGTCGACCTCGACCGGTATCGGCTCGCTGTCGACCGGCCTGAGCACCACCAACAGCACGGTGACCTCGTTGTCGACGTCCACGTCGACGGGCCTGTCGACGGCTAATAGCTCGATCACGTCGCTGTCGACCTCGACCTCGACCGGTATCGGTTCGTTGTCGACTGGCTTGAGCACCACCAACAGCACGGTGACCTCGTTGTCGACCTCCACGTCGACCGGTCTCTCGACCGCGACCAGCTCGATTGCATCGCTGTCGACGTCAACCTCGACCGCGATCGTGGCGGCGAAGACGCATTACTACAGCGTGAACGACAACGGAACGCAGCAAGGCAACTACAACAACGATGGCGCAACCGGGATCAACGCGCTGGCGGCGGGCACGAACGCGACGGCGGCAGGGGCAAGCGCGGTAGCGGTTGGCGACGGCTCGAACGCGAGCGCCAGCGGCGCGGTGGCGATCGGCCAGAACGCCGTGGCGTCGAACGCGAACAGCGTCGCGCTGGGCTCCGGTTCGGTGACGGCGGCGCCGAACCCGACGGCGACGGGCACGATCGGCGGGGCGACGTACAACTACGCGGGCACGACGCCGAGCAGCGTGGTGAGTGTGGGCGCGCCGGGCGCCGAACGTCAGGTCACGAACGTGGCGGCAGGCCAGGTAACGGCGACCAGCACGGACGCGATCAACGGTTCGCAACTGTTCGCGACGAACACGGCGATCAACAGTCTGTCGACGTCCACGTCGACGGGTCTGTCGACGGCTAATAGCTCGATCACGTCACTGTCCACATCGACCTCGACCGGCATCGGTTCGCTGTCGACCGGCCTGAGCACGACGAACAGCTCGGTAGCGTCGCTGTCGACTTCGACCTCGACGGCAGTGAACGCAGCGAAGACCCACTACTACAGTGTGAACGACAACGGAACACAGCAACGCAACTACAACAACAACGGCGCAACCGGGATCAACGCGCTGGCGGCGGGCACGAACGCGACGGCGGCAGGGGCAAGCGCGGTAGCGGTTGGCGACGGCGCGAACGCGAACTCAGGTGGTGCGGTGGCGATTGGCCAGAATGCGATGGCTACGGGCGGCCAAGCCGTATCGATCGGCGTGGGCAATACGGCGAGCGGCGACGGCGCGGTGGCGATCGGCGATCCGAACGTGGCAATCGGCACAGGCGCGTTGGCGATGGGCGCGAACAACACGTCCAACGGTCAGGGCGCGGTAGCACTCGGCAATGCGAACTCGGCGATAGGTCAAGGTTCCGTTGCACTGGGCAACACGTCGACGGCGAGCGGCGTGGGTTCGCTCGCGTTCGGTTCGAGCGCAGTGGCAACCAATGCGAACGATGTCGCACTGGGATCCGGTTCGGTGACGGCGGCGCCGAACCCGACGGCGACAAGCACGATCGGCGGGGTGACGTACAACTATGCGGGCACGACGCCGACCAGCGTGGTGAGCGTAGGCGCGCCGGGTGCAGAACGCCAGATCACGAACGTGGCGGCAGGCCAGATGACGGCGACCAGCACGGACGCGATCAACGGTTCGCAACTGTTCGCGACGAACACGGCGATCAATAGCCTGTCGACGTCTGCTTCGACAGGCCTGTCGACTGCGACGAGTTCAATCGCGTCACTGTCCACGTCGACCTCGACCGGTATCGGTTCGCTGTCGACCAGTCTGAGCACGACGGCCAGTACTGTGACCTCGTTGTCGACATCCACGTCGACGGGTCTGTCGACGACCAATAGCGCAATCACGTCACTGTCGACGTCGACCTCGACCGGCATCGGTTCGCTGTCGACGGGCTTGAGCACCACCAACAGCACGGTGACTTCGTTGTCGACAACCACGTCGACGGGCCTGTCGACCGCGACCAGCTCGATCACGTCGCTGTCGACTTCAACCTCGACCGCCATCGCTGGCGCGAAAGCGCACTACTACAGCGTGAACGACAACGGGACGCAGCAAGGTAACTACAACAACGATGGCGCAACCGGGATCAACGCGCTGGCGGCGGGCACGAACGCGACGGCGGCGGGTGCAAGCGCGGTAGCGGTCGGCGACGGCTCGAGCGCGAGCGCCAGCGGCGCGGTGGCGATCGGCCAGAACGCCGTGGCGTCGAACGCGAACAGCGTCGCGCTGGGCTCAGGTTCGGTGACGACGGCGCCGAACCCGACGGCGACGGGGACGATCGGCGGGGCGACGTACAACTACGCGGGCACGACGCCGACCAGCGTGGTGAGCGTGGGCGCGCCGGGCGCCGAACGCCAGGTTACGAACGTAGCGGCGGGCCGGGTGACGGCGACGAGCACGGATGCGGTCAACGGTTCACAACTGTACGCGACCGATCAGGCTGTCGACAATCTCGGCAACACCGTCAATAACATCGTCAACGGCGGCGGTATCAAGTACTTCCACGCAAATTCGACATTGCCGGACAGTCAGGCGCTTGGCACCAACGCGGTGGCAATCGGCCCGAACGCTGTGGCGAACAACGCCGGCGACGTGGCGCTTGGCTTTGGCGCGGTCACCGCGGCCGCCAGTCCGACTGCCGGGGCGACGATCGGTGGGGTGAGCTATACGTTCGCTGGTGCGACACCGGTCAGCGTGGTGAGCGTGGGCGCACCTGGCGCGGAACGCCAGATCACCAACGTGGCCGCAGGTCGAGTAACGGCAACGAGCACGGACGCGATCAACGGCTCGCAGTTGTACACGACGATTCAGGCGATCAACAGCCTGTCGACGTCGACGATGTCGAACGTTGCATCGCTGTCGACGAGCCAGGGATCCAATACCACGCTGATTACGGCACTGTCGACGAGCATTAGTCGCCTTTCGACGACAACTGTCGGCGGAAATACGGATTACGTCAGCGTCAACGATGGTGGCTCGAAGCAAGGCAATAGCAACAACAACGGCGCGACAGGAGCGAACGCCGTTGCGATCGGCACAAACGCGGTTGCGTCTCAGGCCAACGCCGTGGCGCTCGGCAACGGCGCAAGCGCGAACGGCGACGGTGGAACCGTGATCGGCGCGAAGGCGCTGGTGTCGGGCAGCAATGCTACAGCGATCGGCCAGGGCGCGATTGCGATGGCGCCGAACGCCGTGGCGCTGGGCGCGAACTCGATGGCGACCGAGGCGAACACGGTATCGGTCGGGGCGCAGGGCAGCGAGCGGCGCATTACCAACGTCGCAGCGGGTGTCAATCCGACGGATGCGGTGAACGTGTCGCAGCTCGGCGCTTTGCAGTCCAATGTTAGCGACGTGACCCGCAAGGCATACGCGGGTATCGCGGCCGCGACCGCGCTGACGATGATTCCGGAGGTCGATGCCGGCAAGACGCTCTCGATCGGGATCGGCGGCGGAAGCTATCAGGGCTACAGCGCTGTCGCAGTGGGCTTCACCGCGCGCGTGACCGAGAACCTGAAGTTGAAGGGAGGCGTGAGCGGTAGCAGCACGGGTTATACGTACGGCGTGGGTATGGGTTACCAGTGGTAATCGAGCGATAAGCGCATCGGGATGCCGCGCGTGTCCCGATACGTTCGCCAACCGCCATACCACCATGAGACAACACACAAAGGGACATCATGTCTTCCGGAAAATCTGCATTCTTGCTCGGTCTGGCGTTGCTCGCGGGGTGCACGAGTGCGTCGGGGCCGACCTACTCGGCTTATACGGTCACGTTGCCCAATGGCGAGCCAGCCAATCGAGTGACCTGCTATGGATTGTTCGAAGGGCCGGACGCCTGCCGAAAGCAGGCGGACGCAATCTGCAAGGGGCAGCCGGTCAGGATGCTCTCCGGTGAATCCCGCATGGGCGTCACGACCGACGGCAAGCAGGACGATCGGAACATCACGTTCCAATGTGGCGCGCGCGCTGTGGCCGAACCGGCCGCGCCCGCGGCTGCGTCGTCCGCACCGATGTTGCCGAAAACCGTGTCATTGAGTGCCGACGCGAATTTCGACACTGCAAAGGCCACGCTGAAGCCTGCAGCACAGACGCGGCTGGACGAGCTGATCAAACTGGCTGGAGGCGTGCGGATCGGCACGTTGACGGTTAACGGTTACACCGACTCGGTCGGATCGGAAGCGTATAACCAGGATCTTTCCGAGCGTCGCGCACGCGCCGTCGCGAACTATCTTCAGGAGCACGGGCTCAAGGCGGAACGCTTTGTGAGCCACGGCTACGGCAAGGCGGATCCTGTCGACTCGAATGCAACCGAAGGCGGCCGGGCAAGGAACCGGCGAGTCGAGGTGATGATGGATATCGGCAAGCGATAGAGGGTTACCAGGGACACGGATCCATCGCAGTGGTGGTTTTGACTGCCTCGGGTCAGATCGTCAGATGGGTCGTGTCTTGGTGGTGGGAGCGCCCTCGTATGGGCGTTCCCCTTTTTTTCATTGAATTGGACGGCCCTAGGCAAGGCAGTCCTTCCGGTTTCATTGCGCCGTGCGTAGACATATCAATTTTGGAAGTTGTCCGATCAATGTATTGCACATTGCTCCGTGCAAGTCGAATCCGCATGTGCGCGCTCTTTTGACGAAATTGAAGCGCGTCGCGCGGCTGAGGTCGGCATGGGCCATAGCCATGATGACGATGCTCTGCTCGCAGGTGGCCGTCGCTCAATCCGATTCGATGTTGCCGCCGGAGGCACCCAATCGTTCCCAAACGGTACTGGCCCAGGCCGCACGGACAATCGGCGTGCGCCGCTGCCAGGCTGCCGTGGATCAGGTGTCCAATCGCATGTTTGCGCAGGCGAAGCACACGGATGTCGCGCTCGACTGGGATCGCAACAACCCGGACGGAGAACCATTCTTTTCTCTCTCCGGCCTGGAATATCAGGACACGTCCGCGGTCCTGTCACTGACAACCGTTCCGTCCACTTCGGGAGGATGCACGATTCTGGTCGAGCGGATTTCCAGCGCACCGACGTCATGCAAGGAAGTCGTTCGCTCGACCTTGGCCGGATACAAAAGCACGCCCTTGGTCAAGGCAGTGACGGTCTATGTCAATCCGGCCCGGCCGCGCGAAACGGTGACGCTGATCGATGCGCCGCCGAGTTGCCTGATCGTCCGTCGCCAAACGGAATTCCATTGGGGCGCGGGACGGTAGACGGGCCGATGCACATTGGGCATTACCGGGCAACGTGTGACCCGACAGACACGTATCGACGAGAAACTGCCATGAGTACATATCGCGAGTTATTGATTCAACTCGACATATTGAAGAAGGAAATCGACGCAGCCCGAGACCGTGAGGCGCATCTCATTGCGGAGCGCGTCATGGAGCTGCTCGCGGAGAATGGCGTTCCCATTCGTGATGTGCTGGCGCAGCATCATGGGGATCGGCGCTTGCGCAGTCCGGTCAAGCCGAAGTACTGGAATCCCAAAACAGGCGTGACGTGGTCCGGGCGCGGGCGCATGCCGCGTTGGCTGGTGGGCCAGGATCTCGAGCGGTTTCGGATCACGTCGCCCGATGAAGCGTCTCGACAGCAGGATGATTCTGGACGAGGCGCGGAAAGCTAGGTCGCTCGCGACATCCGGACGGCGCGGTCATCGGCTATGCGCATGTGCGTGACTGGAAGAACGTCGAGCAATTGCTGAAGGTAATCCTGAGCTGCCTGTCGTACACACCCTCCGATCGGGCCAAGCGCCGACGTTGAAATGTATGTAGCGATGGCACAAAAGACATGGGAGGCGCTATGCGGAAGGACCAACATCATATCGCGAGCACAAGCACGATACAGCACGCCGATGCCGTTCTCCACGATGATCTGCGTGTCGCGTTGTCGCGTCATGAGTTCTTCGTCGCGTATCAACCGGTCGTGGATATCGCATCGAATGTCGTCATGTCGCGCGAGGCGCTTGTTCGTTGGAGGCATCCGACGAAAGGGGTAGTCATGCCGGGCACCTTTATCGAAACGGCGGAGCGCACGGGCATCATTCTCGATATTACGAATGAAGTGCTGGAGCAGGTGTGTCGCATGCTCAAGGCAGAGCGCCAGACCCGTCCGAAAGTGCCCGTATCCGTCAATCTGTCGGCGGTCTGTCTCACTACAGGAGGGGTGCCTGATTCGATACGTTCCATGCTGGAGCGATTCGATGTCTTGCCGGATCAACTGATTCTGGAGGTTACGGAAACGGCGACTCTCGGACAGTCCGATCAGGTCATGGCTCAATTCGAGGAATTGCATGCGATGGGCATTGAGGTCGTCATGGACGATTTTGGTACGGGCTATTCGTCGCTCGCCAACTTGTGGCGATATCCGGTCAGCGGAGTGAAGGTGGATCGATCTCTTTCAGCCGATATTCCGTATGACGAGCGGATGTGCGCAATCGTCGCCGCCACGATTGAAATTGCGCGCAAGCTCGGATTGTCGATCGTCATCGAAGGTGTGGAGAGCGAGAGGCAAGCGAATTGGATCCGACAGTTTCCGAACGTGCTCGCACAGGGCTATTTGTTCGGCAGGGCGGAGCCGTTGCCATGATGTTCTTGCGCTTCGAAATAACGCAAGCGGTCTTTCAGCGACGCCCTTCAGAGCGTGGGAGCGGCAGGCATGAGGACGGCATAGTCGTCAGCGGTTGAAGCGAGCGATAGCTTCTCGAACAACCAGACGCGATAGCGATACGGCTCAACGCCATTCACCTTGCACGTCTCAACGAGCGAGTACAGGTTGGCACTGGCCTGTGCGCTGGCGACCGTGTCGACATCCGAACCAGATCGCGAAATGGAAGCGGCAGTTGCAGGAGCGCGCGGCCGACGTGTTCGGCGTGGCGAGCGAGCCACCGGTCGATCCGAAGGCGCGCGGTTGTTTACCACACGGCGCGCGATTGGCTTGGAGGAGGAGGCACGTATGTCGGAAAAACATCGGATCCTGGTGCTGGACGACGATCCGGAAGTGCGCGACTGGCTGCAAGGCGTGCTGGAGGAAGCCGGCTTCCATGTTTCGACGGCCGACAGTGCGGCATGCATGCAGCAGCAAATCGCCGCCTTGCCGCCCGCGCTCGTGCTGCTCGACCTGAAGCTTCGCGGCGAGGACGGTTTGACGGTCGCGCGTGAGTTGCGGCGCCAGTCGGACGTTTCCATCATCATGATGAGTGGGCTCGGCGACGAAACGGACCGCGTGCTCGGGCTCGAGACGGCGGCGGACGATTTCGTCACAAAGCCGTTCTCCGGACGCGAGCTGATCGCGCGCGTACGCGCGCAGTTGCGCCGCACGACCGAGCTGTCGATGCCGCGCCCCGCGGCGAACGGCGGCGGCCCGCGCTTTTGCTTCGACGGCTGGATGATGGACCTGGCCGCGCGCACGCTGACGCGCGACGGCGTGCCGTGCGCGTTGACGCAAGGAGAGTTCGGGCTGCTCGCCGCGATGGTGCAGCAGCCGTCGCGTGTCTGGTCGCGCGACCAACTGCTCGAGCACACGCGCGGCTTCGGCATCGATGTCTACGACCGCACGATCGATGTACTGATCCTGCGCCTGCGCCGCAAGATCGAGCCGAACCCGGAGCAGCCGACCTACGTCCGGACACGGCGTGGCATCGGCTACGTGTTTGCCGCGCGGGTCGTGCGTGTTTGATGCGAGTCGCATCCCGCAGAAGCTGCAGCCGATGACGCGCGTGATGACGCGGCTCGCAATGGGCATCACGTCGGGCCGCGTGCCGTCGACGCACCGGCCCGACGAGATCGGCGAGCTGGCGCGCGCGTTCGAGGTGTTTCGCACCAACTTGCTCGAAAACGAGCGCCTCGCGCAGGGGCTCGACGCCCAGCGCCGCCTGCAGCATCATCATGATCGACAACAGGCGACTGGCTTTCATGAGCGACACGTTACCTCAAATACCTGACATGAGGTGTCATGTTATCGGGCTTATGCTTTGCGGCATGCTTGATCCGTTCCATCGAGAACAAGCTCAAACATGCACGAGCGCATTCGAGAAAGCAAAGGAAGAGCGAGCCATGAAGATAATTTCCGGGCCACTGAGCATGTTCGGCGCCAAGGTCGAGATTGCGGCGCACGAGAAGGGTATCGACTTCGAGCTGGTCATGACGCCGTTCAGCCAGCTTCGCGGCTATGACCCCAAGCATCCCGATGTATTGCGCATCAACCCGAAGCGGCAGGTGCCGGTGCTGATGGACGGCACGCTGGAGATCTTCGATTCCACGCAGATATTCGAGTATCTCGAGGACCTGAAGCCCGATCCCGCGCTATGGCCGGCGCAACCGGCGGCGCGCGCCATCGCGCGTCAGCTCGAACACTGCAGCGACGAAGTCTATTTCCCGCACATCATCCGGCTGATGGGGCTTGAGGCGACGCCGGACGATCCGGCGGCGCAGGCCGCGCGCGCCGAAGCGTCGCAATACTATCGGCGTATGGAACGCGTGCTTGCGAATCGCGAATATCTGGCCGGGACGTATTCCTACGCCGACATCGCGTTCTACATGGCGCAGTTGTTCGGCGCACGCAAGGGTGCGCCGATGACGGCAGAGACGCCGAACCTGCTCGCGTGGCGTGCGCGGATGACCGCACGTCCCGCCGTGCAGAAGGTCGCCGGCGCGATGGCCGGCTATCTTGCGTCGATCGGAGAAGCGGTACCCGATTTTCTTCGCGGGCTTGACCAGGTGCCTTCGGCAGCGGGTAGCGGACGGCCTTCAGTCTGAGATTTCAGCTTTCGTTGTGACGTATCCCATGTCTGCTCCTGTTCGGTGGGCGATATCGATCCGTGATGGTCTTTCCGTTTGTTGTCATCGCCAGGCCGACGCGGCGTGTCCGGCGGAGTTGGCCGTCCCCATGGCTTGACGATGCACCAACTCAAGGTTAAAAAAATGAATCGACCGCAAGTCGCGTAATCGAAGACCGACTTGTTCTTCTATTCGAAGCCTTGACCTTGAAGTTGACTTCAATCTTAAAGTGCTTGCTGACGGCAGTGAATCAGCAGGCTTCGGGTGTTGCCTGCCGCGGTCGATCATCGACGAGAGGCAACGGACATGGAGAGGCGGTTTACACAGGTTGAATTCGGGCCGCACACGGCCGACGTGCCCGAAGGCGGGTACTACGACCGGTTCCGGATGAATCCTGACCTGGACGAGGTGGCGCGCGATCCCGCCGCGGGGAATATCGATTTTTTCCGCCGGATTCCGAAGCGTCAGGTCGCTTCGCGGGTCGGCCCGACCTGGGCGCCGAACTTCTACTACCGTTCCAGCAGCATTCAACTGTTGTTCGTTGCGCCGCTCGAACGTTTGCGGACCATGCTGCCGGTGCCGCTCGAACCGTTGCGCGCGCTCCCCGGGCAAGGGCTGGTCGCGCTGACCTTCTTTTCGTATTCGGTCTGCGACAACGATCCGTACGACGAAGTCTCTGTCGCGGTGGTGATCCGCCGGCCGGGCGCACGCGGGTCGCATGCGCTGGAGCTGATCGACTCGATGCGCCGCCGGAGCTTCTTCGCGCATGTGCTGGCGTTGCCGGTCACGACGGAAATCGCGCGGGTTCGCGGCGTACACGGTTATCAGTTGCCGAAGTGGTTCGCCGATATCGACGTGAACCTCGACGCCACCGCCAGTGCCCGCATTGCCGGTCCGGGAGGCCGGCCCGATCTGAGCCTGAGCGTGCCGCTGCCTGCGCTCACCCACGTCGCGTCCCAATCGAGGATGGGCACGACGACGATGATCAATCGCATCGACGGCGAATGGCACCAGACGTCGGTGCAAACCAATACGCTATCGTTCGCCCAGCGCCTGTTGCCGCGCGATGTCGAACTGGTGCGGCACGGTGGCCCGCTGAGCCAGTTGCTCGACGGGCTTGGCGCCTCCACTGTCATGCGTCTCGACGTGGTAAAAGACGCGCAACTGGTCCTGAACCTGCCGACGCCTTTGACGGCCTTCGATGAATCCGGAAAACAACGCTAACGGCACGGATGTTCGCGATACACCCGTGCGGAAGGAATCGTCCATGAACCAGCCGACCCGCGATCTCGTCGTATTTGGTGCCACCAGTTTTGTCGGGCAGATCCTGACCCGATACCTGTCCGATTACCTGTCGGGCTCGGGCGAGACGCTGCGCTGGGCGATCGCCGGCCGGTCTGAAGCGAAGCTCAGGCAGGTCAGGGATGCGCTGGGCGCGGCGGGGCAGTCCGTGCCGATCATCGTCGCCGACGCGGCCGACGAAGTCCAGTTGCGGGCGCTCTGCGTGCAGACGCGGGTGGTCGTTTCGACGGTCGGGCCCTACGCGCTGTACGGGGAACCGCTGGTCAGGGTCTGCGCGGAAACCGGTACCGACTACTGCGACCTCACCGGCGAGACGCAGTGGATCAAGCGGATGATCGAAAAATACGAGCCTGCGGCCCGGCAATCGGGCGCGCGCATCGTTCATTGCTGCGGGTTCGATTCGGTGCCGTCGGACCTGGGCGTTTTCTTCCTGCAGCAACAGGCACGGCAGCAGTGGGGCGTGCCGGCCGGGCAGGTAAAGATGCGCGTCCGAACGCTGAAGGGCGGCGCGTCGGGCGGTACCGTGGCGAGCGTGATCAACGTCGTCCGGGAAGCCGCCGCTGATCCCGCGTTGCGCAGGGAATTGCTCGATCCTTATTCGCTGTGCCCGAAAGGGCATGGCTTCACGGTGCGGCAGCATGCGGTTCGGTCGGCCGAATTCGATCGCGATTGCGACGCGTGGATCGCGCCTTTCGTGATGGCGGCGATCAACGAGCGTGTCGTGCATCGCTCCAATGCGCTTGCGGGCAATGCGTACGGCAGCCGGTTTACCTATGACGAAGCCGTCATGACCGGCACGGGTCTCAAGGGCCGCGTGACCGCGCTGACGATGGTGGCCGGCCTCGGCGCGTTCATGGTGGGTGTCCTCATCAAGCCGGTACGGAGCCTGATGGAGCGCTTCCTGTTGCCGAAGCCCGGTGAGGGGCCGAGCGTCGAGGCTCAACGGGCCGGCCGTTACGACTTGCGTTTCTTCGGTCGCGCCGACGACGGGCGAACCTTGCGCGTGAAAGTCACCGGCGACCGCGATCCGGGCTACGGCTCCACCGGCAAGATGCTGGGCCAGGCCGCGATCAGTCTTGCGCTGGATTTCGGCGGGAACGGCGTCAAGACCGGGCGTGGCGGCGGTTTTTGGACACCTGCGACGATGTTCGACGAGCGCTTCGTCGAGCGTCTGGTTCGCCACGCGGGGCTGCGTTTCGAGGTGATTTGAGCGCGCGTTTTTTCCGTTATTCGAAAGGAATCGGATAAAGATCGGATTGCGAAGCAACTTGAGGAGACAACTTACTGTCACGGCGGGTCAAATGGTCGGATGCGGTCCGACCGGGGAGTATCTGAAACATGAAGATCGGGGAACTGGCGGAACGCACCGGCCTTACCCCTTCGCGCATCCGCTTCTACGAACGCATCGGTCTGTTGACGCGCGTCACGCGCGAAGCGAACGGCTATCGCACCTATCCGCAGGAAGCAGTGACGGTGCTCGATCTGATCACGGCCGCGCAAAAGGCGGATTTCAGTCTTGACGAGATTCGCACGCTGATTCCGTCCGACTTCGGGAAATGGGAATGCGGTTCGTTGCTGGATGCGCTGTGCCGCAAAGTGCGGGACATCGAGGCGCTGGAGGCGCGGCTGGCGCGAAGCAAGGCGCACGTCGTGTCGCTGATCGTCGAGATCGGCGCGAAACCGGAGTCGGTTGATTGCACAACCAATGCGAGAAGACTGCCGTCGCCGGTTCAGCCGGGGAATGCGGCGAACGCCGGCGATGAAGCTGCCTCCGACGCACGCGACGCTTCGGTCATGCGCCGGACGCCCCGTCCTTAAGCGGTCACTGGCGCATCGCGTGTCGTTCCGGGTGCGCGCCCGTGCGTCGCGTTACAGGAGCGCGACGACCTGTTCGGCCGTCGCCTTCGCCGATTGCGGATTCTGGCCGGTCACCAGGCGGCCGTCGACGACGACGTTCGACGTGAACGGCAGCAGCGCCTTCTCGTAGCGCGCCACGCTGTTCCATCTGCTGCTCGACGTCATTGGGCACCTTCTTCGCAACGCCGGCCAGGACATCAAGCGCTGGTGGCTCGCTACGGCCGGTTGCGTTTGCCAGCCCCCGTGCGAACCGCGGTTTCATCGAAAATCGTCACGGCGAATTCGACGGCGGCCGGCATCCGGGCGTCGTGCATCATCACGAATTCCATGTCCGGCAGTGTCGGCAAGCCTTCGGACCCGCCCAGTCCGCGGAGCGTGTCGTCGATCGCACTGCGTGGCACCGGCGCGATCGCGATGCCGGCGCGCGCGAACGTCAGGATGCCGGTGACGCTCGGGCTTTCGCATGCGATCCGGTAGCGCATGCCGGCCAGCGCGAGCGCCTTGATGGCGGCCCCTCGGTACGGACACGGATCGGGGAAGCACGCGAGCGGGACATCGCCTTCGGGAAGCGGCTCGTGGCGCGCAAATGCCCAGACAAGCGGCTCTTGCCACAACGTCGCGCCTTGGCCCGCATGTGAACACCGGCTGCCGATCACGAGATCGAATTCGCCGTTCGCGTGCCGTCGAAACAAACTGTCGCCGATGTCGACCGTCAGATCGAGCCGCAAGCCGCGCCGCGCGGCGCTGTAGCGGCGCATCACGTCGGGGAGCCAGCCTCCCGCGAAATCCTCCGACGCGCCGATACGCAGCTTGATGTCGACGGCGTCGCCGGGCCCCAGCCTGGACCGGGCTTCCTCGCTCAGGTTGAGCATCGCGCGAGCGTATCCGAGCAGTGTCTCGCCATGCTCGGTGAGCGTGACGCTGCGCGTATTGCGCACGAGCAGCGCACGGCCGACCTGTTCTTCAAGACGAACGACCTGGGCGCTGACCGCCGATTGACTGAGATTCAGCCTGCGACCGGCGCCGGTAAAGCTCCGCACGTCGGCGACCGCAACAAACGTATGAAGAAGTGCCGTGTCGAGAGGGTTGCTCATTGATCGTCAATCCGGGTTAATTCAATCAATTAATAGCGTTTCCAAATTATAGGCCGACTCGATAGGCTGCGAATCGCAGTGGGCGACTGCGCATCCCGCGCGTCGCCGTCACTCTTGGCAAGGACAGGCTCCATGACACGCGTGCTCTATATCGAAGGCTCACCTAACAAGGAATATTCGGCGTCCATCGAAGTGTGCAATGCATTTCTCGATGCGTACCGGCACGCCCATCCCGATCATGAGATACGGAAGCTCGACATCTGGGACCTGGCGATGCCCGAGTTCGACGAAGCCGCGCTGGCAGCGAAATACGCCGGACTGAACGGAACGGCGTTGACGCCGGCGCAGGCCGCGGCGTGGCAGCAGATCGAGCAGCTCGCGGCGCCGTTCCGCGAAGCCGACAAGTTCCTGTTCGGTGTGCCGCTGTGGAATTTCAGTATTCCGTACAAACTCAAGCACCTGATCGACGCGATCTCGCAGAAGGACGTGCTGTTCACGTTCGACGGTGCGGGTTTCGCCGGGAAGCTGGCCGGGAAAAAGGCAGTGGTCGTCTACGCGCGTGGGCTCAGCTACGAGTCGCCGGGTTCGTTTACACCGGCCGCCGAGTTCGACCTTCAGCGCCCGTACATGGAAACCTGGCTGAAGTTCGTGGGCGTGAAAGACGTCACCGGCATTGTCGTCGAACGCACGTTGTTCGGCCCCGACGGAACGGACGATCGCAGTCGTGCGATCGACGAAGCCCGTGCGATCGCGCGCGCGTTCTAAATGGGGCTGCCGCGCTTCGCGTCCGGCGCGTCGGCGGAACATGACTGACGGTCGCCTGGAAGCGCGGGCCGGACACACGAATCAGCGGCCGCCGCGCGCGATCGCGAGTGCGACGCCGAAGCCCACGAGCAAGCCTCCGAAGGTGCGGTCGATCCAGTGGCGCAGCGACAGCAAGCGGTCGCGGACGGCCGTGGCGGAAAAACAGACGGCCACCAGGCTGAACCAGCCGGCGTGCGCCAGCGCGATGAAGGCGCCGTAGCCGATCTGCACGATCAACGGCGTGTCGGGCCGGACTGCCTGCATGAACAGGCTGACGATGAACACGGTGGTTTTGGGATTCAGCACATTGGTCAAAAAGCCGGTGCGCAGCGCCGCCAGGTCGGACAGCGGCGCCACCGGCACGTCGGGTTGCCCGTTGTTGACCTTCGTCATGAGCATCTTCGCGCCCAGATAGATCAGGTAGATCGCGCCGATCAGCTTGACGGCATTGAAGAGCCACAGCGATTGGCGGATCAGCAGGCCCACGCCCAGCAGCGTGTAGCTCACATGGACCGTCACGCCGAGCCCGATACCCAGCGCGGTGAACAAGCCGGCTCGGCGCGACAGCATCAGGCTGTTGCGCGTGACCATCGCGAAGTCCGGCCCCGGGCTGATGACGGCCAGCAGCGTTATTGTGACTACAACTATCAGTTCTGTCATCGCGTTTTCCTTTCGGTTGATGTCGCCATGGCACAATATTAAGGATCGTATTCCATAGGGAAAAGCGATGATTTCTGACCGGAATGGTGAGATTGATTCACAATCAATCCGCACCAACCTGCCGTCGCTGATGGCGTTGCGCTGTTTCGAGGCGGCGGCGCGGCACGAGAATTTCAGCCGTGCCGCCGACGAACTGTGCTTGACCCATGGCGCGGTCAGCCGTGCGGTGCGTCTGCTCGAAGATGACCTGGGCGTGGCGCTGTTTCAGCGGCGCAGTCGTCGTGTTTTCCTGACCGACGCGGGCCGCAAGCTGGCCCAGGCGGTACATGACGGCCTGGGCCTGATGCGTCACGCCGCGCACGAATTGCGTACCGAGGCCGCCCGCGCGCGGCGTTGGGTCTTGTCGTGCGAGCCAACGCTTTTGATGCGTTGGCTGATCCCGCGCTGGCCGGATTTCCAGGCCCGATACGCGGGCGTCGACATTCACCTGGCCGCTGCGGGCGGTCCATTTTCGTTTGACAGCGGCATCGACATGGCCATCCGCCGCAACGACTTTGCGTGGCCAGCGGGATATCACGCCGAACGCCTGTTCGCCGAGAAGGTGGGGCCGGTTTGCCGGCCGGACAAAGTCGATGCGTGGTTTTCCAGTGGTCGCGGTGGTTGCCTGTTGAAGCCGGATGCGCCGCAATTGCATACGCGGACCAGGCCGGACGCGTGGAAGGAATGGGCGGCGGCGGCAAATCAGCCGACCGGGAGCGGGCGGCCGCAGATGTTCGACCATTTCTATTTCAGTCTGCAGGCGGCTGTCGCGGGGCTCGGTGTTGCCATCGGCCCGTGGCATCTCGTTCGCGATGATCTGGAAAGCGGTGTGCTGGTCGCGCCGATGGGTTTTGTGGAAGACGGCTCGCACTACTGCTTGCTGACGCCTGAACCTGTGACAGCCGGAAGCGCGCAGTCGGATCTGCTTGCGTGGCTGAAGGCGATGGTTTGATGGGGCGGGGGCTGATGCCGAGCGGGACTTCAGATGTTCGGCGAGGAGGGGCCGCACCGGTGCCCGGAGATGGGCGGTTGACGACGAACGCGATCGGCTGCTTCCGATCCAACCCCGTCACTTGCGAAGGCTTGACCGATGACACGAGTCCTGCCCAAGGCGGCCCGCGTTCTCGCGGTCGAAAGTCGCGCCACAGCGCCTTGAGCTGCCGGCGGGATCCGCGATCCCCCCGCGATGACTTCCGCGCGAGCGCCGTCGACGCGGGCAGCGTACGAAGTCACCGGTCAATGAGACGCGGCGAAGTCGTCGATCTTTGCCGCGGGAGAGAGTGCGAACGATGCCCGCATATCCCGAGCCTCATCGGCCGGTGAGCGTCCAAAAAAGCGCTTGAACTCGCGACTGAATTGCGAGGGACTTTCGTAACCGACGCGTGCCGACGCGGACGCGGCCGTCAAACCGTCGCGAATCATCAGCAAGCGCGCCTGATGCAGGCGCGTCGACTTGATGTATTGAATCGGAGAGGTCAGCGTGACGGCTCTGAAGTTGACGTGAAACGCGGGAACGCTCATCCCCGCCTCTTCCGCGAGACTACTGACATCGAGGGACTGCGCATAGTCGGCGTGAATGCGCCGCAGTGCTTTCGCCACCCTGCCGAAGCGGCCCTGATGCGCGAGCGCGGCTCTCATCGCTGCGCCTCGTTCCCCGATCAATACCCGGTAGCAGATTTCCCTCACGATTGCAGGCCCGAGTACTTCGGCGTCCAGCGGCGAGCTCAACGCTTGCAGCAGGCGCACGGTCGCTTCGGCCAGGTCTCCCTCGAGCGGCGTCGATACGATCCCCAGCGGTGTGCCTTGCTGACGGTGTCCGGAACGATCGATCATCAGAATCAGGTCGGTCAGCTCGATCAGGTCGAGACGCAACGTCACGGCCAGCATCGGTTCGGCCTCGCTCGCTTCGGTTTCAGTCGAGAACGGCAGCGGCACGGACAGGATCAAATAATGCTGGGCGTCGTAGACGTACACCGCTTCGCCGAGAAAACCCAACTTGCGCCCCTGACACACGATCACGATGCTGGGTTCGTACAGCACGGGCGTACGCCCCAGCGGCCGGTTGGAGCGCATGAACCGCACGCCCTCCAGCGCGGACTGGGTGTACCCCTCATTCGGCGCCAGACGCTGAAGCAGGCTCACCATTCTTGCGGAAGCAGCATTGTGGGCAGCCGTCACGAGGACTCCTCCGTCACCGGGTCTGGTGAAGGAATTCTACCGGATGCGATCGGCCGGCAGCATCCACGTCAATAGGAATAGGCAATACCGCAATTGTCGCGTGTATTCGCGCGCAGGAGCCCGGCTCATAAGATGGGTCATCGGCTGGACGGTGCAGCCGAAGCGCCCGGGAGACCCGCCGCGATTGCCCTGCCGCGTCGTGCGCAGACTTCGTCGCGTCTCCCTCGAACAAACCCGCACAGATTATCGAAACGGAGAACGCAACATGACGACGCAATCCAACCCGACCAAAGTCATCCTCATCACCGGGGCAAGCAGCGGTATCGGCGAAGCGACGGTCCGGCTGCTGGCCGCCCAAGGGCACCAACTGGTGATCGGCGCACGGCGCACGGAAAGACTCGCGGCGCTGGCGGAAGAAATCCACGCAAGCGGCGGCTCGGTTCGTCATCAGGCACTCGACGTCACGTCCGCCGCCAGCGTCGGCGCTTTCGCCCGGTTCGCACTGGACACCTTCGGCCGCATCGACGTGATCGTCAACAACGCCGGCGTGATGCCGCTGTCGCCGTTGAGCGCGATCAAGGTGGACGAATGGGATCGCATGATCGACGTGAACATCCGCGGCGTGCTGCATGGAATCGCCGCGGTCCTGCCGACCATGGAGCGGCAGGGGTTCGGCCAGATCATCAATATTTCCTCGATCGGCGGCCTGTCAGTCTCGCCGACGGCCGCGGTGTACTGCGCGACCAAGTTCGCCGTCCGCGCCATCTCGGACGGGCTGCGGCAGGAAACCGACAAGGTGCGTGTGACCGTGATCTGCCCAGGCGTCGTGGAGTCGGAACTGGCCGATTCGATCTCCGACGACACCGCGCGGGCGGCAATGCGCGACTTCCGCCGCATCGCGCTGACGTCGGACGCCATCGCGCGCTCGATCGCCTATGCAATCGAACAGCCGGCAGATGTCGACGTCAGCGAAATCGTTGTGCGTCCGACGGCTAGCCCTTTCTAACGATCTTCATCCCCAAGGAGCACTCGTCATGACTTCACATGCATCCGCCGACCGGCCGTTCGCCGGCAAGGTTGCGATCGTCACCGGTGCGGCAAGCGGCATCGGGCGTGCCACCACCGAGCTACTCCACGCGCAAGGCGCCAGCGTGATCGCTGTCGGGCGCGGCACCAACGTCGAGGCGTTGGCCCGTCCGGGGATCGTCCCGCTCATCGCCGACGTCGCGCATGAGGAAAGCGCGGTGCGCGCCGTATCCACCGCGATGGAACGCTTCGGCAAGCTGGACATTCTGGTCAACAATGCCGCGATCATCATCAACAAGCCCGTCGTCGAGATGACGCTCGACGACTGGAACGGCATTCAGGCGGTCAATTCCACCGGTGCGTTCCTGTTCTCGCGCGAGGCCATGCGCGCGATGATGCCGGCGAAGACCGGTGCAATCGTCAACGTGGGTTCATACGCGTGTTATCAGGCGTTTCCGCTCATCGCCGCCTATGCGGCGTCCAAAGGTGCGCTCGCCCAGTTGACGCGCGCCATGTCGCTCGAGGCGATCGATCATGGCATTCGTGTCAATGCGGTCGGGTCCGGCGACGCGGTAACGAATATCACAAGCCACATCCACGAGGACGGCCCGGCCTTCCTTGCCGAGCACGGCAAGAATGCACCCATCAAACGGGCGGCCGACCCTCGGGAAATCGCCGAAGTGATCGCCTTCCTGGCGTCCGACAAG
Source organism: Burkholderia pyrrocinia (assembly GCF_018417535.1). Taxonomy (NCBI): domain Bacteria; kingdom Pseudomonadati; phylum Pseudomonadota; class Betaproteobacteria; order Burkholderiales; family Burkholderiaceae; genus Burkholderia; species Burkholderia pyrrocinia. Next base: position 833,265 of record NZ_CP070979.1, on the reverse strand, counting down.
GCTAGCTATATCGTCGGCGCGGTGGTGATGGCGGATGGCGGCATGAGCGTGGCGCTCAAGTAGGCATCTCGGTTGAATTCTTTTGAACCGCCGCTTCAATTTAAATTGGCAATACTAATTTATTCGGGAAATCATCATGAGCGATTCTGCGAAAATCTGGTTCGTCACCGGTGCATCGAAGGGCGTCGGCCAACGACTCGTGCGGCAACTCGTCGCGCGTGGCGATCGCGTCGCCGCGACCTCGCGAACCGTGGCGTCGCTGACCGAAGCAATCGGCCCGGTCTCCGCACAGTTTCTTCCGCTTCAAGTCGATCTGACCGATGACCAGAGCGTGCGCTCGGCCATCGCGCAGACCATCAAGACCTTCGGCAAGATCGATGTGATCGTCAACAACGCCGGATACGCGCAACAGGGAACCGTCGAAGCCCTTTCGGACGACGAGCTTCGGCAAAACTTCGACGTCAACCTGTTCGCGCCGCTGACCGTACTGAGACACGCGCTCCCCCATCTGCGCGAGCAGCGTGGCGGGCATGTCGTCAACATCGCGTCGATCGTCGGTTACCAGGGCGGTTATGCCGGATGGGGCAGCTATGTGGCGAGCAAGTTCGCGCTCGCCGGCCTGACCGAGTCGCTCGCGGCCGAGGTGGCCGAGTTCGGCATCAAGGCGACGGTGGTGTACCCGGGGCCGGTGCGCACGGAGTTCTTGTCGAGCGGCGCGCTGGCGGTAGCCAAACGCCAGATTGATGAATACACCGAAGCCAAGGCGTCGCTGGATCTGCACCTGGGTACGCTGCACGGTCGTCAGGCCGGCGATCCGGACAAGCTGGCGATGTTGATCATGCAGGCCGTGGAGGTTGCCGAACCGCCGTTGCACCTGTTCGCCGGCAAGATCGCCAACGAACTGGCGGCGCAAAAAGCCGCTGCGGTCCAACGCGATCTCGACGGGTGGCGAGGCTCATCCGAAGCAACCGACTTTGCCGAGTGACTTCAAGACCGAGCGGCGCCCGGCGACGGGCGCCGCGTTGCCGGAGAAATCCCATGTTCAAGGAAATGGCGAGCGAAAAGGCCTACCGGCTGCTCGAATCGGGCCCGGTCGTCATGGTAACGACGCGCGCAAGTGACGGCACCCCCAACGTGATGACGATGGGCTTCCACATGATGATGCGGCATGAGCCAGCCCTGATCGGTGCGGTGATCGGGCCATGGGATCACACCTTTGGGGCGCTGCAGGAATCCGGCGAGTGTGTGATCGTCGTGCCGACGATCGATCTCGCACAGACGGTGGTCGATGTCGGCAATTGCTCTGGCGCGCAACTCGACAAGTTCGAGACGTTCGGTCTTACCGAGATGCATTCCGGACGTGTGCGCGCACCGTCGATCGTGGAGGGCATTGCGAACCTCGAGTGTACGGTCGTCGATCAGTCGATGGTCAGCCGCTACAACCTGTTTGTCCTTGAAGTCCTGCGGATCGTGATCGACGAGAGCCGATCCGAGCGGCGCCTCATTCATCATCAAGGCGATGGCAGATTTGTCGCGGACGGTGAAGTGCTCGACCTGCACGAACGCATGGTGCGGTGGCGCTATTTGATGGATTAGCGGACGATGGAAAGCCCCTTCCGGCAGCGATCAGCCGATGCGGTCGCGGCATTGGACGCGTCCAAGATCGCGGCGCAACGACGGCGATTGCCGCAACCATGGATCGGGTAGCGCTGCTTTTCTGCGATGGCGGATGGTCGTCCCCGTCCAAACTTTCGAGCAACGCGCTACCTGGCTCGAAGAGACGAAGGGGCAGGCACGCCCATGAGATCAGCGATCACGCAGCATGCGATCAAGAAGAACCGGACCTGCGTCATGTCGCGTGAGTTTCCGGGAAAATCCGACGCGCGTTATTCAGCTCCGGTCACTCCAACAGGACGAATACTCAATGGCAATTCCCGACCAACAGGCATGGAATGCCTGGCAACCGGCCGTACTCGCTCAACGATTGGGCGATATTCATTTGCCCTGGTGCGTCGTTGGCGGATGGGCGCTCGATCTTTGGCACGGCACCCAGACGCGCGAACACGACGATCTGGAATTCACGATGTTGCGGGAAGACTTCGGCAGATTCCGTCAGGCGCGCAGCGATCTGGCGTTCTACACGGCGCACGCCGGCGTTGTCGAAAACTGCCGGAAAACCAGGAAGCGTCGCCCGAAGTCATGCAATTCCGGGGATTCGACCGCGCTGCTGAAAGTTGGCGGGTCGATATGATGATCGAGCCTGGAGCGCGCGAATGGTGGGCCTGCAAGCGAGATCCATCGTTCAAGCGACCGCGTGCCGAAATGGTGATGAGAACCGCCGACGGCATCGCGTATCCGAATCCGGCCGCCATCCTTCTGTTCAAGGCCCGGGACCGGCGCCCCAAGGACCAACAGGATTTCGACCGAGCATTACCGAAACTGCCGGCGAGCGAACGCGCGTGGCTAAAAGACTGTCTCGACGTTCTTCATCCCGGCAATGAATGGGCGCGGGCGCCGTAACGTCGATTCATCATTTTTTTGCGCGCATTCATCGACACGTTTGTAAACAATGGCGGCCGTTGGACTACAGTGAACATTTCCCGGCGCCATTGAGCCCGCTTCCTTCACACGAAGGTCAACGACGAGGTCGAGCGATGCAACTTCAAACCGGTAATCTGTTCAGCGTCGAAGGGCAGCGCGGCGGCGACGAGCGGGTCGACATTCTCGTGACGGGGCAGCGCCTGAACGTCGAGCGGATCGTGTCGATGGGGCACGCGAGTCCCGACGGGTTCTGGTATGACGACTCGCGCGCCGAATGGGTCGTGCTGCTGTCGGGGGCGGCCGTGCTCGAGTTCGAAGAGGGTTCGACGTGGCACGACATGCGCCCCGGCGACTACGTGCTGATCGCGCCGCATTGCCGCCATCGCGTCGCGTGGACACATGAAGAAGAGCAAACCGTCTGGCTTGCGATCTATTACGAACGCTGAAGAAAGTATTGGCGCGCGACGCGATCTGCCGATTGGTCGGCGGCGCCACGCACCGAACAAGACAAAACGTCGTCAACCCGGAGCGGTCTTTGAATACCGCCGGTATCGATGCCCAATATCGCCGGACAGCGCGCTGAACCGCGCGCCGGTGCGCGCCGAGAACCTTATTCCTGGATCAGGAAGCGATTGCGATTCTTCGCATCCTTGATCCATGCGGGCGCGCGACCGCGGCCAGACCAGGTCGCACCGGTCTTCGGATCGCGATACTTTGCCTGCACGGGTGCCGACGCCTGTCTGGCCGGACGACCGCGGCGCACACCGAAAATGTCCTTCTCGGTAATGCCGAATTCCGCGACTTTGGCACGGATATCGTCGACGATCGACTGGAATTCCGCGACGCGCGCTGCTTCGGCTTTCTCGGCCAAAGCGTCCATTTGAGCTTTCAATTCCTTGTAAGTCGCCATGTATCACTCTTCAGGTGTGTGTCCATACATGATAGCGCTTTCAGCAGCGATTTATGGAGAAATTCTCTTCGAATGTCGTCTCGCGCACAATGCGGCGCCGCACGACTGATTCGAACACCTGAAAGATGCACCGCTTTGGCGAATTAAGGCACGCAGAATCAAAGCGCCGAACGGCCTGGCGACGCATCTTCGCAGCTGATCTTCTCTTTTGGGACAAGTACCGAAGACTCAATTATTCTTTATCTTTTTTCAGAAGTATCGGGGAATTCACTGATGAACAGAGACGATAGGCTGAGACAGGTCGCGGCCGAATTCGGATTCGATCCGGACGAGGAAATCAGGATCGGCGGAAAGTACACGCCTGTTCTGGTCGACGGAAGTACGGCCTATATTGCCGGCCAGATTCCGCGAGTGGGGGAAGTGGTGCACTTCGTCGGCGTGGTGGGTGAATCCGTTTCGCTGGACGACGGTCGCCGTGCGGCCGGAATATCGGCGCTGCGTGCGCTGTCGCTGATTCGCAAGCACTGCGGCACACTGGATGCGATAGCGACGGTTCCCCGCATCACCGTGTACGTGCGGAGCGCGCCCGGTTTCACGATGCAAAGCGAAGTGGCCGATGGCGCCTCCGACGTTTTGTATGCGGTGCTCGGCGATGCGGGTGTCCATACGCGTTCGTCGGTCGGCGTGCTGCAATTGCCCAAAGGCGCTTCGGTGGAAGCGGATTTCATTTTCGGGTTGAGCCGCAGCCAAGCCGGTCACTGATACTTCTGCGGATGGGTTCTGCAATCGGTCGGACGCGCACCGCAATGGCGGGGGGGCGACCCGCTCCTCCATCGCGGCGCGTCACATGCGGAAATACGCGCGAGTCGTCAGCCCGTTCTCCGGCCGCGTGAACGAATCGGCGGGCAACTGCGCGCGCCGCTGCAGTTCGTCGGCTTGCGGGCCGAGGTCGACGATCGTCACTTGCCCGCCCGGTGAAATCGCGCAGCGGTTCATCGCCGCAATTGCCCGGTCTCGACAAGCTGCTGAAAGAACTCGTTCATCGATTCGGCGAGCGGGCGGTAGTGAATGCCGAGTTCGTTGCGGCTGCGGCTGTTGTCGGCGCGCCAGGGAAATCCGACATTGCGTGCGATCATGCGCCGCGTCACGTCCTTGCTCGCCAGCGGGCCGACCAGCCACACGAGCCATTTCGGCAGGATACGCCGCGGAATCGGGTAGTCGGCGCCGTACCGCTCGAGCAGCGTGGCCGCCATCGCCGCCAGGCTCGTGTCGTGGCCCGAGACGATGTAGCGGCCGTTTGCGTCCGGCAGGAACGCCGCCCGCAGATGCGCATCGGCCACATCGCGGACGTCGACCGCACCGATGCCGAGATCCGGTACGCCCATTTTCATCGTGCCGTTGCCCATCTGCCGCACGATCTCGAAGCTTTCCGACGTGGCGTCCGGATTGATGCCGGGCCCGATGACGAGCGACGGATTGACGGTCACGAGATCCCAGCGGTCTTGCCCGCCGGCGATTTTCCACGCTTCGCGCTCGGCCACGGTCTTCGAATACGAATAGGGCTGGTGGGTCAGCGACGAGCTGGTGTTCCAGATGGCCTCGGTGAACACGCCGTTCGGCGTCGCGGCGAGATCGGCATTGTCGCCGTAGATCGCCGCGCAACTGCTGGTCAGCACGACACGCCGGACCGATGGCGTGCGGTTGGCCGTATCGAGCACGTTGCGCGTGCCGAGCAGCGCGGGATCGACCAGTTCCTTCTGCGGATCGCGTACATGGACATTGAACGGCGACGCGGTATGGAACACGATCGCGCAGCCGGCCATCGCGTCCGCATACGAGCCGGGTTCGAGCAGATCGGCGCGGAAATAGCGGATCGTGCCGGGCGTGCCGGCCGCGATACGCTGCAGATGCTTCAGCTTGTCCGGGTTGTCGGGATCGCGGACGGCCGCATGGACCGTCAGGCCCGCGTCGAGCAGCCGTTGCACGAGCCGGCCCGCGACATACCCGGTTGCACCGGTCACCATGACGGGGAGGTCGGTATCGATTTGCATCTTCGTGGATTCCGTGACGGATGATGTTCGATATGATGCCGATTTTCGCGGGGCGATGACTCGCAAAGGGCGCCAATCGACCGGCGAAGGTCGACAGGTGCGGCCGTATCGGCATCGCGTGCCGCTCTGGCGGATCATCGGCCCGAATGCCGGCATTCAGCAAAGTCGGACGACCTGGCCGGTTGCCGATTCATGCTTGATGCACGCGCCATTGACGCGTCGCCCTGCGCCCGATTACGCTCCGCGGATCGCACACCGAGGAAGATCGATGAACGACGACGCGACGCAGCGGGTGATCGAATTCGCCAAACATGTCATCGGCTACATGCAATCCGCCTTTCCCGGCTGGAGCGAAGTGTACGTCCGTTTCGATGCGCCGAGCGATGTTCAGTACGGCGTACGTGCTTCATACGCGACGGCGGCCGGCATCGAGTTGGTCTCCACGATGCAGCATCCCGGTTTGGTCGGCGGCGTCATGCACATGGGTGCGCAACTGCGCGACGCGCTGGCGAATGACGGAAGAAAATTCCGCGTCGCGCTCTTTCGTGCCAATTCCCGGTTTTCCTATCGAATGGATTACGAATGGAACGACCCCGCGCGCTGGAACATCACGAAGCTCGGTGGTGCATCCGGCCGTCCGGATGGTCTGGCGGCGCTTGAACCGCTGGACTGATGGTCGCTCCGGGCGTGGCCGCTTCGACACTCGCAGTAATGAATGCATCACCCATTCGTCACATTGACGGAATACCAACGATACGTATCGCCGCAACGACGGAGATCTGCCATGGCGAAAGCGAAAAAGAAACTGCTGCCGAAGGATTTCGAAACATTGCTCGACGAAGGCGACTTCGCGAAGCTTCAGGCCGTATTCGACACCTGCGACGTGAATGCGCGTGGCGGGGTCAGCAAACGTACGGCGCTGTCGTTCGACCGTTGTCCCGACGATCTCGCGCGCTGGCTCGTCGCGCAGGGCGCGGACCTGGGCGCGGCCGACGCATACGGCAACACCGCGCTGCACGTGCGCGCGCGCAGCCGCCGCAGCCGTTTCGACGTGCTGTTCGAACTCGGCGCGAACGTTCACGATGACGGTGCGTCGATCGGCACCGCGCTGCACGCGGCGGCCGACTCGCGCAATGCGCAGTCCGCTCGCCTGCTGCTCGACCATGGCGCCCGCGTCGACGCGTTGAATCGCGACGGGCAGACGCCGCTCGAGCGCGCGCTGCGCACCTGCGACAATGCGGACCTGGAGCACATGGTTGCACTCGCCGAGGTGCTGCTCGGTGCCGGTGCGGCGAGGACGCCGGGCATGCAAGACAGCGTCACGGCGATCGGCGAGCGTTTCGAGTTCATGCGCGAGCGCTTCAACCAAGAATCCGTCGCTGCAGCCAGCACCGCGCTGGAGCGGCTTTACACGCTGTTCGACGTGCCGCCGGTGCCGCGCCGTCAACTGCACGACGCGCAGTCGCCGATCGTCGTCGCGGCCGGCGCGTGGCAGGAGCAGCATCAGGCGTTGTGGACGCAACTGGTGCCGGGAACCGGGCACGCGGCGACGGTGCAGGGCGAAATCGTCCGGATCTCGGGCCGCATCGCGTACGAGCTCGATCACAACGGCGGCTGCAACTGGGATGCGGACTTCCGGAAGATGGCCGATGCGTTCGCGGCATTCGTGCGTACGGGCACATCGCTGCCGGAGGCCGATTTGTCTGACGTGGACGCGGTCGTGCACGACGTGAAGCGCCAGTCCGGTGACCCGGCGCAACTTTGCCGGTTCGCTGTCGCATGGGTGCGCCTGAACCCCGATCCGGTCAAACTCGAACCGCCCACGTATCGGCGGTAACCGGGCATCGTCGCGCACGGAGCGATACCGGTGCGTGCGTGCTGAAAATCCCTGTTTCCGGCTGGCCGGATAGCTGCGCAGCAGCGCCAGGACGTTCAAGTCGAGCCGATTGCGGCACACGCGCCGGCGGGCAACCACATGCTCGCCGGCCATACCACTCCGCGTAATTTCCCGAAATCACCGCAACCCCGATATCGGCCGGTATCCCCACTTTTGGGGATGCCGGCGCCGGACAGTCCGCCTACGATTGACCACGGGGCATCGGGGATGGATGTGACCAGAACGCGCGGGCAGGCCTGCCATTCCGTGTCGAACGCCGGGAATGCCCATGCAGTTGACTGACACAGCCTTTGCGTACGCTGACGAGCAGCGTGTGCGGTGCGTCGTTTGCATCGCGGCACGATGGCGCGTTGATGACGGAAGGCCTGATGTCGCATTTCGGGGAAATTCAATCAATATGCTGGCACGAGACTATGTAGAACGAGAGCTTTCTCACATACAGAGAATGGTGGCTTTCCTGGACAGCGAGGCGATCGCTGACGACGTGTCGATGTCGGGCGCCGGACGTGTGAGGCACCCGAGTTACTGGCGCGGGCGGATCGAGGAACTGCTGGCGACGCCCGATGTGCCGGGTCACCTCAGAAAGCTCAGCGAAGCGGTGCTCGCGAAGATCGACGAGATGGAATCGCGATTCGCGGCGATGAGGTAAGTGCATCGCCCCCCATCGCGCCATCGACCGTCTTGCCCGTGGCTTATCCGGACGCCATCACCGCAAGCAACGCCGCGCGAAATGCGGCCATCTCCGCAGCGGTGCCGATGGATACGCGCAGGTATTCCGGCGGGCCGGACTCGCGAATCAGGATGCCGTGACGCAGGAGTCCGCTCCAGATCCGGTGGCGATCCGCAAACTTGCCGAACATCACGAAGTTGGCGTCCGAATCCGCCACCGCGAGGCCCTGGCCGCGCAGCCAGCAAACGGTTGCGTCGCGCTCGGCCTTGATCGCTTCGACCTGCGACAGCATCTCGTCCCGCGCGACCAGTGCCGCACAGGCGGCCGCCTGGGTAAAGGCGGACAGGTGATAGGGCAGCCGAACCAGCTTCAGTGCATCGACGATCGCAGGCGCGCATGCGCAATACCCGACGCGGCCGCCCGCGAATTTGAACGCCTTGCTTAGCGTGCGGGTGACGACAAGCCGCGGATGGTCGGGCAGCAGTGTCACCGCGCTGCGGACGCCGTGGCGCCGAAACTCCGCATAGGCTTCGTCCACGACGACCACGCCCGGTGCGATGTCGAGTATGGCGCGGATATCGTCGACAGGCAGCGCGGTCCCGGTCGGGTTGTTCGGCGACGTCAGCAGGACCACGCTCGGCTGATGCGCGCGAATGCTGTCGATCGCCTGATTCAGGTCGAGCGCGAAATCCTCGGTGCGCGGCAACGTATGCAGGCGCGTGAAGGTCGTGCGGCAGTATTCGTCATACATCGGATACGCGGGCGTAAAGGCCAGCGCCGCTCGCCCCGGGCCGCCAAACGCCTGGAGAATCTGCTGGATCACTTCATTCGAGCCGTTGGCTGCCCAGACGCTCGACGCGTCGACCGTCACGCCGGTGTCGTGCGTCAGATACGCGGCCAGGTGCGATCGCAGCTCGGCAAAGTCGCGGTCGGGATAGCGGTTCGCCTGTCGCGCGGCGTCGGCCACGGCAGTCGCGATGCGCTCGACGAGCGATGGCGACGGCGGATACGGATTCTCGTTGACGTTCAGGCAGACCGGCACATCGAGCTGCGGCGCCCCGTACGCGTGCTGCAACTTGAGATCCTCCCTGAGCGGCAAATCCGACAAGGAAACTTCCTTCCACGGTTGTTGCATTGAAAACACTCCGTACGTTATCGATTGATCGGCGCAGCATGGTTTCAAGGCGGCCAAAAACAAAAAAGGCGCCGGAGGCGCCTTGGTCGTTGTCCCGATCGGGAAAGCTCCCGATTCAATGACTAGATGCGAAACGAACCACGGCGCAACAGCGGGCGTCCGTGGTGATGGTGCAGGTGGGTCGCGGCGTTTCGGATCTTCATGCGCTGCATCATGACATACGCCGATCCCGATGAAAAGCCGGCGTCGCGATGAATGCCACGGACGTGCGCTGCCGTCCCGATCGGCGTCGTCGAGTGCGAAGGCCCTGATCTTTTGTGCGGAAAGGAATCGAAAGTTTGTCGAGAAAGGTCATTACGTCTGACGAGAAACGGTAACAAACGTGGTATTTCGAATCAAATGCACACCGGCAATTTGAACAATGCCGCCGGTTGAGTAAGATTCGCGCAGACGTTCGACAAAAACGCACGGCGCGGGGTAGCCAGATGCAACTGAACGGATTGATTCCATCGGCATGGATCGATGACATCTACGCTGCGGCACTGGGCGATCAACGATGGGAAGCGGTGCTGGACGGACTGCGATCGACGGTCGGCGTGCGCATGGCCACGCTGCTGTCGTTCGACGACGCGGCGAGGGTGCCGGCGATCGAACAGGCGGCCGGCGACGACGCGTCATGGGTCACCGCGTGTTACCACACCTACAACACCGAGTTCTACCGGTACGACCCGGTCGTGCCGATCGCCGGCAACTGGCCGGCAGGCCGCTGGTTCGAGGACGTCAGGCACCTGTCCCCGCAACAGCGCGCGCACAGCGTGTTCTATCAGGAATTCCTGCGTCCTTTCGGGCTCGGCAGCATCTCGGGCCTGTATATCCATCGCGAAGCGGGGGCCGGCGCATTCCTCAGCGTCCAGAGCGGCCCCGAATCGCAAGGGCTTTCCGACGATCAGCGCCGCACGATCGAAATCATGGGCACGCATATCGCCCGTGCGCTGCGGGTCCAGGCGCGCATCGGGGAACTCGAAGCGCGCGTGGCCGCCGCGGAATCGGCGCTCGATGCAATTCCGGTGCCGGTGTTCCTGCTCGGCGAGCAACGCGAACTGCGTTACACGAACCGCGCAGCCGATCAACTGATCGCGGCGGAACCGGCGATGCGGATCGTGAACGGGCGTTTTGCGCCGGAAGGCTGCGTCGACGATGCGCAATGGCGGCACGCGTTCGCGCGCGGCGGGTTGTTGCTGCGGCGCGCGACGGGCGAACCGTTGTCGCTCGCGCTGATGCCGATTCCCGAACAGTCGCGCCTCCTGCGTGAACGGCCCGGCGTCGCGGCACTGATGACCGCCGCCGATCTGCGTTCGCCGTCGGCCCGCGCGCAGCGGCTGCGCGTGTTCTACGGCCTGTCGTCGGCCGAAGCCGAGCTCGCCGTGCTGCTGTGCTGCGACGGGCTGTCGCCGCAGGAATGCGCTGCGCTGCGCGGCGTGTCGATCGGCACGGTCCGCGCGCAGATCAAATCGATCTACACGAAGACGGATGTGGCGCGCGCGGCGCAACTGACGTCGCTGGTCATGCAGACGTGACGGCGCGGCAGGCGCCCGCGCTTGCACGGATTCCTTCTCGAACCTTCCCGGTTCCGCTGCACACGATGTGTGGCAGGCGCGTGCTCGCGGCATCGCGGCGGCATGCCGGTGTTGTGGTCAGTCATCCTATAACAAAGGCAAACGAAGCGAAAGATTGCTTTTCGGCGTCGGGAAACAGCGACGCGGACGCCCGATTCGAATGCGGACCCATTCCCGGAAAACGTTTCGCTGAAAATCGCCAAAACAGAGAATGCGATTCCCAGATTTACGCCGAAAACCCGTAACAGTGGCGCTTATAGGGGTATGCACCAAGTGAGTTAAACGATTAACCGACGTACATTCGCGTCGACACATCATACGACGTATGACTCTGCGGTTCAGGGGAGCGCATCGCCGACGAATGCGCACGCCGACGGATCGCCGCACAACAACGATCGACCATCAAGGAGACTCACCATGAAGCACCGATTCACCGGTTCCCGTACCGCGCTCGCCGTCGCGCTGCTGGCTGGCTTCGCGATGTCCGCGCAGGCGCGCGTGTTCCGCTCGGCGGACGTGCACGGCGACAACTTCCCGACCAACATGGCGGTGAAGTTCATGGGCGACGAGCTGTCGAAGCAGACGGGCGGCAAGGATTCGATCAAGGTGTTCGGCAACAGCGCACTCGGTTCCGAGAAGGACACGGTCGACCAGGTCCGGATCGGCGCGATCGACATGGCGCGCGTGAACGGCGCGTCGTTCAACGAGATCGTGCCGGAATCGCTGATCCCGTCGTTCCCGTTCCTGTTCCGCGACGTCGATCATTTCCGCAAGGCGATGTACGGCCCGGCCGGCCAGAAGATCCTCGATGCGTTCACCGCGAAGGGAATGATCGCGCTGACGTTCTACGAGAGCGGCGCGCGCTCGATCTACGCGAAGCGCCCGGTGCGCACGCCGGCCGACATGAAGGGGCTGAAGGTGCGCGTGCAACCGTCCGACCTGATGGTCGACGAGATCAGGGCGATGGGCGGCACGCCGACGCCGATGCCGTTCGCCGAGGTGTACACGGGCCTGAAGACGGGCCTCGTCGACGCGGCGGAAAACAACATGCCGTCGTACGAGGAAACCAAGCACTACGAAGTAGCGCCCGATTACTCGGAGACGCAGCACGCGATGACGCCGGAAGTGCTGGTGTTCTCGAAGAAGATCTGGGACACGCTGTCGCCGCAGGAGCAGGCGGCGATCAGGAAGGCGGCGGCCGATTCGGTGCCGTACTACCAGAAGCTGTGGAGCGCACGCGAGGCGTCCGCGCAGCAGGCGGTGACGAAGGGCGGCGCGAAGATCCTGCCGGCCGCGCAGGTCGACCGCGCGGCGTTCGTGAAGGCGATGCAGCCGCTGTGGACGAAGTATGAGAAGACGCCGCAGATGAAGCAGATCGTCGACGAGATCGAGGCGACCAAGTGACGCGTCGCACTTCCCTGAACAGCGCGGCGGCCGCGGGTTCGTCGGCCGCCGCCCCGGACGGCTCGGCGCCGGCGCGGCCGCACGCGGCGCCGGTCCTGCGCTGCGTGAACGACGTGCTGTTCCGCGTGCTGGCCGTGATCGCGTCGGCCTGTCTCGCGGTGCTCACGGTGCTGGTGTTCTACGCGGTCGTGATGCGCTACGTGTTCGAGAACGCGCCGGATTTCGTCGAGCCGATCGCGCTGCTGCTGGTGATCGTGATCGCGATGTTCGGGGCGGCGATGAAGGTGCGCGACGGCGGCCATATCGGCCTTGACTCGCTCGTGCGCCGGCTGCCGCCGAACGCGCGCACCGTGGTCGTCGCGATCCAGCACCTGAGCCTGATCGCGTTCGCGATCATGATCATGGTCGGCTGCGGCAGCATGGCCGCGGAGACGATGGGCGACCGCATTCCGATCATCGGGCTGCCCGAAGGCGTGCGCTACCTGATCACGATGCCCGCGGCGATCGCGATCGTCCTCTTCTCGCTCGAGCACTTGCTCGCGCTTCGTCGCTCTTCGTCGGAACAATAACGCCATGGAACTCGCGATCCTGTCCGTCAGTTTTCTGATTTTCCTCGTGCTCGGCGTGCCCGTGTCGTTCGCGCTCGGGATAGCCTGCGTGCTGACCTATATGGTCGAAGGCTTGCCGATCGCGACCGCGATGCAGGCGATGATCTCGGGGATGAACGCGTTCTCGTTCCTCGCGGTGCCGTTCTTCATCTTCTCCGGCGAGCTGATGCTGCACGGCGGCATCGCGGACCGGATCCTGCGCTTCGCGCAGGCGACCGTCGGCCATTTCCGCGGCGGCCTCGGGATGGCGAACGTCGTCGCGTGCACGCTGTTCGGCGGCGTGTCGGGCTCGCCGACCGCCGATACGTCCGCGATGGGCGGCGTGGTGATCCCGCTGATGAAGCGCGAAGGCTACAGCGCCGCGTACGCCGTCAACGTGACGACGCATGCGTCGCTCGCCGGCGCGCTGATGCCGACGTCGACGAACATGATCATCTACGCGTTCGCCGCGCAGGGGATCACGGGGATGCTGCACGGCCAGCCGGTGAGCGGCGTGTCGATCGGCGACCTGCTGTTCTCGGGGCTGCTGCCGGTGTTGTGGGTGATGGGCTTCGTGCTCGCCGCCGCGTACTGGCAGGCCGTGCGTCACGACTATCCGCGCCGTGCGGACGGCTCGTCCGCGCTGCCCGCGTTTCCCGGCTGGTATGCGGTGCTGCGCAGCTTCGTCGGCGCGGTGCCCGGGCTGATGGTGATCGCGATCATCCTCGTGTGCGTCGCGAAGGGGATTGCGACCGCGACCGAAGCGGCCGCGATCGCCGTCGTGTACTCGCTCGTGCTGACCGCGATCGTCTACCGGACGCTGACGGTCGCGAAGCTGCGCCGCGCGCTGTCGCATGCGGCGCGCACGACGGGCGTCGTGCTGCTGCTGATCGCGGTGTCCAACATGCTGCGCTTCCAGATGTCGTACCTGGAGATTCCGGATGCGATCGAAGGGCTGCTGAAGCAGTCGACCGCAGCTCCTTGGCTGATGCTGCTGTACATCAACATCATCCAGGTGTTCCTCGGCACGTTCGTCGACATGGCCGCGCACATCCTGATCACGACGCCGCTGTTCCTGCCGATCGCGATGGCGTGCGGCGTCGGTCCGGTTCAGTTCGGGATCATGCTGCTGCTGAACTGCTCGCTCGGCCTCGTGCACCCGCCGATCGGTTCGGTGCAGTTCGTCGGATGCGCGATCGGCAACGTGTCGATCGGCGAGACCACGAAGATGGCGTGGCCGTACTACCTCGCGATCTTCAGTGCGATCAACATCGTCACGTACCTGCCGTTCTTCTCGACCTGGCTGCCGAGCGTCATCAGCGGGCACGCGGTGTTCTGATCGCACGCTTCGCCCGACTGCGGCGCCGGACGACCGAGGTTGTCCGGCGCCGTATTTGCATCTGTGGTGCCCTTACTCCACCTGAAGGCGCACGAACGTGAAGACGTGATGGCGCGGCGCTATGCGCGGTCGCCGAGCGGGCCGAACACCATGCCGCCGAGCGGACGCACGAGGAACGCGGCCGCGAACGTGCCGAAGGTCGCGAGCAACTGCGCGGACGGGCTGCTGGACGGGAAGAACACCTTGCCGAGCGTGACGGCGATATAGCTGTACACGCCGAAGTCGAACCATTCCATCGCATTGCCGAACGCCATCGCGCCGACCGCGCGCTTGAGGACGGCCGGGTCGACGATCGTGATGTCATCCAGCTTGACGGACTGGCGCGAAGACCGGGCTTTCGCGGGGTGCGCTTGCGACGGGCTCAATGAACGCTCCTGGAATTGCCTTGGCAGCCGGCCGGGCTGGAATTCAGTAACGTATGCGGGCCGATGGACAGCGAAGGCGGATGTCTCGGGGGTGCCTCGATGTCGGTGAAGCGACGCGCGCAGCGGGTGACACCGGGCAGGTATGTTGTGTGACCCAGTTTAGAGAAACAGGCGCAACCGACTATCGGTCATGCGCCCGTAATCCGGTTGTAAACGACACGGGTTTCAGCGGTGCTGTCGCGCTGAATCGGGCGTTTGCGTGCGTGCGTCGCTACCTGGCCGCGTACGACACGGCGTAGCGCAACGCGCCATGGCCGCGGTTGGTGCATCGATATCGAAGCGCCGAACGGACGTGCACGAACCCGCAATGAGCGTCTAGCGCGATCGCTTGACCGGCGTGCGCCACTCGGCCGTGGCCAGCCTCGCGATGAAGAAATCGGCGAGTGCGCTGACCTTCGCCGGTCGCGCACGGGCGGAAGGCGTGACGAAGTACAGGCCGCCTTCGGGCAAGCGCCAGTCGGTCAGGATCGGTTCGAGTTGCCGGTCCGCGAAATACTGCGTCGCGGCGAACTCGGGCAGCTCGGTGATCGCCAGCCCCGCGAGTACCGTCGGCAGCAGCGCTTCCACGCTGGTGCCGCGCAGCATCCCGCCGGGCGTGACCGCGCAGGTTTCGCCGTCCTGGCGGGTAAAGCGCCAGACGTCGCGCTGGCTCCGGTTTGCGTACGTCAGGCACGGATGGGCGCCGAGCTCGTGCGGATGCCGCGGACGGCCATGGCGCGACAGATAGGCCGGCGACGCGACGACAAAGCGGCGAACCGGCGCAATGAGCCGCGCGACGAGCGACGAATCTTCGAGGATCGCGATCCGCAGCGCGGCGTCGAAGCCGTCGCCGATCAGGTCGGACTGCGCATCGGTCAGATGCAGGTCGACGGCGATGTCCGGGTAGAGCTCGAAGAACGCGGGCAGCAGCGGCGCAACCCAGCGCGCGCCGAACGACAGCGGCGCCGCCAGCTTCACGAGGCCGCGCGGCCGGCTCGACGTCTCGCGCGCGAAATCCTCGGTTTCTTCCGCATCGGTGTAGAGCTTCGCCGCACGTTCGATCAGCGTATGGCCGTAATCGGTGAGCGCGAGCCGTCGCGACGTGCGGTTGAACAGGCGCCCGCCGAGCCGCTCCTCGAGGCGCGTCACGGCACGTGAGACCGTCGCGACCGACACGCCCATCGCCGTCGCCGCGGCGGCGAACGAGCCTTCTTCGGCAACCTTCGCGAACATCGCGAAGCCTTCAAAATCCGGCAGTTTGGACATCGACATTTTTGCAACGATGATTTGCAATCATTTCTGTTTCGAAAAATAGCACAGGGCCATACATTTGTCTCACCTCAACGCAGAGATGAATCATGGAACCCAAACTCGAAGGAAAGAATGCCGTCGCTACCGGCGGCGATCCCGATACGATCACGCTTGAAGTGTTCGCATTCGCGACGCCCAACAGCGTCAAGGTGCCCATCGCGCTGGAAGAGATGGGCGTCGACTATCGGCTCGTGCCGGTCGATCTGTGCCGGGGCGAGCAGAAGACCGACGCGTTCAGGGCAATGAATCCCGATGCCAAGGTCCCGGTGCTGGTCGATCGCTCGGCCCACGCGGATGGCGACATCGTGCTGAGCGAGTCGGCCGCGATCCTGGTCTACCTGGCGGAGAAGACCGGACAACTGCTCCCGAAGGACGGCCTGCAGCGCGGCAAGGTGTTCGAACAGCTCTTTTTCCATGCATCGGCGTTGAGCCCCGCATTCCTGCAGGCGTTCCGGGTGGCGATCGCCGCGTCGCCTCAACCGGACGCGAAAGCGCGTGCGCTGGCGGATGTGGAGCGCGCGCTCGGTGTGCTCGATCACGTGCTCGAACGCGGCCGATACGTGGCGGGCGATGCGTACAGCATCGCGGACATCGCGCACTTCGGATGGATGTGGCGCCATCAGGCGATCGGCGCGACCCTCGATCGCTTTCCGTCCGTTGCGCGCTGGTACGACGAAATTGCCGCGCGCCCGGCGGTCGTCGCAGCCGTCGAAAAGACACTGGCACTCGCGCGGTGACGCGACCGCGCTATCTGGCGATTCACCTCATTTCATTTATTCAGGAGAACGATGATGAACGACCGTATCCATGAACTGCTCGAACGCAATCTGCAGGAAGTCTTCGGCGAGGGCGACGCGGCGCGCCGCCGTGCCGCGATCGAAGCGCTTTATACCGACGACTGCGTGCTCTACGTGCCGCCCGGCACGTTCGTCGGACACGACGCGCTCGACAAGTTCGCCGGCGATCTGCGCGCGACGCATCCTCATTTCGTCTATACCGCGCATGGCAAGCCGCAGGCACTCCACAACGCGGGTCGCGTGGCGTGGGGCTCCGGCCCGCGTGGCGAAGCGCCCGAATACACGGGCGTCGACGTGATCATCGTGCGCGACGGGAAGATTGCCGCGCTCTATGTGTTCCTGGATTCGGAGCCGTCGTAGGCGAATGGCGGGCTGGTTCTTCGCCGAGTCGCGTAAATTGCCTTACGGATAATCCGTGAACCGCGACGTCGGCGCCGGCAGCGTCGGCGTCGAATAACCGGGCACGTTCGCGCGGAATTGCTGCAGCAGCCCGTTGTCGATGCGGCTCAGCCCGTTGAGCTGCAACTGGACCAGCACACGCGTGCCGGTGGTCGGCGACGTCGTCCCGTTGTAGTTCGTGTACTTCTGCAGCGCGACGCTGACGGCCCAGCAGTCGGCCGCATACTGGAACCCGAGCAGCCCGCTGACCAGCCGGTGCGCGGCCAGGTCGTAGTCGACCGAGCCGACGCCCGACAACGCAGGCGTCAGCGGCCATTGCGCGGACAGCAGCATCTGGTTCTCGGGCCCGTCGTCGAGCGTCGCGTTCGCACGCGCATACAGGTACGCGAGATTGATCACCTTGCCGGCGGTCGGCTTCCAGTCGATGCCGGCCGTGGCCTGGGTCAGCTCGTTGCTCGACTGGTTGTATTCGACCGCCTGCTGCAGCTCGAGGCCGGTGCCGATATGGAACGCGGTGCCGGCGATCACGTCGGACGGGCCGACCGTCGGCGGCGTGTCGCCCGGCATCGTGACTTGCGATGCGCGAAAGTAATACTCCTGCGCGAGCACGAAGCGTGCGAGTTCGGTGCCGCTTCCGGCATCGACGAATCGCGTGGTGACGCCGGCCGTCAACCGATTCATGTCGCTCACGCGGTCGCCGCCGACGAAGCGGTTGCTCGTGAAGATCTCCGCGAGACCGAAGTCGAGCGGCGCGGTGTCGAACGCGGGCACGAAGGTCTGGTTGCGGTACGGCGTATAGACGTAGTACAGCCTCGGCTCGAGCGTCTGGATCATGTCGATGCCGAACAGCCGGACCGCGCGCTCGAACGTGGTGCCCATGTCGAGGCTCGCGGTCGGCACGTTGACGGTGAAGTTCCTCGGTTGCCCGGCCGGCGCGTCGCTGCCGATCGACGTGAGATCGTACGACGCCGCGTGCCACTGGAGTTTCGGCGTCACGGTCCAGCCGGGTGCCACGATCGGGTAACTGACATAGGTGTCGAACGTCAGCCGGTTGCCTTCGGTTGAATCCGCGGTCGGGATCGTGAAGCGTGTCGCGTTCACGTCGGCGCCGAAATCGAAGCCGCCGACGTTGTAGCGCGTGTATTTCGCGTGGAGCTCCGGTTCGCGGTTGTACGGCGGCGTGGTCGTGAACGATTGCCAGTTCTGCACGCGCGCGAGCACGGACCACGGTCCGTGGTTGTAGGTCACGCCCGCTTCCTGCTGGAACAGCGTCTGCGAGCCGACGACGAGCGAGTTCGCGCTCGAGAAGTCCGATGGCACCGACGCGTCGGACACGCGGTTGTAGTTCGCATACGCGGCGAAGCCGTTGCCGAGGTTCTCGCGATGCTGGAACGTGATCGAGTAGCGGTTGGTGTGCGTCGTCGCGTCGTCCGGCAGCACGCTGACGGACAGCGAGCCGGAATAGGTCGGGCTCAGGTAGCGGTAGTCGGTCGTCAGCATCGCGCCGCGCTTGGTCATCAGCCGTGGCGTGACCGTCAGGTCGTGGTCGGGCGCGAGATTGAAATAGATCGGGACCGCGATGTCATAGCCGTTCGTCGAGCTGATCGAGAACGTGGGCGGCAGGATCCCGGTCTGGCGCTGGTCGTTCAGCGGAAACGACATCCACGGCGACGCGAACAGCGGCAAGCCCGCGAAGTAAAGCACGCCGTCGTGCGCGACACCAACGCCCGCCACATTGTCGAGATCGAGTCGCGACGCTCTGAGGTACCACGCCGGATCGTTCGTGCAATGGCAGGTCGTGTACGTGCCGTCGTAGACGACCTCGCGCGAGTCGTCGAGCAGGTCGACGCGCGTGCCGGAGCCCGCGCCGCCCGTCAGGTTGAAGCGGTAGTGCGGCGAGGTCATCGTGCCTTCGACGCTGTCGAGCTGCAGATGCGCGTCGGGGCCGGCAAACGCGTTGCCGTCGTGGACGACCTGCACGTGGCCGTACGCGTCGGCCGTGTCGGTGTCGGCGTCGTAGTGGATCGCGTCGGCCTTCACGACCGACGGGCCGCGACGCAATTCGGCACTGCCGTGCAGCGACAGGTCCTGGTCGACGGTGCCGGTGACCGTCGCGCCGATCCCGAACGTCGTCGCGACCTGGCCGGCCGCGAGCGGATGTTCGACGAGCAGCGACGCGATGTGCAGCCCCCACGCGTCGCCGATCCGGTAGGGTTCCGCCGCGGCGCTTTGCAGTTGCGCATCGGCGTCGCGCGGCGCGCAGACGGCGACCGACAACGCGACATCGACGAGCAGCGCGATCGCCCATGCGTTGACGCGGGCGACGATGCCACCGCGCGCGGCGTCGCACGGGCCGGTAGCGGAATCAGAACGACGTGCCAATCTGGAACTGGAACTTCTGGTACTGGTCGCCGGTGTGGTGGGCGATCGGCAGCGCGTAGTCGATCTTCAGCGGGCCGATCGGCGAGATCCATTCGAGCCCGATGCCGTAGCTGTACCGCAAGCCGTTCGCGCCGACGCTATTGCCTTCGGTGCCCCAGACGTTGCCGCCGTCGACGAACGTAAACACGCGCAGCGTGCGGTCGTAGCCGGTGCCGGGCAGCGGGACGGTCATCTCGACGTTGCCGACCACCATCTTCGAGCCGCCGATCGGGTCGCCGGTCGTTGCGTCGCGCGGGCCGAGCGAGCCGGGCTCGTAGCCGCGCACCGAACCGATGCCGCCCGCGAAGTAGTTCTTGAAGATCGGGTACGGCTGCCCGCCGAGACCGTTGCCGTAGCCGGCCTGGAAGTTCATCCCGAGCACGAGGCCGCGCGCGAACGAGTGGTAGTACTGCGCCTGCACGTCCGTCTTGTAGTACGACACGGAGCCGGCCGGCGTGCCGTATTCCGCGTTCGCCTGCAGGAAATAACCGCGCCCCGGGATCAGCGCGCTGTCGCGCATGTCGCGCGACCAGCCGACCGTGGCCGGTGCGACGTTCGACACGCGGCCGAACGTGTTCACGTAGTCGATATAGCTCTGCGGCGTCGTCGAATCGATGTCGAGGCGATCCTGTTCGAGCCCGAGCCCGAAATACACCATGTCGCTCTCGGAGAACGGAATGCCGAATTTCATGTCCGCACCGTAGGAAATGATCCGGAAGCTCGTGTCGCTGGTGCTCGAGTAGTAGAGCGGCTGCGTCGTCTTGTAGTACACGTCGGTGATGCGCCTGATGCCGTCGATCGTGAAGTACGGATCGGTCTGCGATATGTTCAGCGTGCGCGTCGTCGTCGCGGTGCTGACGTTGACGGCGATCGACTGGCCGCTGCCGAACACGTTGTCCTGCGACACGCCGGCCGAGATGATCGGGCCTTCGCCGGAGCCGTAGCCGAGACCGAGCGAGATCGAGCCGGTCGGCTTCTCGGTGACCTTCACGTGCACGTCGACCTGGTCGGCGCTGCCTTCGACCGGCACGGTCGTGACGTCGACGTCGGTGAAATAGCCGAGGCGGTTGATGCGATCCTTCGACAGCTTGAGCCGCGACGAATCGAACCAAGCATCTTCCATCTGCCGAATCTCGCGGCGGATCACCTCGTCGCGCGTGCGCGTGTTGCCGGAAATGTCGACGTGCCGAACATAGACGCGACGCCCGGGCGTGACCTGCAGCGTGAGGTCGACCTTGTGATGCTGCTGGTCGATTTGCGGCACGGTATTGATCGTCGCGAACGCGTAGCCGTATTCGCCGAGCTTGTCGATCAGCGCCTGCGTGGTGTTCTTGAGCTTCGCCGCGGAAAAACGCTCGCCCGCGCGGATCGAGACGATCCGGTTCAGCTCGGCCTCGCGATCGAGCAGGTCGCCGGCGAGCCGGATGCCCGAGATCGTGTACGGCTCGCCCTCGTGCACCGCGATCGTCAGGTCCATCTCCTTGCGGTCCGGCGACAGCGACACCTGGGTCGAGTCGATGCTGAACTCCAGGTAGCCGCGATCGAGGTAGTACGCGCGGACGTTGTCGAGATCGGTCGCGAGCTTGTCCTTCGAATACAGGTCGTCCTTCGTGTACCACGAGAACCAGTTCGGCGTCGAAAGCTGCATCTCGTTGCGCAACGTGGCATCGTCGAACACGCGATTGCCGATGAAGGCGACCTGCCGGATCTTCGCGCTCGGCCCTTCGACGACGGAGAACAGCAGCGCCACGCGGTTGCGGTCGATCGGGCTTACCGTGGTCGTCACCTCGGCCGCGTAGTAGCCGCGCATCAGGTACTGCCGCTTGAGTTCCTGCTCGGCCTTGCTGACGAGCGACGGGTCGTACGCATGCCCGGACACCAGGCCGACCGACTTCATCGCCTTTTCGATCGCGTCCTTGTCGAACTCGTGCAGCCCCGCGAAATCGATCGTGCCGATCACCGAGCGCTCTGCGACGTTTACGATCACGATGTTGCCTTCGGTCTCGATCCTGACGTCGTTGAAAAAGCCGGTCGCATAGAGCGCGCGGATCGCGGACGATGCCTTGCTGTCAGTGAAGGTGTCGCCGATCTTGAACGGCAGATACGAGAACACGGTGCCGGGCTCGACGCGCGTCAGGCCTTCGACGCGGATGTCCTGGATCGTGACACCGGTCGACGCCGGTGCATCGGGCGCCGCTTGCGCGGCTTGCGCCGGCTGCGCGTGAACCGGGAATGCGGCCGGCGTGAGCCAGCAAAGCCGGGCGAGCCAGCCGAACCTCATCGAATGCGTCTTCACTGCCAGTCGATCCCGTCGTCGAACGTGTGGACGCGATGCTCGGCGTCGTTCAGCGCATCGCGCACGCGCAGGCGCGACACCGCGTCGACATGCGATTCGGCAAGCTGATGCACGGTTGCGTAGCCGTTGCCGCAGACAGCGTTCAGCGACAAACCCGCTGCGTAGCGGCCGACGAGCCGGCAGCGGAAGATCGGGTGTGAATCGAATGCGTGCGCGTGGCCGGCATCGGCAGCGGCTTGCCGCGAATCGATCGGCAGCAGGTACCAGGTGCAGGCGCCGAGATCCGACAGCGCATACGCAGTGGGGCGCCGGGCGAGCGCGGCGGTCGGGGAAGGGATTCGCATGATGGGCATGTCCGGGCAGAAAGGAACGGAAAACCACGATCCGGGCCGGTGTGGCGAGGATCACGGAAATGATTCGTGGTGCGAATTAAATTGAACCGGATTCATAAATCTGACACGACGTCGGTCAGCGCCGATTGCGCATCAGTTCAGCATCGCGTGGTTGACCGGCGCGCTCGTTTCCGGCGGCGCCGCGAGTGCTTCGACGAGGTTGGTCAGGTTGACGGAGGGCAGCGCGAACGCGATCCAGCCCATCCCGACGTGACGGATCGACAGCACCGCGCCGTCGTAATCGGCGAGCCGGTCGACGCGCCAGCATGGGTCGATCTGCAACGGATACTGGCCTTCCGGCGGCTCGACCGGATGCGTCGGCTGCATCGCGGCCCGCGCGGACGCGAGCTGCAGGATCATCTGGTCGATGTCGTGCACGCCGAGTATCGACGTCTGGCCGTCGATCGTGAACCTGATCACTGGATACCCGGATTCGGTGGAGACTTCCATGCGCATCGTGTGATACATGATCGGGCCTTTCACTTTCACTTTCACTTTCGCTTTCGCTGTCGGGGAGGACTGCCGCCATCGGCGTGGCCGGTATGCGGTGTGACGGAAGCATAGGTCACGCGATCGTCAAATAAATTTCAAGATTGTTTCGTCATATTCAGGACTCCAGGATGGATGCGTTGTAAGCGGAATGAATTGGACATCGCGCAAAAGTGGCCGACCATTATTGAGATATCTGGCGATGGTGACAGCGGGCAATGTGCGCGATCGGTAATCGATGCTGCGTCACGACGCGTGACGGGCCGTCGTTTTCCGGATTTTCGCGTGGGGGAACGCATTTCAGCGCGTTGGAAGGCCACAATATTTCAAACGATTGCGGTGCAATGCGGGTGTGTCGCGGTAACGGACTATCGTGCGCCGGCCGTCGCGATCGATGGCCGGCGTCGGTTGCGATCAGAACCGGTGGCGAATGCCGAGGCTGACCATTTCCTGACTGTCCGTGCCGCCGACGCCGTACGAGCCGATCGACGCTTCGGCGCTCGATACCGTGCCGTCCGCGTTCAACTGCGTGCCGGTCGCCTTCTGCCATGCACCGACGAGATACACGTCGGTCCGCTTCGACAGGCTGTAATCGGCGCCGAGCGACACCTGGTTATAGGACGCGTTGGTATCGCCGCTCGCATGTGTATAGCTGTAGCCGAGGCCGAGCAGCAGCGCCGGCGTGGCCTGGTAGTTGAAGTACGCCTGGCCGGTGTTGAACTTCTCGTTCGACGCGAACGCCGATTGCGCGTCCGCCTTGTATGCCGCATTGCTGTACGAAAGGCCGACCGTATACGGTCCGGCGACGTAGCGTGCGGCGACACGCGCGATATTGATCGACTTCGCCGTCGCATAGCCCGAGTTGACCGGGCCGTCGAAAGTGCCGTCGGACGTCGACGACCAGCCGGTGCGCACGACCGTCGAATTCGCGTTGTCCGCCACGTAGTAACCGGCGGCCAGCGAGAACGGACCGTTGTTGTACGAGGCGGCGACCGACCACGTCTGCCCCGATCCGGTTTGCCCCGCGACGCCGCCGAGCGCGTACATCGTCTCGACCTGCAGACCGCCGTAGCTCGGCGAAAGATACTTGATCGCGTTGTTGGTGCGCGAGCTGTTGTCGTAGTTGTCGACGTCGCCGGCCGTCGCGAACGTGCTGCCGAAGTACGCGTCGTCGGTCAGCCCCTGAACCTGGTCGACCAGCGGATCGTACTGGCGGCCGAGCGTGAGCGTGCCGTACTGGTTGCTTTGCAGGCCGACGTACGCCTGGCGGCCGAACAGCGACGTCGTGCCGTTGTAGGTGCCCATCTTGCCGTTGTTGACGTTGAAGCCGTTCTCGAGCTGGAAGATCGCCTTCAGCCCGCCGCCGAGATCCTCGCTGCCCATCAGGCCCCAGCGGCTGCCGGACAGGTTGCCCGAGTAAAGGCCAAGCTGGTTGCTGCCGGTGGGCGTGGCGTTGTGCGTGAACTGGATCGACTCGTCGATGACGCCGTACAGCGTCACCGTGCTCTGTGCATGCGCAGCCGTGAGGCCGGACAGCAACGCGAGCGACAACAACGATTTCCTCAAAATTCCTATCATCATGAACTCTCCTGGCATGTAACGGGACTGCTTTCCTTCCTGCCGAATCGGTGGGCCTTCGTCAGGAGCCGCCATTAGGTCACGACACAATTTTCGATCCGTTGGGATTCCGCAACGATGGGTTTACCGCAGGTTTCCGATCGGTAATTCCGTAATGTGATGGTTGCGTGTGCAATCGATTTATCGTTTTTCCGGAAGCGGGGCGTGTTGCCTTGCGAGCCGCGCCGAGGGGGGATGTGCCCGCACCGGATGCTCGTGCCCCGGAACGCAGCGGCGCGCGTCCGCGCATTCGCACGTCAAATGCCGTAATGGAAATCGCACCGGGAAGGGGAATTGCGTTCGCGCTGGTACGAAACCCGCTTTCGCGGAGATCACATGCGCCGGTAAGTCACGGTAACGAGGCCGGTAATCCGGGTAACCGCAGCGGAACCTACACTGGATCGACGTGATGGACGAACTTCAACGCAACGATCCGATGACCCCGATGAACTCGACGCAAGCGGTGTTTCTGCATTCCGGCCATGGTGCGACCGACGGCTGGCTGTGGTCCTGCCTCCGCGATCTCGACGGCGTGACGGCCTACGACGAACCGCTGCGCGCGATGGTCGCGCCGGTCGACTACGAGCAATACGCAAGCGCCGGCCCCGACGGTGTGCCGGCCGCGATGCCGTTGCCCGGTCAGCGGACGGCCGCGAGCGTGGCCGATTCGCTCAGGCAGGACGCGCTCGGCATGTCGCGCGTCGAGATGGCCTTTTCAGCCAACCAGTTCGAAGCGGCAACGCCCGAATACGCGGGCGACATCGAATACTTCCTGCGCGAACTGATGGCGCAGGCGTTCGATCGCGGCCGCATACCGGTGTTCCGGTTCGGCGAATCGCTCGGCCGGCTCGCGTGGATGCGTCGCGCATTCCCGGATGTCGTCCACATCGTCGTCGCGCGCAATCCGCTCGCGCAGTGGCAATCGTGTTGCGACCGGCTCGTCGCGCATCACGATGCGCATTGCATCGCGCTGCCGTTCCTGGCGCTCGCGTGCGGCCGCAGCGTGCCGGCGGTCGAACGGGTCGTCGTCGGCTTGCGCATCGACCTGCCGGACAATTTTCCGTATGTCGGCGAGCGGCCGGCCGGTCACTGCGTCGAATTCTTCAAGGCGCACGCGGCGTACGTCGGGCCGGCCGCTGCGTATCGCGCCTTTCTCGGTTGCTGGCTGCTCGCGATGCGTCATGCGACGACTCACGCGGATGCGATCTTCGATTGCGATCTGGCGATCCGGTCGCATGCGTACCTGAGCGCCGCGGAGGCGTGGATCGCGAACCTGACCGGATTGACGCCGTCGCTGCGCGCCGCGCACCGGAACCATGCGGTGCGCGGCCGGACGTTGTCGTACTCCGACAACGAGGATGCCCATCTCGCCGCGATGGAAGTCGGCAAGCTGCTGGTGCGCGACGGCAGCGCACCGGTCGATGCGCTCGCGCTGTGGGCCAGCAAGCTGGCCGAAGCGACGCTGGGCGCGCGTGCCGATGCGGACGCGACGGCAGCTTATGGGCAGATGTGTGTCGATCAGGCGCTCAGGATCGTCGATCTCGCGGCGGCTGGCAGTTTCGGCTGCGATGCGGTGCTCGCGAGCGAACTCGCGATGATGAAGGCGGCGCTGGGTGGGTTGGCCGAGCAGGGGAGCGAGCGGCGGCCGGGGCCGTGGTCGAGGTTGACGAGCACCGCGCGCAATTTTCTGGCGACGCGGCTGTAGAAAGCGGCCGCGAGGAAAAAAGGCTCATCGCGGGTTTCCGGGGCGCGCGATACCGTTTGTCCGTGTTCGGCCATTAGCCGCCGTCAGCGTACAACAACGACAAGACATCCGAGAGGCAGCTCGACCACCGATAGCGGACTGCCAAGCAGTCAGCGACGACAGCCTATATGTTTCATTTCATGCCGGGGCCCGTCGCGCCTTGACGAAGCGCATTCGCAACGACGACGAAAGCCGGAGTGGGTTGTCGGCGGCTCGGATAGTACAGATGGAAGCCCGAAAATGATGGGCACCAGTCAGACAGCACCCGTAGAAGCTGTCCGTTTTCGAGTTGCGATAACACACGTTGCTCCGGAACGAAGGCAAGACCGACGCCTGCGAGCGCGGCTTTCACTGCCATCGTTGCCGTGTTGAACACGAGTTGCCCTTCGACGCGCACGTTCAGTTCGCGTCCGCCTTTTCTGAACTCCCACGCATATATTCCACCGGCCGTCGGTAGCCGGATGTTGATGCAGTTGTGCGCGGTCAAGTCCTGCGGCGTCTTGGGCTTCATGTGCGTTGCGAAATACTCCGGCGTACCGACCACCGCCATTCGCACATCGGGCCCGATGCGAACGGCGACCATATCTTTGGCAACCTGTTCACCAAGCCGTACACCTGCATCGAGCCTCTCCTCGACGATATCGGTGAGTCCATTGTCGATGACGATTTCTATCGTGATGTCCGGGTAGTTAGGCAACAGCCGCAAGATCACCGGCCACAAAAGCAGTTCCGCTGCATGCTCTCCCGCGGCGATGCGGACGACGCCCGCAGGCGTATCACGCAAAGCGGTGAGCGCGCTCAGTTCGGCCTCGATCTCGTCCAGGTGGGGACCGACCGACTGTATCAGCCGTTCGCCAGCTTGCGTCGGCGAGATCTTGCGAGTGGTCCTGGTTAAAAGCCGCAGCCCGAGCCGCGACTCCAGATTGCGCACAGTCTGACTGAGCGCCGACTGCGAGACGCCGAGCTTTGCGGCTGCTTTCGTGAAGCTGCCCTCACGTGCGACAGCCAGGAATGCGGTGATATCGGAAAGATTAGAGCGCGTCATTTATAAGCCTACCTTCTAGCTTCATGCGGATTTTAGCTCTTAATGGCATGAAGCCGCGCTGCTACATTGAAAGCCAAGGCAATTACCGCAAAGGAACGCTCGTGCAGATCAGGAAATGCGGATCGCAGCCGTCCGCGAAGGGGCCGGCTGAATACTTCACAGGAACGGTCAGGATCGATGCGCCGTTTTCAGGCGAGGAGCCGGCCCGAATCGGCGGGGCGACCGTCACCTTCGGCGCACGGACTGCATGGCATCCGCATCCGCTGGGTCAGACGCTGATCGTAATTGCCGGCCTTGGCTGGGTGCAGCGCGACGGCGGTCCCGTCGAAACGATCCGACCGGGAGACATCGTCTGGATCGCCCCAGGTGAAAAGCACTGGCACGGTGCGACGGCGACGACGGCCATGACGCACATCGCCATCGCTGAATCGCAGAACGGCGGTCCCGTCACGTGGATGGAGAAGGTCACCGACAAGCAATACCAGGTTGGCCCGGCCGCGCTGGACAAATGATGCGCTTGAATGATGAGGACACGCACTGTTGAAAAAAGCATGCTCGAAGCGTCCGCTATCGGTCCCGGCTGCTTGGGTCTTAGCTATGGCTATGGTCCCGTCGTCGACAAGACTGAAGCAAGCAAGCTGATCCGCACCGCGTTTGAACGCGGCGTGACGTTCTTCGATATCGCAGCATTCTCGACCCTTACCGGGATTCGGCTGCGTTGATCGAGGTATCCGATCTCGACTATACGATCTTTCGGCCAGGCTGGTTCACCCGAGAGCCGCAAGGGCCGTACACCATCACGCACAAGGGTGAGCCGTTCCGGGGTCACGCTGTTTCGCTCGACAGCCTGTCAGGCTGATCGTAAAGATTGCGACCACGCCCCGCCTCTACATTCGCAACAGCATCGGCGTCAGCGATCGCTAAACAGAAAGAAGGACATCATGCAGAAAGTCATCGTTGTAATCGGGCCTGGATCAATTGGGCAAGCGATCGCGCGCCGGGTCGGTGCCGGCAAGCATCTTCTGCTCGCTGATCTGCGACAGGAAAACGCGGAAGCGGCGGCAAAGACATTGAGCGAAGCCGGGTTCGAGGTAACCACGACATCCGTCGATATCTCATCGCGCGCGTCCATCGAAACCCTCGTTTCAAAAGCAACGTCGCTCGGAGAAATTCACGGCCTTATCCATGCGGCGGGCGTCTCGCCGTCGCAAGCCTCAGTCGAAACGATTCTGAAGGTCGATCTCTACGGCACCGCGGTCATTCTTGAAGAGTTCGGTAAGGTGATCGCCGAGGGCGGTTCCGGGGTTGTCATTGCATCACAGTCAGGACACCGGCTGCCGCCGCTATCGACCGACGATAACAAGGCGCTGGCGACAACGCCCGTCGAGGACTTGCTAAAGCTGCCTTTGCTTCAGCTCGATCAGGTCAAAGATTCGCTGCACGCCTACCAACTGTCGAAGCGCGGCAACGCGCTGCGCGTGATGTACGAGGCCGTTCGTTGGGGCAAGAGGGGTGCGCGCGTCAACACGATCAGCCCCGGGATCATCATTACGCCGCTTGCGAAAGATGAATTGTCCGGCCCGCGCGGAGAAGGGTATCGCCGCATGATTGACGGCTGCTCGGCAAAGCGCGCTGGCACACCCGACGAAGTCGGCAATGTCGCGGCGATGCTCATGGGGCCGGACGGCGGTTTCATAACCGGCAGTGACTTCCTGATGGATGGAGGCGTTACCGCTTCCTATTGGTTCGGGCCACTGGTTTCGCAGTAGCAATTGAACGGCGTGTCGTGCATTGAAAGCGGCCATCGCCGGCTCACTACTCTCTATGGCAGCAACGGGTCGGGTACGGCCCTTCCTGGCCGATTAGTGTCTGCACATGTCCTGCACTACAATGCCTGATCTGGGGTGCTGCACGCCGTCCGGGCTTCGTCCGTGGCGCCACTTGCAAGCTTCATGCCGGAGGGATGCCATGCCGACTTACCAATACCGTTGTGAGAAGTGTGGCGAGACGTTCGAACATGTCGAACATCTCGCGGAGCATGAAACCGCTCACCCGCACTGCCCAAAGTGTGGAAGCGAACAGGTTCAACATGCGCCCACGCCGTTTGTAGCAAAGACGTCGAGCAAGAGCTGAGCTCGGTCCGCGAGCATCAATTCACTTTTTTATGCGGAGATCCTTCCCGAAGAGAGGGACGACTGCCCGGCGGATTAACGGTGGCGCATCAAACCTGTTCGCTGGCTAAATTGACTGAGTTCGGCCAGCTTCTGCCGTTCGGTTGCGCGCCGGCGCTGACGTTCCAACGGCTGCCATGCCCCGGACACCGGAGAATTTTTCGCTGCCCCTACT
This sequence comes from Burkholderia pyrrocinia, assembly GCF_018417535.1. Taxonomy (NCBI): domain Bacteria; kingdom Pseudomonadati; phylum Pseudomonadota; class Betaproteobacteria; order Burkholderiales; family Burkholderiaceae; genus Burkholderia; species Burkholderia pyrrocinia. The sequence continues at coordinate 803,794 of NZ_CP070979.1, read as the reverse complement.
CGCTAATCAAAATAGGGCTCCAATACCCCCTCGATCCAATCCATGAAGGCCCGGACACGGGGCGACAGATTACGCCGATGTGCTACGACGAGCGACGCGGCGAGGGGCTCAGGACGTAAGTCGGGCAGAACCTCCACGAGCGCGCCGCTTTCGACGTGATGCGCGAGAGTTGGGTATCCCGCCTGGATCAACCCAATGCCCGCAAGCCCGGCGGCATGATAGGTCTGCACACTGTTGACTTGCATCGCGCTTGGCAACGGAAGCGACGCATAACCGTCGCCGTCCGGGTATTCCCATCCGGCATGCTTGGCGCCGAGCGTCAGCGTGTAGTGGACCATCCGGTGTCCTTGCGTGCGCAGATCATCGAGCGTGTGCGGTATGCCGTACCGTGCCAGATAGCTCGGGCTCGCCGCATTTGTCATGCGCAGTTTGCCCAGCGGTCGGGCTATCAGCGTCTCGTCGACGATCGGACCCAGACGGATCACGCAATCGAACCCTTCCTGGACGAGATCGACACGCCGATCGGTGCTGGAAAGTTCCAGTTCCAGCTCTGGATGCGCCGCCATCAGTTGCGGGAGTGCGGGAATCACGACGCTTCGTGCCAACTCGGTGGGCATGTCCACGCGCAACCTTCCCCGCAGTGGTGTGCCGTTACCCGAGAACATCGATTGCAATTCCTGTACTTCGGCCAGCAGGTCCCGTGCGCGCGAATAAAAGGCGCGTCCGTCTTCAGTAAGCTGCACACGCCTCGTGGTCCTATGCAACAGCGCAACACCCACATCTCGCTCAAGTCCACGAATCACCATTGAGACACGACCCTTCTGAATACCGAGGCTTTCGGCCGCACGCGTGAAGCTCGTCATTTCGGCGACACGGGCAAAGATCAAAAGCGCGTCAAGGTTTTGCATTGTTCACCCAGGGAGTAACAGAACGTTCAATTTGTCATCATTTATAACTCAGTTGTGACTCGTTAGAGTGGCTTCCCATGTCGTCCACAGCGGACAACTCGAACGAAAGGGAGCCACCATGACACCACACACCTCTCCGATCAAAACGGTCGTCGTATACCACTCCGGCTATGGGCATACCGAGCGTATGGCAAGCGCTGTCGCCGAAGGCGCCGGCGCCGCACTCGTCGCAATCGACACTGAGGGAAACATCGCAGAGGATGCCTGGGATACGCTCGCCGGCGCGGATGCGATCCTGTTCGGCTCGCCGACCTACATGGGCGGCCCGAGCTGGCAGTTCAAGAAGTTTGCAGACGCATCCTCGAAGGCCTGGTTCGAAGGCGGGTGGCGGAACAAGACCTTTGGCGGCTTCACCAATAGCGCGAGTATCAACGGCGACAAGCTCAACACGCTCGAATACTTCTTTCTGCTCGCCGGGCAGCACGGCGGCATCTGGGTCAGCATGGATATCAAGCCGGCGAACGTAAAAGCTTCAATGCGTGACGACCTGAATCGCATGGGCTCCTACATCGCGCCGATGGCGCAGACACCTGCCGATGCGTCGCCTGCAGAGATGTCGCCGGGGGACCTCGAGACGGCACGCCGCTATGGCGCGCGCGTCGCCATGATCGCCGGACAGTTTCGGTCCGGCAAATCTCGAAGCAACTGAAATCCTGGCGCGCGCGACGCGACAGAACGGACGCCGCCACATGTCATCCAGCCACGCTTGAAGGGAATAGCCATGAAATACAAGCAACTTGGCCGCACCGGCCTGTATGTATCCGAGCTGTGCCTCGGCACGATGACGCTGGGCGGCAATGCCGACGCGGGTATGTGGAAGGCGATCGGCGCTGTCGGTCAGGACGAGGCGAACCAGTTGATCGCCCGTGCGCTTGCCGAGGGAATCAATTTCATCGATACCGCCGACATTTATTCCTTTGGCCAGTCCGAACGCGTCGTCGGACAGGCGCTCAGAGACGTCGGCGTACCGCGCAGCGAGATCGTGCTGGCTACGAAGACGGCCGGCGTGATGGGCCCGAAACCCAACGATCAGGGGGCGTCGCGCGGCCATATCATGGATTCCGTGCAGAGAAGCCTGGAACGGCTCCAGGTCGACCATATCGACCTTTACCAGATTCACGCCAGCGATCCTGTCACGCCGATCGAAGAGACGCTGCGCGCCGTCGACGATCTGACGCGGCAGGGGCTGGTCCGTTATGTCGGCGTTTCGAATTGGCGCGCAGGCAAGATCGGCAAGGCGCTCGGGCTGAGTGCAGCGCTTCACGCCACGCGCTTCGAGACGCTCCAGGCCTACTATTCGATCGCCGGACGTGACGTCGAGCGCGAACTGGTGCCACTCGTTATCGAGGAGCAGATGGGGCTGCTCGTCTGGTCGCCGCTCGCCGGCGGATTGCTTTCGGGGAAGTTTGGCCCCGGTGCGCCAACCGAAGAAGGTTCGCGGCGCAGCCATTTCGATTTTCCGCCGGTCGATCTTGATCGAGCCTGGCCGTGCGTTGCAGAGATGCGCGCCATCGCCGACGCGCGCGGTATCTCGGTCGCCCGGATCGCGCTGGCCTGGTTGCTCGCCAAGCCGCATGTCACGAGCGTCATTATCGGCGCCAAACGGGTCGAACAGCTCGAAGATAATCTCGGCGCGGTCGATGTCGTTCTTACCGAGGAGGAGCTTGCGCGTCTTGATGCCGTGAGTGCTCTGCCGCCCTGCTATCCCGGCTGGATGATTGATCGTCAGGAGGCTGGCAGGCGCCCCCAACCTTTCCGGCGCGTCGCGTCGAAATAGAACCGGCTACCGCACATCAATCCCTTCGACGAAGGTGGTTGCCAATACCCGCCCCGCGTTGAAGTGCGTGTGTCCACTACAAAACAAAAGAGAGATCGACATGCCAAAAGCTTATCTAATCGCACATGTCAGCGTTTCAGACCCGACCGCCTATGCCGCCTACGCAAAAGCCGCAGGCGATGCAATAAAAGCTTTCGGCCCCAAGGTCATTGCGGCTTGGGGAGCGTATGAAAACCTCGAAGGCGAGGCCCACGAGCGGCATGTGGTCCTTGAGTTTGATTCGTTCGTCAAGGCCAGGCGTTTCTATGAGAGCCCCGAATACCAGGCGGCCAAGGCGCTCCGTGCCGGGGCAGCAACCGGAACCTTTGTCATTCTCGAGGGGACTTCATAACGCTGGCCGCGAAGCGCTCGAATACCGGGCCGCTCGCTTTGATCTGTTGCCAAGCACTCTTGCGAATCCGTGTCGCCCATCTTTGGGGGCATGGTTTGTGAAAGCGAGTATTCGAGGTTGTCGACGCATACCTTGCGGCGCCAAATTATTTATTCCGCCGAGCGTCCACCAGCCCATGCTATCGGATGAGCGACTCTTGTACCTTGGAAGCTGCCGCTGAAAATGTGCGAGAGCGGTGAGTCGAAATGAGTCGTTATCCGACAGATATCCCCGGAAATCCACGAAGAGCCAACGTCGGATGTCGAAAAATGGCGGGGCCGGGGAAGTGACGCTCACGAGCGGCTTTCACGTGTGCCGGTCGATCGTTAGACGGTATTACAGCCGTTGATCCGGTGCGCTCGAGCGCTCGATTGAAAAAGGATTCCGCGGACGCGGTTGCGGGCGCCGCGGAACAGGCTGAGATCAATTGTCGGCCGATGCCGTCGCGGTCGGCATCGCGTCGTGATGCTGGATCGCATAGAGCTGGCGATTGCGCGCGATCTGCGAGGCCGACGGCGGGTAGTCGTTCCGGTTCGACGGCAGCAGGCCGTCGGCTTCGGCATCGATCAGTTGCTGGCGGACTTCGGCGCGCGTGAGCGGCGCCTGCGTGGACTGGGCGAAGGCCTGCGTGCCGAACGGCAGGCTCAGTGCGGCAACGACGAAAGCGGCGACGAGTTTCATGGCAACTCCTTGGTGGTTGAACGGACGAGTGGGGAGGGGCCCACGCTTCGAATTCTGGTCGCCGCGGCAGTCACCACACTGACCCGCTGATTACAGTTTCGTAATCAGGCCGTGCCGCGCGGGCGCGACGCGGTTCGCCCGCCCCGTTTCCCGGTAACATCGGCGCATGTCACCACCGAATGCGACGGAGTCGATCATGCGCATCCTGATAGTCGAAGACGAACCGAAGACCGGCGCATACCTGAAGAAGGGGCTCGAGGAATCCGGCTTCAGCGTCGATCTCGCAAAGGACGGCGGCGAGGGGCTGACGCTCGCGCAGGAAGAAAGCTACGACGTGATCGTGCTCGACGTGATGCTGCCCGTGCTCGACGGCTGGAGCGTGCTCAAGCGGCTGCGCGACACGCATACGACGCCCGTGCTGTTCCTGACCGCGCGCGACGACGTGCAGGACCGCGTGCACGGCCTCGAACTCGGCGCGGACGACTACCTCGTGAAGCCGTTCGCGTTCGTCGAACTGCTCGCGCGCATCCGCACGCTGGCGCGCCGCGGGCCGCCGCGCGAGACGGAGCGCATTGCAGTGGGCGACCTGGAGATCGACGTCGTGCGCCGCCGCGTGAAGCGCGGCACGGTGCGGATCGACCTGACGCCGCGCGAATTCTCGCTGCTGCAACTGCTCGCGCGCCGGCAGGGCGAGGTGCTGAGCCGCACGCAGATCGCGTCGTACGTATGGGACATGAATTTCGACAGCGACACCAACGTCGTCGAAGTCGCGATCCGGCGGCTGCGCGCGAAGATCGACGACGCGTTCCCCGTCAAGCTGATCCACACGGTGCGCGGCGTCGGCTACGTGCTCGAACCGAAGGACGCCGCATGATGCTCGGCCGCTCGCTCGGCGCGACGCTCGCGCTCGCGTTCGGCGCGACCACGCTCGCCGTCTTCGCGCTCGTCGGCGCGTATGTGTACACCGGCCTGCAGCGGCAGGTGAGCGCGCAGGACGACCTCGACATCGTGCTCGCCGCGCGGCACACGCGCCGGCTGGCGGGCGAACTCGATTCGGTCGACGCGGTGCGCACGCATGCGGACCGGTTGACGAGCCAGGTGCTCGGCAACGCGGCGCTGTCGCTGGCCGTCGTCGACGGGCAGGGCAACGTGCTCGCGCGCCACAACGTCGAGCGGACCGAACTCGAGGATCTGCCCGAGACGGCGGCCGGTGTATCGTCGCCCGCGCAGCCCGCGTTACCCGACGCCGAACTGTTTCCGCCGCACGCGACGCCGGTGCCCGCGAACGAACGGATTACCGCCGACCGGATCGCGACGTGGACCGCCGACGGCGGCGTGTCCGTGCGCGGCGTCGTTACCGATGCCGAGTTGCGGGACCATACGAAGATCCGGATCGCGATCGCGCGCAACATGAGCGATCGCGCCGCACTGCTCGACGGCTACCGCGACAAGCTGAAGATCGCCGGCGGCCTGGGCGCGCTGTTCGCGATGCTGCTCAGCTACTGGCTGATCCGCAAGTCGCTCGCGCCGCTGCGCGAGATCGTCGCGAACACGGGCCGGATCACCGTCGACAAGCTCGATACGCGGCTCGATGCATCGCGCGCGCCGCGCGAGCTGACGGCGCTCGTCGACGCGCAGAACGCGATGCTCGGCCGCCTGCAGCAGGCGTTCGGGCACCTGTCGCAATTCAGCGCGGATCTCGCGCACGACCTGCGCACGCCGCTGAACAACATGCGCGGCGCGACCGAGGTGGCATTGGCGCGGCCGCGTTCCGTCGACGAATACCAGGCGCTGCTCGAATCGCATCTCGAGGAATACGACCGTCTCGCGCGAATGATCGAGAACGTGCTGTTTCTCGCGCGCGCCGAGCATCCCGGCTTCGTCACGCGGCAACGTGCATTCGACGTTCATGACGAACTGGAACGCATCGCCGGTTATTTCGAAGGGCTCGCCGACGAAGCCGGGTCGACGCTGCGGGTCGACGGGCACGGCCGTCTGACCGCCGATCTCGAACTGTTCCGCCGCGCGGTCAGCAACCTGCTCGCGAACGCGCTGCGCTATACGCCGGCGGGCGGCGTGATCGCGCTGCGCGTCGACGAAACGGCGGACGCGGTGTACGTGGTCGTCTCGAACCCGGGCGAGCCGATCGATCCCGCGCTGCTGCCGCGCATCTTCGACCGCTTCGTGCGCGGCGACCCCGCGCGCAGCGGCGGCGTGCCGGGCGGGACGGCCGGGCTCGGCCTCGCGATCGTGCGTTCGGTGATGGAACTGCACGGCGGCACCGCGCGCGTCGAGAGCGACGCGGGCGGCACGCGGTTCATCCTGACGTTCATCAAGACGCCGACGGCGTAGCGGCCGGGTGCCCGGCGGCGGTTACGTGCGCCCCCGTGTGCCAGCCGCCGCCGAGCGCCGTCAGCAACCCGACCGCCGCTTCCATCCGGCGCGCGGCGATCTGGTCGGCCAGGCGCCGGTTGGTCAGCGCGATCGTCTGCGCGGTCACGACATCGAGGTAGCTGACGGCGCCCGCGTTGTAGCGGTTGGTCGTCAGCCGCAGCGACAGGTCGGCCGCATCGGTCGCGCGCTGCTGGCTGCCGGCCTCCGATGCGAGCGCATCGAGCGCGGAAAGCTGATCCTCGACCTGCTGGAACGCAACGAGCACCGTCTGCCGATAGTCGGCGACCACCCCGTCGTATTGCGCATGCGCGCCGCGCAGCGACGCGCTGCGGCGGCCGCCGTCGAACAGCGTGCCGGCGAGCTGCGAGCCGAGCGACCAGAACAGGCTCGGCGCGGCGAGCCACGGCGCGAAGAACCCGCTTTCGAGCCCCGCGCTCGCCGACAGCACGAGGTCGGGAAAGAACGCGGCGCGCGCCTCGCCGATCTGCGCGTTCGCGGCCGCGACGCGGCGTTCGGCCGCCGCGATGTCGGGCCGCCGCTCGAGCAGTTGCGACGGCACGCCGGCCGGGATCGCCGGCACGTCGAACGATTGCACGCGCGGCGGCAGCGCGAACGTCGACGCGCTTTCGCCGACGAGCGTCGCGATCGCATGCTGGAGCTGCGCACGCGACGCATCGATGTCGGTGTCCTGCGTGCGGGTCGATTCGAGTTGCGTCGCGGCCTGCGCGACGGCCGACGCATCGATCGCGCCGGCCGCGAGCTGCTGTTTCAGCAGCTTCAGCGCGTTCGCATACGCACGCACCGTATCGTCGAGCAACTGCTTCTGCGTATCGAGCGAGCGCAGCGCGAAATAGTCGGTCGCGAGCGTGGCCGTGACCGACAGCTTCACGGCCTGCAGGTCGGCCGCGCTCGCGTCGGCGTTCGCCTGCGCGCCGGTCACCGCGTCGCGCACGCGGCCGAACAGGTCGGGTTCCCAGCTCGCGGCCACGCCGGCCTGATAGTCGGGGGTCGTTTTACCGGCGAGCGACGAGCCGAGCTTGTTCTGCGACACGCGCGCGCGGCTCTGCGCGATGCCGGCCGTGACGGTCGGCAGGAACCCCGCATGCTGGTAGTCGACCATCGCGCGCGCCTGCTGGAGATCGGCGACGGCCTTCTTCACGGTCTGGTTCGAGATGTCGACACGCGCTTCGAGCGCGTTCAGGCCGGCATCGTCGAAGACGGTCCACCACGCGCCGCGCGGTGCGGCATCGGCCGGCGCAGCGACGTTCCAGCCCGGCTGCGCGGCGGGCGTGCCCGAAGCCGGTACGCCCGTAGCCGGTACGCCCGAAGCCGGTATGCCCGCATAGTGCGCGGGCACCGCGACGGTGGGCGGCGAATAGGGCGGCAACGTCGAGCACGCGGACAACGCGGTCAAAGCGGCGGCGACGCCTGGCGCGACGACGCGGCGGGCGAACGGGAGCGGATGGAGGAAGCGCATGACGGGTATCTCGCGGGTTTTCATGGGCGGATCAGCCTCGGGCGTGCGTTGAAGCTGCTGCTGCAGGCATCGAAGCCGGCGCCGCGACGGCGGCGGGCGTCGACGCAGCCGCGCCGGGCGCCGCCGTCGCGCCGGTTGCCGGGTCCGTTTGCACCACCGGCGCGGCCGACACGATCTTCACGACCTCGCCGGCGGCAATCGAATCGCCCGGGTTGTCGATCACGCGATCGGTCGCGGCGAGCCCCGACACGATCTCGACGCGCGTGCCGAAATCGCGCCCGATCTGCACGGTCTTCAGCGCGGTGGTGCCGTTCGCGGCGACGGTCGCGACCGTCACGCCGTTCGGCCGGAACAGCAGCGCGCTGACCGGCAGCTCGAACGCGGGGGCCGCGCTCGGCACGAGCAGGTGCGCCTGCGCATACGCGCCGGGCATCAGCGCGCCGTCGCCGTTGTCGACGTCGATCTCGACGCGCAGCGTGCGCGTGACCGGATCGATCGCGCCTGCGCTGCGCGCGACGCGCGCGGCGAAGCGCCACCCCGGATACTGCTGCGTGGTCAGGTAGACGGAGGTGCCGGTCGTCACGCCTGCCGCGCTGTCCTGCGGCACGTCGACGAACACGCGCAGCGTGCCGGTCTGTTCGAGATGGAACAGTTCGCCGGACAGGCCGGGGCTGCCCGGCGTGCCGCCCGCGGTGACGAGCGTGCCGACGTCGACGTTGCGCGCGGTGATCACGCCGTCGAACGGCGCCGCGACCGATTCGTACGACACCAGCTCGGTCAGGTGCGCGACATTCGCCTGCGCGGAGGCCAGCATCGCGCGCTTCGCGTTCATGTCGGCGACCTTCGTGTCGGTGTCCTGCTGCGATACCGATTGCGTCTTCAGCATGTCCTGCCAGCGCTGCGCGGTCGATTTCGCGTAGTCGTAGTTCGCCTGCGCGGTCGCCGCGTCGGCGCGCGCCTGCCGCAACTGCGCGTCGAGGTCGGGCGCCGTGATCTGCGCGAGCGTCTGCCCGGCTTTCACGTGCGCGCCGATGTCGGCGTTCCAGTGCGCGATATAGCCGCTCGTGCGCGCATAGATCGATGCCTCCGCGTACGGCATCACCGAGCCCGGCAGCGTCAGCGTCTGGTCGGTAGGCGCGGCGCGCGGCAGGATCACCGAGACCGGCAGCGCCTGCTGCGCGGCCACCTGCACGCGTTGCGCGGCCCGCGCGTCGACGCGCGGCACGATGCCGGCGGCCAGCAGCGCGGCGGCCACCGCGAGCGCGGCTAGCGGCACGGCGAGTTTGCGAGCGCGGCCGCGCGGCGATGCTTCGGGTGTTGTGTCGCGCACGGTAGGCGGTGCCGTGTCCGCTTCGGCGGCCGGCGGCGGGGCGAGGGGTTCGGTCGAGTCGTTCATGATGGGTTCTGGGTCGGGCGAGTCGAAGGGAGTCGAGGTGAGGCCGCGATCAGGGCAACGCCGGCGTGTCCTGCGCGCGGCGCGCGGCGGCCGCATCGCGGCGCCGGTCGAGCCACGCGTGGACGAAGCCGAATACGACGGGCACGAACAGCAGCGTCGACAGCGTGCCGAACGCGAGCCCGCCGATCACCGCGCGGCCGAGCGGCGCGTTCTGCTCGCCGCCGTCGCCGAGGCCCAGCGCCATCGGCAGCATGCCGATCAGCATCGCGAGCGCGGTCATCACGACCGGGCGGAAGCGGCTGAAACCCGCGTCGAGCGCGGCCTGCCACGGCGGCGCGCCGCCCGCGATCAGCTCGCGCGCCGCGTTGACGACCAGGATGCTGTTCGCGGTCGCGATGCCGATGCACAGGATCGTGCCGGTCAGCGCGGGCACCGACAGCGTCGTGCGCGTGACGAACAGCATCCATGCGATGCCGGCGAGCGACGCGGGCAGGCCGCCGACGATCACGAGCGGATCGAGCCACGACTGGAAGTTGACGACCATCAGCAGGTAGACGAGCGCGATCGCGAGCGCGAGGCCGCCGAGCAGCCCGGCAAACGACTCGTGCATCGCCTGCACCTGGCCGCGCAGCACGATCGACGAACCGGGCGGCAACTGCACGCGCGCGGCGTCGACGAGCTTCGTCACGTCGGCCGTGACGCCGCCGAGATCGCGGCCCTGCACCGACGCGAAGATGTCGAGCACCGGCTGCACGTTGTAGTGCGAGACGACCGCCTGCTGCGTCGCGCGCGAGAAGCTGCCGAGCGCGCCGAGCAGGTTCTGCGCGGGCGCGCCGGCGGCCGGGCCGCCGGCCGGCGTCTGCGGCGAACGGGCGGTGCCCGCCGGCAGCGGCACGTTCGCGAGCGCCTGCAGCGAATCGACCGAATACTGCGGCGTCTGCACCATCAGCGGATAACTGACGCCGTTGCGCGGGTCGAGCCAGAAGTTCGGCGTCGTCTGCGAACTGCCGGACAGCGCGATCAGCAGGCTCTGCGCGACGTCGCGCTGTTCGAGGCCGGCCTGGATCGCCTTCGTGCGGTCCACGTTCACGTTGATGGCCGGCTCGTCGCCGGGCTGCTGGATGCGCGCGTCGACGAGGCCGCGCACGCCGCGCAGCTTCGCGAGCAGCGCGTTCGCGACCGCGCGGTTCTGGTCGAGCTGGTTGCCGACGATCTGGATGTCGATCGGCGCGGGCAGCCCGAAGTTGAGGATCTGGCTGACGATGTCGGCCGGCAGGAACGCGAACGTCACGCCGGGGAACGACTGCGCGAGCAGGTTGCGCAGCTTCGCGACGTAGGCGGCGGTCGGCGCATGGTTCGGCTTCAGCGTGATCATCACGTCGGCATCCTCGGTGCCGATCGGGTCGGACGAGTCGTACGTGAGGTTGATCCCGCTCACTGGCACGCCGATGTTGTCGAGCACGCTCGCGATGTCGTTCGCGGGAATCACGTCGTGGATGCGCGCTTCCACTTCGTCGGTCAGGCGCGCGGTTTCCTCGATCCGCGTGCCGGTCGGCGCGCGCAGGTGCAGGCGGATCTCGCCCGTGTCGACCGACGGGAAGAAATCCTGCCCGGCGAACGCGAACAGCCCGGTCGACGCGACACATGCGAGCAGGAAGGCCGCCGCGAAACGGCGGCGGCGCGCGATCGCCGCCGACAGCAGCGCGCGATAGCGCAGCCGGACCGCCTCGAAGCGATGTTCGAACGCGGCCTGGAAACGCGCCAAATGCACGAGGGGTGCGAACACGCCGCGCGGCGGCCGGCCGAGCCCCTTCGCGCGCATCAGCGCCATCGCGAGCGTCGGCACCAGCGTGCGTGAGAAGAAATACGATGCGACCATCGCGAAGATCACCGCCTCGGCCATCGGCACGAACAGATAGCGCGCGACGCCCGTCAGCAGGAACATCGGCACGAACACGATGCAGATCGACAGCGTCGACACGAAGGTCGGCACCGCGATCTCGCCCGCGCCGGTCAGGATCGCGTCTTCGAGCGGCGCGCCGCGTTCGAGGTGGTGCGTGATGTTCTCGATCGCGACGGTGGCATCGTCGACGAGAATCCCGACCGCTAGCGCGAGCCCGCCGAGCGTCATGATGTTGATCGTCTGGCCGAGCGCGGCCAGCGCGAGCAGCGACGTCAGCACCGCGAGCGGAATCGATACCGCGATGATCAGCGTCGCGCGCCAGCTCCCGAGGAACAGCAGGATCATCAGCGCGGTGAGGCACGCGGCGATCAGCGCCTCGCGCACGACGCCCTGGACCGCCGCTTTCACGAACAGCGACTGATCGCCGAGCGCCGAGATGTGCAGCGCCTTCGGCAGGCCGGCCGCGATCTTCGGCAGCATCGCCTTGACCTGGTCGATGATCGTCAGCGTCGATGCGCTGCCGGTTTTCTCGACGGTCAGCAGCGCCGCGCGCTTGCCGTCGGCGCGCACGATGTTGGTCTGCGGCGCGTAGCCGTCGCGAACGTGCGCGACGTCGCGCACGTAAACGACGCTGCCGCCGATCGTCTTCACCGGCAGGTTGTTCAGCGCGGCGACCGTCTGCGTGCTGCCGTTCATCTGCACGTTGTACTCGCGCGTGCCGATTTTCGCGGTGCCGCCGGGCAGGATCAGGTTCTGCGCGTTGATCGCGTTCACGACGTCGATCGGCGCGAGCCCTTTCGCCTGCAGCGCGCGCGTGTCGAGATCGACGACGATCTGGCGGATCTTGCCGCCGAACGGCAGCGGCACCGCCGCGCCCTGGACGGTCGCGAGCTGCGTGCGGATGAAGCTGTTGCCGAGGTCGTAGAGCTGCTGCTCGGCGAGCGTGTCGCTCGACAGCCCGAGTTGCAGGATCGGCACCGTCGACGCGTTGTACGTGATGATGTTCGGCGGCAGCGTGCCGGGCGGCAGGATCCGCAGGATCGATGCGGAGTTGCTTGCGGCTTCCGCGATCGCGCGATTGATGTCCGCGCCGGGGTGGAAGAAGATCTTCACGACCGACACGCCGTTCAGCGACTGCGATTCGATGTGCTCGATGTCGTCGACGTCGGACGTGAGCGCGCGCTCGTAGTTCGACGTGATCCGCTTGGCCATGTCCTCGGCGGAGAAGCCGTTGTACGACCAGACGATGCTGACGACCGGGATGTCGATGTTCGGGAAGATGTCGGTCGGCGTGCGCAGGATCGCGAGCGGTCCCGCGATGAAGATCAGCAGCGCGAGCACGACGAACGTATAGGGCCTGCGCAACGCCAGCCGGACGATCCACATGATGTTGTTCCTCGAAGCAGGGCAGGGGCGCCGCATTCGATGCGACGAGCGTGCAGTCTGCCGGCGCCGCGTTGACCCGGCCCTGACCCGAAGATTACGAAGCTGTTATCCGCGCGCGGCAGCGCAGATTTCAGGATTGTCATCCGGCGGTCAGCGTCGCGCCGGCCGCGATCACCAGAATGAATGCGTCAGGCGGCGAAAACGCATCCGCAGTCCCGCCGGCGGCGCATCGACGATGCGTCCTCATCGAACCGTTCTGGGGAGTTTCATCATGAATCGCAGACTGATCGCAGCCGCCGCGCTGCTCGCCCTCGCAATCGGCACGCCGGTCGCGGCTTTCGCACAGACGTCGTCGTCGGGCCTGACGCGCGCCGACGTGATCGCCGAGCTCGTCCAGGCGCAGCGCGACGGCACCGTGCCCACGTCGAACTGGGACTATCCGCCGAGTACGCAGACGATCGCGCGCAATCGCGAGCTGTATGCGATCGCGCACGGCGAGCAGGGCACCGCGACCGCGTCGACGTCCGTGCCGACCGTCAGCGCGCAGTGAAACGGGAGTCGGGCGATGAAGCTCCTTTCCCGACTGGCGATCGCCGCGCTGCTCGCGGCGGCGGTCGCGCCGGCCTTTGCGCGCGGGATGCCGCAGCTGCCCGACGACGACGGCGGGCGCGCCAGCGTGCTGCGCGAGTTGAACCCGACGCGGGTGGACGGCGATGCGCGGGCGCACGCCGCCGGCGTCGTTTCGAATCAAGGCGGCGAGACCGACAGGAAGGCGGCGACCCGCCGGAACAGAGTCTCGTCGAGTCCGAGTGGCAGCAAGGCGTTGCCGGGAACATCCGGAAATCCGGATCGTCGTGCGTGACCCAATCGTCATCCGGCCGAGCGGCGCGGCTCATGCGGCGAATGCGCTTTCACGCTGCGCCTGCTCACAACGCACGGCCGCCCGGGCTGAACCCGTCGTCAGGTATTCGGCGAAACCTCGGCCGCCGAAGGCACGGCTGCCGCCGCCGATTCATCGGCGAGCGCCCAACGCTTCACGAGACTCGCGATCACGAGCACGGCCACCGCACCGGTCAGCGGCGCAACGGCCATGATCGGCAGAATCTGGCTGAGTCCCAGCCCCGCGCTCAGGATCGCCGCGCCGGCAAACGCGCTGCCGATGGCGCCCAGCCGCCCGAACGCGTGCATCCAGCTCAATCCGGTTGAGCGCGCAACGGTCGGGTAGAAACGCGCGGTCAGCGCGTTCATGCCGGTATTGGTGCCGGGAATGAACCATCCCCACGCAAAGGCGAGGACCTGCAACGCCCAGAAGGTCGACTGCATCCCGTGCACGGCCCACAGCGACAGTGCCGCCAGGCAGAAGCTCGCCGCGACCGTGTAGTAGCGATCGAAACGATCCATCAGCCAGCCGATCGCGATCGAACCCAGCGTGCCGCCCCAGTTCAGGAAGCCGACCATGATGGCGCCCTGGGCACTCGTATAACCGGCGTCTTTCGCCATCGTCGGCAGCCAGTTGTAAAGCAGGTAGGTGACGAACAGCCCGACGAAATAGCACAGCCAGATCAGGACCGTGCCGGCGATGTAGCGCTTCGACAGGATCGTGCCGATCGCACCGCCTTTCACCCTCGGCTGCGCGGGCAGGAAGAATCGCGTATCGGCGGGCACGCGCGTACGGCCGATCGCGGAAAGAATCCGCGCGATCAGGTCGGGACGCTTGTTCTGAACCGTCAGGAATGCGACCGATTCGGGCAGCCAGCGCATCAGGATCGGCACGCAGACCACGGCAAGCGCACCGCCCACCGTGAGCATCGTGCGCCATCCGTAACCCGGAATGATCCACGCCGCGATGAAGCCGCACAGCGCGGCACCGACCGTGAACCCGCTGTACACGACCGTCACGAGGAACGAGCGCCGGCGTTCCGGCACGTATTCGGACCACAGCGTCACCACGTTCGGCATCACGGCGCCCAGGCCGAGCCCGGTGATGAACCGGATCGGCAACATCGTCCCGAGCGACGTCGCGTGCGCGGTGGCCAGCGTCCCGACGCCGATGATCAGCACGCTGGCGACCAGCACGCGCTTGCGCCCGAACCGGTCGGCAATCGGCCCGCCGAGCAGCGCACCGGCCGCGAGGCCGAACAACGCGGCGCTGAGCACCGGCGCCAGCGCGTTCTTCGTGACGCCCCATTCCTTGATCAGCTCCGGCACGACAAAGCCGATGATGACGGTATCCCAGCCGTCCAGCGAGATCACGACGAAGGTCAGCAATCCGACCAGCCACTGAAACGGGCTGACCGGGCGCTCGTCGATGAATTCGCGAACGTTGATGGCGCTTCCTGATACCGGCATGGTTGTCTCCTGCGTTGGGGCTCCGGGCCCTTGCATTGCGTCGGTCGGTACCCGACGCGATGCCCCGCAGTGTTCGATCGCCGAAATTCCGCGTCCAACAAGAAATTCCGTTTACCGCGACAAGGAAACGTTATCGATCGGCAGGGCCTTTCGGTTGCCCGGGCATCCCGTTCCCCAGTTTCTCCAGCAGGAAATCGGCGAACACCGACACCGCGGGCGGCAACGGCGGGCGGCTCGTATAGACGAGTTGCAGCCCGAGGCCGGTGCCCGAACGTCGATACGACGGCAGCACGCGCACCAGTTTTCCCTGCTCGATTGCCAGCTCGGCGAGCAACTGCGGCAGCAGCGCGATCCCCAGCCCGGCGATGCAGGCCTGTATCACCACGCGCATGTCGTTGACCGAGAAGCGGCCGTCGATCGAAATCTCCTGGGTGCCGCGCGGCCCCTGCAGGCGCCACATGCTGCGGCCCTGGCGACTGGACACCGTCAGGCAATCGTGGTCGGCCAGTTCTCGCGGCGTGCGCGGCGCGGCGCGCCGTTCGAGATAGGCAGGGCTCGCCGCGAGGATCATCGTGCCCGGCGCGATCCGGCGCACGCGGAAGCTGCCGCCGGTCTCGATGCCCATCCGCAATGCGAGATCGATGCGCTCGCCGATCAGGTCGGCCGGCGTGTCGTCGAGCAGGAAGTCGATGCTGATCTGCGGATAGCGCGCATAGAACTCGGCCAGCCATTCCAGCCGGAAAAGTTCGAACAGACCGCCCATCGCCGTCACGCGAACCTTGCCGGAAGGCGCCTGCCCGCCCGCATGCAGCCGTTCGATCTCGAAGACCCGGTCGAGCGCCGGCGCATAACGCTCGAACAGCGCCTGGCCTTCGGTGCTTGGCGCGAGCTTGCGGGTCGAGCGATGCAGCAGGCGCGTGCCGAGTTGCCCTTCGAGCTGGTCGATGCGCCGGCTCAGCGTATTGGCCGGCATGCGCAGGCGCCGCGCGGCCTCCGAGAAGCTGCCGGCGCGGACGACCTGGACGAACAGCGCGAGATCGTTCAGATCGAGCATCGGATTCCTCCAAAAATGGATCAATCAAATCCTATTTATCCATCTAGTGTAAAGCAGCTTCCGTCTCCATACTGGTATCACGCTACAGACAAGCACCCGACTTCCCAAGGAGATTGAATTGAACAAGACTCTGACGATCGCGGCGGGCGCACTCGCCGCATTGCTGTCGTTGTCCGCATTCGCGGCCGCGTCGACGTACCGGCTCGATCCGGACCATACGTACCCGAGCTTCGAGGCCGACCACATCGGCGGCCTGTCGGTCTGGCGCGGCAAGTTCGACAAATCGGGCGGCACCGTGACGCTCGACCGCGCGGCAAAGACCGGCACCGTCGAAGTGACGACCGCGATTGCGTCGGTTCATACGGGCAGCACGAAGCTCGACCAGGACCTGCAGTCGAACCAGTTCTTCGACGCGTCGAAGTTCCCGGAAGCGACCTACAAGGGTGCGATCACGTTCAACGGCGACAAGCCGGCGACGGTCGTCGGCAATCTCACGATGCACGGCGTGACCCGGCCGCTGACGCTGAAGATCGACTCGTTCAAGTGCATGCCGCATCCGATGCTCAAGCGCGAAGTGTGCGGCGTCGACGCGATGGGCGAGTTCGATCGCAGCGAATTCGGCGTCGACTTCGGCAAGGCGTACGGCTTCAGCATGAAGACGCGCCTGCTGATCACGGCCGAAGCCCTCAAGCAGTAACCCCTTTCGGAGAACACTCATGAAACTGCTGCATATCGATTCCAGTATCCTCGGCCAAGGCTCGGTCAGCCGCGAACTGTCGGCGGAAGCCGTCGCGACCTTCCGTGGCCGCGACCCCGGCCTCACGGTGACGCGCCTCGATCTCGCCGCTACGCCGATCGGCCATCTGACGGCCGAACACCTGGCCGCCGCGCAAGGCGCGCCAGTCGACGACGCGCTGCAGGCGGACGTCGAGATCGGCCGGCGCGCGCTTGACGAATTCCTCGCGGCCGACATCGTGGTCGTCGGCGCGCCGATGTACAACTTCGGCATCGCTTCGCAGTTGAAGGCGTGGATCGACCGCATCTCCGTCGCCGGCAAGACGTTCCGCTACGGCGAGAGCGGGCCGGTCGGATTGTGCGTCGGCAAGAAGCTGGTCGTCGCGTCTTCGCGCGGCGGCGTGTACAGCGAAGGCTCGCCCGTGGCCGCGTTCGATCATCAGGAAACCTATCTGAAAGCGGCGTTCGGCTTCCTCGGCATCACGGACATCACGTTCATTCGCGCGGAAGGCGTGGCGATGGGGCAGGACATGCGCAGCGGTGCCATCGCGTCGGCGAAGGAAGCCGCGGCGGCGCTCGCGGCCTGACGGTGTTTGCCGGCTTACTTTCTCAATTGCGCACAAACCGAGGCGGACGCCTGACCCGGCCATGCCGCCTGTCGTACCTCGATACGCTGGAGCACACCCGATGAATGCCGTCGATCCCGTTTTGCAGACCGCCGTCACCGGCCGTCACGTCGTCTTCCGCACGCGCGGCCGCGCCCACGGGCCGGTCGTCCGGATGGCGAGCCCGTCCGACGTCGGCGAGATGATCAAGCCGTTCGTCTTTCTCGACCTGGTCGATACGCAAGCACCGTTGGGGCAGCCGGCCTTCGGCTGGCATCCGCATTCGGGTATCGCCACGCTGACGCTCGTGATCGACGGACGCGGCACCTACGCCGAATCCACCGGTCACGAAGGCACGATGGAGGCGGGCGACATCGAATGGATGAGCGCCGGGCGCGGCGTCTGGCATACGGGTTCCGTCGTGCCGCCGGTCAAGGCGTTCCAGCTGTGGGTCGCGTTGCCGCCGGGGCGCGAGCTGGCGCCGGCGTTCAGCCAGCACCTGTCGATCGACGACATCCCGTCGGACGGGCCGGCGCGCGTGCTGCTCGGCCGCAGCGGCGACGCGGTCAGCCCGATCGATGCGCCGCCGGGCATCAACTACGTCGTCGTGCAACTGAAGGCCGGCGAGCGCTGGACCTGCCGGCCGCCGCAGGGCTACCGGGTCGGCTGGACCGCCGTGATGGACGGCAGCCTGCGTACGCCGGACCCGGTCGGCCAGGGCGAGCTGGTCGTCTTCGACCGGTCCGACACCGCGATCGAATTCGACGCGGTGACCGATGCGCGCTTCGTGGTCGGTACGGCCATCCCGCATCCGCACGACCTCCATCTGGGCAACTACTCGGTGCACACGAGTGCCGCCGCGCTGGTGGAAGGCGAGCGCGAAATCGTGCGCATCGGCCGCGAGCTGCGCGCCAAGGGAGTGATGCGCTGATCGGAAAGCGCGCAAGTTGATATCCGCCGCGTGGCCCTGAACCGCGCGGCAACCGACAGGAGCCGATTCATGACGGACATGCTGCCCGTCATGGTGCCGATCGGTCTGGGGGCGGGCGCGATCGACACGTCGGCGGCTACCACCTCGCGTTCCTGTTGGGCGCCGGGGCCGCAGTAGCGGCGTCGGTGCTGGCCGGCGTGTTCATGCGGGCCCGCATGCCTGCGCCGGTACCCGGCGACGCGCCATCCGCCGCTTCCATCTGAAGCAAACCAACGTCTTCCTTTCGGCCCGGCCTGCCGTCATTCCGCCCACGGAATCCTGACGAGGCCGGCGCATTGCCCGAATGCGCCGGCTTTCACGCATTCGAAACGACCCGGCCGGCCCGCCCGCCGCCGCCGCCGCTCCAGGCGTCCCCGCGCTTAGGTGTTTATACGTATGCCGATTCCGATATCGCCTCAATCCAAGATTTCATTGGAAGGTTATCGGACTTGTTCCTAGACTAATCCGGGGCATACACACCGGGCCGGCAGGCACAGCCCTGAACCGCGCGCGCCAAGCAGAACCAGAACAGCGCAGCGGCATACAACGACATCATCGGAGACGGACCATGACATTCATCAGGAAGCTGGCGGCCGGTGCGATCGTCGCCGCGGCGACGGTACTCGCGCCCGGCACGTTCGCGCAGCAAAAGCCGATCACGCTCGGGTTCTCGCAGGTCGGCGCGGAAAGCGCGTGGCGCACCGCGAACACCGTGTCGGTGAAGGGCGCGGCAAAGGACGCCGGCATCAACCTGAAATTCTCGGACGCGCAGCAGAAGCAGGAGAACCAGATCCGCGCGATCCGCTCGTTCATCGCGCAGAAGGTCGACGTGATCGCGTTCTCGCCGGTCGTCGAATCGGGCTGGGAGCCGGTGCTGACCGAAGCGAAGGCCGCGCACATCCCGGTGATCCTGACCGATCGCGGGGTCGACGTGAAGGACCCGTCGCTGTACGTGACGATGATCGGTTCGGACTTCCTCGAGGAAGGGCGGCGCGCGGGCCACTGGATGGAAGAGCACTACAGGAACGACGCAGGTCCGATCAATATCGTCGAGCTGCAGGGCACGGTCGGCTCGGCGCCGGCCAACGATCGCCGCGCGGGCCTGCTCGAAGTGATCAAAAGCAATCCGAAATTCAAGGTGATCGCGTCGCAGAGCGGCGACTTCACGCTCGCCGGCGGCAAGCAGGTGATGGAAGCGTTCGCGAAGACCTACGGCAAGCAGATCAACGTCGTCTACGCGCACAACGACGACATGGCGCTCGGCGCGATCCAGGCGATGGAGGAAGCCGGGATCAAGCCCGGCAAGGACATGAGCGTCGTGTCGTTCGATGCGACGAAGGGCGGCTTCCAGGCGATGGTCGCCGGCAAGATCAACGTCGACGTCGAATGCAGCCCGCTGCTCGGCCCGCAACTGATGAGCGCGGTGAAGGACGTCGTCGCCGGCAAGTCGCTGCCCAAGCGCATCGTGACGAACGAGACCGTGTTCCCGATGAACGTCGCGGCGCAGGTGCTGCCGACCCGCAAATACTGAGGTCCGCGCGGGCGGCGGCGTGGCACGCCGTCGTCCGGCAACCGCTTCGAGGGAGGGTTCATGACGAGTCCGCCGGTGGTCGAGATGATCGGCATCGACAAGGCGTTTCCGGGCGTCAGCGCGCTGCAGCGCGTGAGCTTCCGGCTGTTTCCGGGCGAGATCCATGCGCTGATGGGCCAGAACGGCGCGGGCAAGTCGACGCTGATCAACGTGCTCACCGGCGTGCATGCGCACGATGCGGGCGAGATTCGCGTCGGCGGCAAGCCCGTGCGTTTCGCCGCGCCGCGCGAGGCCGAGGCGGCCGGGATCCAGACGCTTTACCAGGAAGTGAACCTGTGCGCGAACCTGTCGGTCGCCGAGAACATCTTCGCGGGCCGGCAGCCGATGCGGCGCGGCGCGATCGACTGGAACGCGATCCATGCGCGGGCACGCGCGGCGCTGGCCGAACTCGACCTTGCGCTCGACGTCACGCGTTCGCTCGACGCGTATCCGATCGCCGTGCAGCAGATGGTCGCGATCGCGCGCGCCGTTTCCGTCGATGCGCGCGTGCTGATTCTCGACGAGCCGACGTCGAGCCTCGACGACGGCGAGGTCGCGCGGCTGTTCGACGTGCTGCGCCGGCTGAAGGCGTCGGGCATCGCGATCCTGTTCGTCACGCACTTCCTTGAACAGACCTATGCGGTGTCCGACCGGATCACCGTGATGCGCAACGGCGAGCGCGAAGGCGAGTACCTGGCGCGCGACCTGCCGGTCGACGCGCTGGTCGCGAAGATGACCGGCCGCGAACGGATGTCCGACACGCTGCAGGCGGGTGCCGCCGCGGTCGAGCGCACCGCCGGCACTGCCGCGCCGTTCCTGTCGATGCAGCAGGTCGGCCGGCGCGGGATGATGGGTGCGCTCGATCTCGACGTGCGGCCTGGCGAAATCGTCGGGCTGGCCGGGCTGCTCGGCTCGGGGCGCACCGAAACGGCGCAGCTCGCGTTCGCGGCGGAGCGCCCGGACACCGGTGCGATCGAGATTGACGGCACGCGCAAGCGGCTGGCGTCGCCGCACGACGCGGTCCGGCACGGGATCGCGTATTGCCCGGAGGACCGCAAGAAGGAGGGCATCGTCGCCGCGCTGTCGATCCGCGAGAACATCATCCTCGCGCTGCAGGCGCGGCGCGGCTGGTGGCGGCTGATCGGGCGGGCGCGCCAGCGCGAGATCGCCGACACGTATATCGCGCGGCTCGGCGTCAAGGCGCGCGACGCGGAGCAGCCGATCGGCCTGCTGTCGGGCGGCAACCAGCAGAAGGTGCTGCTCGCGCGCTGGCTCGCGACGGACCCGAAGCTGCTGATCCTCGACGAGCCGACGCGCGGCATCGACGTCGCCGCGAAGTTCGACATCATGGAGCGCGTGCTCGCGCTGTGCGCGACCGGGCTCGCGATCCTGTTCATCTCGTCGGAGATCGGCGAGGTCGTGCGCGTGAGCCACCGGATCGCGGTGCTGCGCGACCGGCGCAAGGTCGCCGAGCTGACCGGTGCCGACGCGTCCGAGGAGCAGGTTTACCGGCTGATCGCGGGAGGCCAGTCATGACGCGGCTGCGCACGCTGTTTCGTCATTCGCTTGCGTGGCCGGTGCTGACGCTCGCGCTGCTGTTCGCGCTCGACGTCGCGCATCGTCCGGGCTTCCTGTCGATCGCGCTGCTCGACGGCCACCTGTTCGGCGCGCCGATCGACATCCTGAACCGCGCGGCGCCGCTCGTGATCGTGTCGCTCGGGATGACGCTCGTGATCGCGACGCGCGGGATCGACATTTCCGTCGGCGCGATCGTCGCGATCGCCGGCGCGGCCGCGGCGATCGTGCTCGATGCAGACCCTTCTCGGGTCGGCATGGCGCTGGCCGCCGCGCTCGGCGTCGGACTGCTGGCGGGCGCATGGAACGGCCTGCTCGTCGCGTTCGTCGGGATGCAGCCGATCATCGCGACGCTGATCCTGATGGTGGCCGGCCGCGGCGTCGCGCAGTTGCTGACGGGCGGCCAGATCATTCCGATCGGCGCGCCCGGCTACCTCGCGCTCGGCGGCGGCTATCTGGCGACCGTGCCGTGTTCGGTGTGGATCGCGGTCGCGGTGATCGCTGCCGTCGCGCTGCTGGTGAACCGCACGGCGCTCGGGCTGTTCATCCGCGCGATCGGCGTGAACCCGGTCGCCACGCGGCTCGTCGGGCTGCGCTCGGGCGCGGTCGTGTTCGGCGTGTATCTGTGTTCCGGCGTGATGTCGGCGATCGCCGGCATCCTCGCGAGCTCGAACTTGCGCAGCGCCGACGGCAACAACGCGGGGCTGCTGCTCGAACTCGACGCGATCCTCGCGGTGACGCTCGGCGGCACGTCGCTGCTCGGCGGCCGCTTCAGCCTGGCCGGCTCCGTGCTCGGCGCGCTGATCATCCAGACGCTCACCTACACGACCTATTCGATCGGCGTGCCGCCGGAGGCGACGCTCGTCGTCAAGGCGATCGTCGTGATCGTCGTGACGCTGATCCAGTCGGACGCGGCGCGTGCGCTTGTGGTCCGGCACGCGTCGCGGCTGCTGCCCTCTGCGCGTTCGCGCGCCACCTCCGGAGCAACGCCCCGATGACCCGATTCCTTGGCCGGCTCGCCGACCCGCGCACACTGCCGATCGTCGTGACGATCGTGCTGTTCGCCGCGCTGTTCGGCTTCGGATCCGTGATGTACACGGGTTTTTTCTCGATGCAGGTGCTCACCGGCTTGCTTGTCGACAACGCGTTCCTGCTGATCGTCGCGATCGGGATGACGTTCGTGATCGTGTCGGGCGGCATCGACCTGTCGGTCGGCTCGGTCGTCGCGCTGACGACGATCTTCTGCGCGGTCGGCGCCGAGCGGCTGCGCTGGCCCGTCTGGGCGATCGTGCCGCTCGTGCTCGCGTTCGGCGCGCTGTACGGCGCCGCGATGGGCGCGCTGATCCATTACTTCCGGCTGCAGCCGTTCATCGTCACGCTGGCGGGGATGTTTCTCGCGCGCGGCGCGTGCTTCCTGATCACGACGCAGTCGATCACGATCAACGAGCCGACCTTTCATGCGATCGCGGGCATCAGCGTGCCGGTCGGCGGCGGCACGCTGAGCGCGGGTGCGCTGATCGCACTCGCGACGCTGGCCGTCGCGATCTACGTCGCGCATTTCACGCGTTTCGGCCGCAATGTCTATGCGATCGGCGGCAACGAGCGCTCGGCGCTGCTGATGGGGCTGCCGGTGGCGCGCACGAAGATCGGCGTCTATGCGCTGAGCGGGCTGTGCTCGGCGCTCGGCGGCGTGGTGTTCACGCTGTACGTGCTGTCGGGCTACGGGCTGCAGGCGCAGGGGATGGAGCTCGACGCGATCGCCGCGACCGTGATCGGTGGCACGTTGCTCACGGGCGGCGTGGGCTACGTGATCGGTTCGGTGTTCGGCGTCGGCATCCTCGGCACGATCCAGGTGTTGATCACGTTCGACGGCACGTTGAGTTCGTGGTGGACGCGGATCGTGATCGGCGCGCTGCTGTGCGTGTTCTGCGTGCTGCAGCGGGTCATCGAGCGGCACGCAACGCGGCGGCGCACGGGCGGCACGGGGCTAGGCGCGCAGCAGCCGAAGCGCGATACCGCGCACGCGCGGCCGGCCGAGCCTGGCGAGGACGCGGCGCTCGTATCGCCGATGCGGCGCGTGTAGTGGATCGCACGACGCACACCGCGCCGTGACGGGCCGTCGCGCAGCGGCGTGCGGCGTGGCCGATGCTTGCCGCCGGTGCCTGTCGAAGGCGGCCGGCGCACGTGTTACGCGCGAACGGCTACCCGGTACAGCGTGGTCTGTCGATAGACGGCGCCCGGATGCAGGATGACATCGTCGCGCAGGTCGGCCATGTTGACCTGATCCGGAAAGCCGCCGGCTTCGACGCACAACGCGGCGTGTCGCGCGCAATGCGTGCCGCCGCTCACGCGCACGCCGTCCAGATAGTTGCCCGTATAGAGCTGGAGGCCGCGCTGATCGGTCGATACGACCAGCTCGCGGCCGCTTTCCGGATCGTAGATGCGTGCGACGGGCCTGACCGCGCATGCGCCGTCGCGCAGCACGAAGCAGTGATCGAAGCCGCGCGCCCTTGCAAGTTGCGCATGCGGCCAGTCGAGGCGCGCGCCGAGCGGCGCGCTCTGCCGAAAATCGAAGGCCGTGCCGGTCACGTCCGCGGTGCCGGTCGGGATCAGCGCGTCGTCGACTTCGAGGAACGCGTCGGCGTCGATGCTCAGCACATGGCCGCGCACGTCGCTGCCCGCGCGGCCGCTGAGGTTGAAGTAGCCGTGATTCGTGAGGTTGAGCGGCGTGGGCGCGTCGGTGACGCCGGTGTAGTCGATCGTCAGCGTGCCGTCGTCGTCGAGCGCGTAGCGAACCTGCACGCTCACGTTGCCCGGAAAGCCCGCGTCGCCTTCGGGCGAATCGAGCCGCAGCGTCAGCCCGCCGCAGTCGTCGACGACTGCCCAGCGCTGGCGGTGGAAGCCGCTCGCGCCGCCGTGCAGCAGATTGCCGTTCTCGTTGCGATCGAGCAGGTAGTCGATACCGTCGAGCGTGAAGCGCGCGCCGGCGATCCGGTTCGCCCAGCGGCCGATCGTCGCGCCGAGGTAGGCGCCCGATTCGACATACTCGGCGGGCGTGTCGTGCGCGAGCACGATATCGGCGAAGCGTCCGGTGCGGTCGGGCGCGAGCCACGACACGACGGTCGCGCCGAGGTCGCTGACGACGACGCGCATCCCGTGCGCGTTGCGCAGCGTGTAGCGCCGCACCGGGTCGCCGTCGGGCAGCGTGCCCCACGGTTCGGAGGACACGCGTGCGACGCCGGGTGTCAGGCGGGGAGAATCGGTATCGATGTGCATGGGCGGATTCGATGTGAACGGCGGGCTTCAGTGCGCGGCGACGGCGCGTTCCTGGTATTCGCGCGGCGTGCAGCCCAGCTCGCGCCGGAACACCGCGTACATGTACTGGAGCGACGTGAACCCGCAGCGGATCGCGACCTCGGCGCTCGACGCCTGCCGGCCCGCGAGCAGCGCCTGCGCCGCTTCGAGCTTGTGGCGCAGGATTTCCTGGTGCACGGTGCGCTGCAGTTCGCGCCGGAAGTGCTCTTCGAGCAGCGAGCGCGACACGCCGACGTAGTCGGCGACCTGATCGGTCTTGATGCCCTGGCACGCGTACTGGCGAATGAAGTGGCGTGCGTGCATCACGTACGGACTCGCGAGCGGCTGGTGGCGGGTCGATTCGAGCACGTTGATCCCGACGGGCGGCACGAGAATCCGCCGGTCCGGAAAACGCGCGCCGCGCAGCATCCGGTGCAGCAGGTGCGCGGCGGTACGGCCCATTTCCTCGGTGCCCTGGATCACGGACGACAGCGGAATGCGCGTGAGCGTGCGCGTGAGCGGGTCGTTGTCGATGCCGATGATCGCGACCTGTTCCGGCACCGCGAGGCCCGCGATCAGGCACGCCTGCAGCAGGTGCCGCGCGCGCGCGTCGGTCACCGCAATGACGCCGACGGGCTTCGGCAGCGCATGCAGCCAGCCGATCAACTGCTCGATCGCGTGGTTCCACCCCGACGCGCTCGTCGACAGCCCGCGGTAGATCGCCGCATCGACGCCGTCCGCGCGCGCGAGCCGGTCGAATGCGAGTTCGCGCTGCTGCGCCCAGCGGTTCTCTTGCGCGACGGGCAGGCTGTACATCGCGAAGTGCGGCAGCCCGGCGCCGATCAGGTGCGTGTACGCGAGCGACACGAGCTTTGCGTTGTCGGTCGCGATATACGGCACATCGTCCGGATACTGCGCCGGATCCTCGTACGACGATCCGACCGCGACGATCGGCAGCGGCGAGCCGGCGAGTGCATCGGCGACGGCCGGATCGTCGAAGTCCGCGATGATGCCGTCGCCGTCGAAGCGCTCGATGCCGGCGAGCCGGCAGCGGAAGTCGTCTTCGAGGAACAGGTCCCAGACCACGCGCGTCGAGCGCAGGTACTGGCCGATGCCGCTGATGATCTCGCGGTCGTAGACCTTGTTGGCGTTGAACAGCAGCGCGATGCGGTGCGGCGTCTGGGTGGAACGGGCGCGGTTCATCTCGGTCTCGAAGCGCGCGCCGTACGTGGCGTCGCGCCGTTGTCTCCGGGCGCGCGGGCCGAGCCGCGCGGCTGTCAGGTTGGCCTGGTGTCCGGCGATTGTAGGACGGAACGCGTGCCGTGCGCAGTGCGCTGGCAAGAAACGTTAAGGGTGCTGCGCAATTTCGCAATTGCGGGCGCGGGGGCACGCGGGCACGATCCAGCCAGATCGAATTCGGCCCGCACGCCATCGCGATGCACGCCGCACCGCAACAAGAAACCGGACGGAGACGCCATGTCGTATTTCGAACATATTCCCGCGATTCGCTACGAAGGTCCGCAATCGGACAACCCGCTTGCATACCGGTATTACGACCGCACGAAGCGGGTGCTCGGCAAGACGCTCGAGGAGCACCTGCGGATCGCGGTCTGCTACTGGCACACGTTCGTGTGGCCCGGCCACGACATCTTCGGCCAGGGCGCGTTCCGGCGGCCATGGCAACAGCCGGGCGACCCGTTAGAGCGCGCGCGCCAGAAGGCGGATGCGGCATTCGAGTTCTTCACGAAGCTCGGCACGCCGTTCTACACGTTTCACGACACCGACGTCTCGCCGGAGGGCGACAGCCTGCACGAGTACACCGAGAACTTCGCGCGGATGACCGACTACCTGGGCGAGCGTCAGCAGGCGACGGGCGTCCGGCTGCTGTGGGGCACCGCGAACCTGTTCTCGCATCCGCGCTTCGCGGCGGGCGCGGCGACCAACCCGAACCCCGACGTGTTCGCGTGGGCCGCCACCCAGGTGCGCCATGCGCTCGACGCGACGCATCGGCTCGGCGGCGAGAACTACGTGCTGTGGGGCGGCCGCGAAGGGTACGAGACGCTGCTCAATACCGATCTCGTGCGCGAGCGCGAGCAGTTCGCCCGCTTCCTGTCGATGGTCGTCGAGCACAAGCACCGGATCGGCTTCAAAGGGGCGCTGCTGATCGAGCCCAAGCCGCAGGAGCCGACCAAGCACCAGTACGACTACGACGTTGCGACCGTACACGGCTTCCTCACGCAATACGGATTGCAGAACGAAATCCGCGTGAATATCGAGGCTAACCACGCGACGCTCGCCGGCCATTCGTTCCATCACGAGATCGCGAACGCGTTCGCGCTCGGCGTGTTCGGCAGCGTCGATGCGAATCGCGGCGATCCGCAGAACGGCTGGGACACCGACCAGTTCCCGAACAGCGTCGAGGAACTGACGCTCGCGTTCTACGAGATCCTGCGGCATGGCGGTTTTACCACCGGCGGCATGAACTTCGATGCGAAGGTGCGGCGCCAGAGCGTCGATCCGGAAGACCTGTTCTACGGCCATGTCGGCGCGATCGACGTGCTCGCGCTTGCGCTCGAGCGCGCGGCCGTGCTGGTCGGGAACGACCGGCTCGACGCGCTGCGCCGGCAGCGCTACGCGCAGTGGGACAGCGCTTTCGGCCGCGAGATCCTGGCGGGCGGCTACACGCTGGAGTCGCTCGCCGCCGACGCGCTCGCGCGCGGCGTGAACCCGCAGCATGCGAGCGGCGCGCAGGAACGGCTCGAGAACATCGTGAACCAGGCGATCTACGGGCTGCGCTGACACCATGGTCATCGGACTCGATCTTGGCACGTCGGGCGTGAAGGCCGTGCTGCTCGACCGCGACGGTGCGGTGCGGGCCAGCGCGAGCCGGCCGCTGTCGGTGAGTCGGCCGCGGCCGCGCTGGTCCGAACAGGCGCCGCGCGACTGGTGGGACGCGGCATGCGGCGCGCTTGCCGAGCTCGTTGCGGATGCGCGCGCGGCCGGCGTCGATCCGCATGACATCGGCGCGCTCGGCCTGACCGGGCAGATGCACGGCGCGACGCTGCTCGATGCGCACGGCGACGTGCTGCGTCCCGCGATCCTGTGGAACGACGGTCGCGCGGATGCCGAGTGCGCGGAACTCGGGCGGCTGGCGCCCGCGCTGCGCGCCGTCGCCGGCAACCTTGCGATGCCGGGCTTCACCGCGCCGAAGCTGCTGTGGGTGCGCCGGCACGAGCCGGACGTGTTCGCGCGGATCGCACACGTGCTGTTGCCGAAGGATTATCTGCGCTACCGGCTGACCGGCGTGTTCGCGACCGATCCGTCGGATGCCGCCGGCACGCTGTGGCTCGATGTCGAGAAGCGCGACTACGACGACACGCTGCTTGCCGCGTGCGGGCTGTCGCGCGCGCAGGTGCCCGCCGTGTTCGAGGGCAACCGCATCACCGGCACGCTGCTGCCGGCAGTCGCGCGCGCGCTGGGGCTGCGCGAGATCCCGGTCGTCGCGGGTGGTGGCGACAACGCGGCCGGTGCGGTCGGCGTCGGCATCGTGCGGCCCGGCGATGCGCTGCTGTCGCTCGGCACGTCGGGCGTTTATTTCGCGGTGTCGGACGGTTTTCGCGCGAATCCGGAATCGGCGGTCCACAGCTTCTGTCATGCGTTACCGCGCACCTGGCACCTGATGTCGGTGATGCTGAATGCGGCCGGCTGCGTCGATTTCACCGCGCAACTGGCCGGCTACGACGGCGTTGCCGCGCTGCTCGCCGACGCCGAGACGAACGCGCGCGCGGATCGCCCGTGGTTCCTGCCTTATCTGAGCGGCGAGCGCACGCCGCACAACGACGTGAACGCGAAGGGCGTGTTTTACGGGCTGACGCCCGACACGCAGCGCGCCGATCTCGCGAACGCGACGCTCGAAGGCGTCGGCTTCGCGCTGCTCGACGGGATCGACGCGCTCCATGCGGCCGGGCTCGCGCCCGACGGCATCACGGTCATCGGCGGCGGCTCGCGCAGCGCGTACTGGACACAGATGCTCGCGGATCTCAGCGGTCGCGCGCTGACATTGCGTGCGGGTGGCGAAGTCGGCCCGGCGCTCGGCGCCGCGCGGCTCGCGCATCTCGCGCTCGAACCGGATGCGCCGCTCGACGCGGTGTGCCCGCAGCTGCCGGTGGTGGCCGTGCGCGAGCCCGACATGGCGCGCCACGCGTGGTATCGCGACGCGCGGCGGCCGACGTTTCGCGCGCTGTATCGCGCGCTCGAACCGGTGTTTGCGGCTGGCGCGGGTCATGCCGCGCATGACGCGTAGCCGTGTACTGGCAGGACGACGGGCGGCGTGCTTCGGCGGCCGCCCGGCGTTCGTGGGGTTGTCCAATAAAGAGAGGAGTGGAGACATGCAATCCGTAACGCGTCGTACCGTATTGAGTGCGCTGGCAGGCGCCGCTGCGTTGGCGGCCCTCGCGCTTGGCGCGCCGCTCGCGCATGCGAGCAAGGACAAGCCGGAGATCGGCTTCTGCATCGACGACCTGCGCGTCGAGCGCTGGTCGCGCGACCGCGACTATTTCGTGGCCGCCGCCACGCAACTCGGCGCGAAAGTGTCCGTGCAGTCCGCGGACGCGAGCGAGGCGCGGCAGATCTCGCAGATCGAGAACCTGATCTCGCGCGGCGTGGACGTGATCGTGATCGTGCCGTTCAATTCGAAGACGCTCGGCAACGTCGTCGCCGAAGCGCGCAAGGCGGGCATCAAGGTGGTGTCGTACGACCGGCTGATCCTCGACGCCGACGTCGATGCGTATATCTCGTTCGACAACCAGAAGGTGGGCGAGCTGCAGGCGCAGGGCGTCTACGATGCGAAGCCGAAGGGCAACTATTTCCTGCTCGGCGGCGCGCCGACCGACAACAATGCGAAGATGCTGCGCGAAGGACAACTGAAGGTGCTGAAGCCGGCGATCGATCGCGGCGACATCAAGGTCGTCGGCCAGCAGTGGGTGCCCGAGTGGAGCGCGTCGACCGCGCTGCGGATCGTCGAGGATGCGCTGACCGCGAACAACAACCGGATCGACGCGATCGTCGCGTCGAACGACGGCACCGCGGGCGGCGCGATCCAGGCGCTCGCCGCGCAGCATCTGGCCGGCAAGGTGCCGGTATCCGGGCAGGATGCGGACCTCGCGGCGGTCAAGCGCGTGATCGCCGGCACGCAGACGATGACCGTCTACAAGCCGCTCAAGCTGATCGCGAGCGAAGCGGCGAAGCTTGCGGTGGATCTCGCGAAGGGCGCGAAGCCCGCCTTCAACGCGCAATACGACAACGGCAAGAAGAAGGTCGACACGGTGCTGCTGCAGCCGACGCTGTTGACCAGGCGCAACGTCGACATCGTCGTGAAGGACGGCTTCTATACCCAGGCGCAGCTGGCGAGCCAGTAACGGCGCGGCGCGCGGACGGCCTTCCGGTGCGTCCGCGCGCATACTGCGAGGCATGAGCGAATGACCGAACCCTTGCTGACGATGCGCGGCATCGTCAAGGATTTCAACGGCGTGAAGGCGCTCGACGGCATCGACCTGATGGTGCGGCCGGGCGAGTGCGTGGGGCTGTGCGGCGAGAACGGCGCGGGCAAATCGACGCTGATGAAGGTGCTGTCGGGCGTCTATCCACACGGCACGTGGGACGGCGAGATCCGCTGGGAAGGCGCGCCGCTCGTCGCGTCCGGCGTGCGCGACACCGAGCGCGCGGGCATCGTGATCATCCACCAGGAATTGATGCTCGTGCCCGAACTGTCGGTGGCCGAGAACATATTCCTCGGCAACGAGATCACGCTGCCGGGCGGGCGCATGCACTACGCGGCGATGGTCCGGCGCGCCGAGGAACTGCTGCACGAGTTGCGGATCGACTCGATCAACGTCGCGCAGCCGGTGATGAACTACGGCGGCGGCCACCAGCAGTTGATCGAGATCGCGAAGGCGCTGAACAAGCGCGCGAAGCTGCTGATCCTCGACGAGCCTTCGTCGTCGCTGAGCGCGTCGGAAACGCGCATCCTGCTCGACATCGTGCGCGACCTGAAGCGCCGCGGCGTCGCGTGCGTGTACATCTCGCACAAGCTCGACGAGGTCGAGGCCGTGTGCGACACCGTGACCGTGATCCGCGACGGCCGCCATGTCGCGACCGAGCCGATGCGTGCGCTGACGACCGACCGGATCATCGCGATGATGGTCGGCCGCGAGATCCGCGACCTGTATCCGCGCGAGCCGCACGAGATCGGCGACGTCGTGCTGGAAGCGCGCCACGTGACCTGCCGCGACGTGACGAACACGCGCCGCAAGCGGGTCGACGACGTGTCGTTCAGCGTGCGGCGCGGCGAGATCCTCGGCGTCGCGGGGCTGGTCGGCGCGGGCCGCACCGAGCTGATGC
Source organism: Burkholderia pyrrocinia (assembly GCF_018417535.1). NCBI lineage: Bacteria > Pseudomonadati > Pseudomonadota > Betaproteobacteria > Burkholderiales > Burkholderiaceae > Burkholderia > Burkholderia pyrrocinia. Next base: position 772,831 of record NZ_CP070979.1, on the reverse strand, counting down.
AGGCGATCTTCGGCGCGTATCCGGGGGCGTGCACGGCGACCGTGCTGATGAACGGCCGGCCGCTCACGATCCGCTCGCCGGCCGACGCGATCCGCGCCGGCATCGCGATGGTGCCCGAGGATCGCAAGCGCCACGGCATCGTGCCGCAGCTCGGCGTCGGCCACAACATCACGCTGGCGGTGCTGCGGCGCTTCGCGACGCGCGGGCGGATCGACGCGGCCGCCGAGCTGGACGCGATCCGCACCGAGATGCAGCGGCTGTCGGTGCGCGCCGCGCACCCGTTTTTGCCGATCTCGAGCCTGTCCGGCGGCAACCAGCAGAAGGCCGTGCTCGCCAAGATGCTGCTGGCCGAGCCGCAGGTGCTGATTCTCGACGAGCCGACGCGCGGCGTCGACGTGGGCGCGAAGGCCGAGATCTACCGGCTCGTGTTCGCGCTCGCGAAGCGCGGCGTCGCGCTGATCGTCGTGTCGTCGGAAATGCCCGAGGTGCTCGGGCTTGCCGACCGCGTGCTGGTGATCGGCGAAGGCGAGCTGCGCGGCGATTTCGTCAACGACGGCCTCACGCAGGAACAGATCCTCGGCGCCGCGCTGAAGCCCGCGCGGCGTCCGACCGAACCTATCGCAGCGAGTGCAACGTGAATACCGAACTTTCTTCCTCTTCGTCTTCCGCACCGGCACCGGACACCGACGCGCGCCGCGCATACGGCCACCCGCTTCGCCAGATCTTCGTGCGCTACAAGGTGCTCGCGCTGCTGTTCGCGGTCGTGGCGATCTGGACGTTCTTCTCGGTGCTGACCGACGGCGCGTTCGTCACGCCGCGCAACGTGTCGAACCTGCTGCGGCAGATGTCGATCACGGGCATGCTCGCGTGCGGGATGGTGTTCGTGATCATCGCGGGCGAGATCGACCTGTCGGTCGGTTCGCTGCTCGGGCTGCTCGGCGGCGTCGCGGCGATCCTCGACGTGAACCGCCACTGGCCGCTCGCCGCGACGGTGCCGGCCGTGCTCGCGCTCGGCGTGCTGGTCGGGCTCTTCAACGGCTGGTGGTCGACCTACCGGCGCGTGCCGTCGTTCATCGTCGGGCTGGGCGGGATGCTCGCGTTTCGCGGGATCCTGCTCGGCGTGACGGGCGGCTCGACGATCGCGCCCGTGTCGGACGGCTTCGTGTTCCTCGGGCAGGGCTATCTGCCGCGCGTGGCGGGGGACGGCCTCGCGCTGCTGCTGTTCGCGCTCGTCGTGCTGCTGGTCGTGCGACAGCGCGGTACGCGGCGCCGCTACCGGCTCGCGGTCGCGCCGCCGTGGCAGGACGTCGTGAAGATCGCGGGCGCGGGCGCGGTGCTGTTCGCGTTCGTCGCGACGCTCGACCGCTACGGCGGCATTCCGGTGCCGGTGCTGCTGCTGCTCGCGCTGCTCGGCATCTTCTCGTGGATCGCGACGCAGACCGTGTTCGGCCGCCGCATCTACGCGGTCGGCTCGAATCTCGAGGCGACGCGGCTGTCGGGCGTCGATACCGATCGCGTGAAGCTCGCGATCTTCGCGCTGATGGGGCTGATGTGCGCGTTCGCCGGCATCGTGAACACCGCGCGGCTCGCGGCCGGCTCGCCGTCCGCGGGCACGATGGGCGAACTCGACGCGATCGCCGCGTGCTTCATCGGCGGCACGTCGATGCGCGGCGGGTCGGGCACCGTCTACGGCGCGCTGATCGGCGCGCTCGTGATGGCGAGCCTCGACAACGGCATGTCGATGCTGGACGTCGACGCGTACTGGCAGATGATCGTCAAGGGCGCGGTGCTGGTGCTGGCGGTGTGGATCGACGTGGTGTCGCGGTCGAACCGGCGGTGAGGCGGCGCCCGGCCGCCGGTCAACGAGAGGAAACCATGAAACTGAACCCGGTTCCCATGCCCGGTATTTCCGCGCTGGCGGCCGCGCCGCTCGCGAAGCCGGACGTCGAACACGACCACGGGCCGGCGCTCGGCCTGGGCGATCCGCGCGACCGCCGCGTCATCGCGGATGCGCTGCGCTCGCTGCTGCGCGAGCGCTCCGAAGCGCTCGCGTTCGCGATGCGCATGGCGGACGAGCGCAACCAGCCGAGGCCCGACGCGAGCGATTTCGCGCTGACCGACATCATTCGGCTGGCGCGTATCGTCGAGCGGGCGGAGCGATACGGCGACGCCACGCGCGAAGCTGAGCCTGTCGCGGCGCGCTGACGCACGAGAGGCGCGACGGGGCGCCGTCTGCGTGCCGTGTGGTTCGGTTGCTCGCGCCGGTCCGCATGCGCGGAATAGTTGAGAACGCGCTATTCAGCGCGTTCCCCGGATCGCCGGAGCCGGCGAGCCATCGTCAAACCGGATGCGGGACAGGTTCCGCGTCCCCGCGGCACACGCGGTTTCTACCCTGGCGTTTCGCCGCATACAACGCAAGATCTGCTTGATGCGTGAGCGCGTCGACGGACGCCGGGCGTGCGCGATGTCCGGTCGCGTACCCGATGCTGACCGTGAAAGCCGGAACCGTCTCGGCGAATTCTGCGAGCCGGTTGCGTTCCACTTCCCGGCGAATCGCCTCCGCGACCTTCGCGGCGCCGCTTTCGTCCGTGTCCGGCAGTACCGCGACGAACTCTTCGCCGCCGTAACGCGCGGCGAGATCACCGCGCCGCCGCGTGTGAGCACGGATGCATTCGGCCAGGAATCTGAGCGCCGTGTCGCCCTGTGCATGTCCGTATCTGTCGTTGTACTGCTTGAAGTGGTCGGCATCGATGAACAGCACGGACAGGCTGCCGTCGTTGCTGCGCTGGACTCGCTCCCATTCGTCGGCCAGCGCGACGTCGAGCGCGCGGCGGTTGTGCAGGCCCGTGAGCGGATCGGTGCGGGTGAGGTCGGTCAGCAATGTCTGCTTGCGAAGATTGTCCCGCAACGCGAACGCGAGCAGCCAGACGACGGCGCAGAAGAGCGCGCAGATGAGCGATGCCGACACGCCGACCGACCATGACATGCGCGTGAAGCCGGCCAGCACGTCGTGCTCGGCAGGGGCGACGACGGCAATCAGCGGTGTGCCCGGCACCCGCTGGAACGTATACAGCCGCAAGGTTCCGTCGATGCGCGAGTACGCGGCATAGAAGCCCGAGTCCTGGTTCAGCATGCGATCGAAGACCTTCGATCGGCTCAGGCGGACCATCTGGCGGTCGCTCAGCGGCGGATTTCTGGCGAGGATGGTGCCGTCCGCGCGCAGGATCGCGCTGATGCCGTTCGGCCCGACGTTCAATCGGGCAAGCAGCTGATCGAAATAGGCCAGGTCGATGGCGACCACCGCGATGCCATTGAACGCATGGTCCGGCCGTTCGATGCGGCGGGAGAGCGCGATGGACTTCGTGCCGCCGCGCGAGCGCGCGCGATAGGCCTCGGACACATAAAGGCCGAGATTCGCCGTGTCGCGATGGACCTTGAAGTAGTCGCGATCGCTGAAGTCCCAATGGTGAGACGGGCCGCAACACCCGTCGATCAGCCGGCCATACTGGTCCGTCACGCCCATGCCGGTCAGGTATTGCGCGGCCGCACGCTGGAACAGCAGATCGTGCCGCAGCCCGGCGTCCATGCGCCGGACCGCCGGCTTGCCGAGATCGGATGCGAGCGCGATCAGTGCGTTGTTGGACGTTTCGACGGTTCGCGCGATCTCGCTGACCAGCACGGCGGCGACGTTGCGCGAGGTCTCGTGCGCATGCTCGACGGCTTCGCTTCTCGTGGCCCAGAGCGTCATCGCGCTGATGCTCAGCGCCGCGAGCGACATCAGTGTGCCCAGCGCGCCGACGACCAGATGGTTTCGTCCCGCCCAGTCGGCGATTTTCTCGATGGAAGTGGATGCGGACATGTTCGCGCTCGTAGGGGAAGCCCGGTGCGATGAATCAGACTGCGCTGAAATCCGGGTTAACGGCAGGTCGGCGAGGAAATCGAGGCTCGCATGCGACGCGAATCGGCGGAGCGTGGCCGCAAACGTGTGCGGCCCCCGCCGATTCCGTCGAAGCCGATACGTCAGGCGGGCGGGCCGGATTTGTCGACGAGCCGACTGAGCCGTACGACGGTGACACCGGGCCGCAATTGCCGCAGCGACGGCATCACGAGCACGCAATCGGGATAGGGCGTCACGACCGGTACATCGTTCGACCAGCCGACCGGCCCCGTGCCGGAAAGATCGAGCCGGCGGCGTCCGAGGGGATCAACGCACCAGCCGTTTGCCCGGAAGCGCTGGCGATTGCGGTGCGCGTCGCCGACGGGCACGGCCGCCCGCGCCCGGATTCCGGCGAATGCGGGCTGGCCGACATCATTCGCGGCGCCCGGGTCGTCGAGCGGGCCGATTGCCAGCGGCGTTGAACGGCGGTTGAACGAGGCGCCCGGCTGGATGAGGAGCCGGCACGTCCCCCCGCTATCGGGCTGGCCCGGCCGCGTCCGTCTCGGCGTCGAACGACGCATCAGCGATACGCGAGCGTTTCAGCGAACCGGCCATCTTCTCGATCGCGTGCAGGTCCAGTGCATCGAGGTGCTCGCGCACGTCCTGTACGAAGACCGCATGCTCCGGCTCGTCCGCATACTGGCCGAGCCATTCCTCGATATCGGTGAACCGGCCCTCGCCGGCGAGCAGGATCAGCGCGTCGAGCGCATCGTCGGGCGGACCGTGCAGCACGGGCGCAGCGGTCTCCGGTTCGGTCTCGTCGGCCGGATGAAACCGGCGGACGAGTTCCGGCACCGGCACGAGCGCGTGTCCGACGGCCGGCGCGACGATCGGGAACGAGAACGACGTGCCGACGCCCGGCCGGCTGGCGACGGCCAGCTCGCCACCCATCGCGCCGACGATGCGCTGCGCGATGAACAGGCCGAGCCCCGTTCCGCCGTTGACGGCCTGCACCTGCTGGTACGCACGGAAGATGTCGCGGGTCCCGCTGATGTCGATGCCGATGCCCGTATCGGCGACCTCGAACAGCAGCCGCCACGTATCGGCTTCGCGCGACGCGTGAACCGACAGCGTGACCGTGCCGTCGCGCGTGAATTTCGATGCGTTGGACAACAGGTTGAGCAGCACCTGCTGCAACCGCATCCCGTCGATCGACACCGTGCGCGGCAGCGGCGTGGCCGGCCGGTAGACGAACCGGTTGTCCTGCTGCGCGCACAGTGCGATCGCGTAGTGGCCGATGTCGTCGAGCAGGCCGGGCAGGTCGGTCGTGTCCGGCGACACGCCGAGCGGCTGCAGCTCGGCCTTCGTGAACGCGAGCAGTTCGTCGATCAGCGCGAGCTGGTAGCGGATGCTCCGGTCGATCGACCGGATCAGCCGCGCCTGGCTGCGCGTCGCGGTTTGCAGCAGCAGCTTCGCGTAGCCGTTGATCGTGGACAGCGGCGCGCGCAGGTCGTGGCTGACATAGCCGAGCGTCTCGACCTTCTGCTGCATGTGCGTCGTCACCTGCTGCAGCGCGTCGTTGAGCGCGACCGTGCGTCTCGCGACTTCGTCGCGCAGGCGATCCTGTTCGGTGAGCTGGAAATGCTCGAGCCGTTTTCTTGCGTCGGTGCGTTGGCGGCCCACGTGGTGGATCCACGCGGCCAGCACCAGCAGGTGCGTGGCGAGCCCGATGATCGCGATGACCGGGTTGGGCGTGATGTCGGACTTCAGCCAGGACAGCATCGGCGGCAGCGCGTCCAGGCCGTCGAGCGTGCGCAGCAGGATGGTGAAGCTGGCGAACGTGACCGCGATCAGCATCACGCGGCCCGTCGGCGTCCGGCGGATCGCGAGCGTCAGCGCGATGCCGATGTTCACGACCGACAGCACGGCGTTCAGCCGCAGGCAGAACCACGCGAAGGTCAGCAGGTCGCCGAACGCGGCGCCGGCCATCCCCGCGCATTCGAGGCCGAGGATCGTCACGTAGACGGCGCGCAGCGGGAGCCGCGCCTTCTCGCGATGCGCGACCAGCAGGATGAACACGATGAAGAGCGAGACCGCCAGGTACGCGAAGATCACGTCGCTGCGCGCGGACCACTCGCGCGCGCCGGGCCACAGATACAACGCCGTATAACCGCGGGACCCCGCTTCGAACAGCGCCGTGCTCAAGCCCATCGCGGCCAGCACATGGAACACGCGGCTGCGCGAAAAGAACCCGATCAGCAACGCGCACCACACGAGCGCGAGGAGCCCGCCGAAGAAACCGAAATCCCACATCGCGGCGTGCAATTCTTGTGCATTCCATGCTTCGCGGACGAACGCGGCCGGCGCGAGCCGCATTTCCTTGCGGGACGTGACGCGGATCAGCACGGGTACGCTTTCGCCGGCGCGCAGCGTGACGTCGAGTGCCGGATACCGCGAACGCAGCCGGTTCGCGTCGCCGTTGCCGTCGGCAGCGGGGAAGCGGCTGGCGAGTGCCCACATGCCGTTCTGGCCGATATAGAAGTCGGCCCGGTCGATGCGCGCGTCGCGAATCACCAGTACCAGCGGGCGCGCCGTGCTGTCGCGATTGGTCAGCGTCGCGCGGACCCACCATGCCGACCGCGAGAATGTGACGTTGAACGATGGACGAGTTGCGGTGGCAACGCCGCGGGACGGATCGGCAAGCCGGGCGGCGACCCGATCGACGGTCATCGTCGTGCTGGCGTCCTCGAATACCGCTACGGCTTCCAGCTGCGCGGGGTTGGGCGCCGACGCGGCCCGGGCCGTCGCGCAGGTGACGGCCATCGCCATCAGGAGCAGCAGCAACGCGCGACATCCGGCTGCCCATGCCGCGTATCGTCTAGGCATCGTGATGGTGCTCCGGTCGCACATGGACCGCGTGGCGCTGGCGCCGCCAGTCGGACGGCGTGATGCCGAAGCGCTCGCGGAACGCCGTCGCGAAATTGCCGGGCGTGGAAAAGCCGATTTCCTCGGCGATGTCGCCGATCCCCATCGACGTCTCCGCGAGAAAGTGCATCGCGGCGCGCAGGCGCGTGTCACGCAGATACTCGAACACGGTCTGGCCGAGATGGTCGCGGAACACGCGGGACAGGCGTTTTTCGTGCGTGCCGACCTGTTTGGCGAGATCCTCGAGCGCGGGCGGATGGCGCAGGTCGCGCAAGAGTACGTCGGTCGCCGCGCGCACGAGCGCCGTATCGGGGTTGTCGGGCAGTTCGGGCAGGTGCGCAAACGGCTGGCTGCGCCGCGCGCGCTTCAGGTGATTGCGGATCCGCACAATCACTTCGGCTGGTTCGAACGGTTTGACGATGTAGTCGATCGCGCCGGTTTCGAGCCCCGCGATGCGGTCCTCAAGATCGCCCGCGGCCGTCAGGATGATGACCGGGATGGACTGTGTCGACGGCGTCGACGCCAGCAGCCGGCACGCGGCGAACCCGTCCATGCGCGGCATGCGCACGTCCATCAGGATCAGGTCGGGAGAGATCGCCTGTGCACGGTGATAGGCCTGCAGGCCGTCGAACGCGACGCTGATCCGGCACCGCGCGGCACGCAGGATCTCGGTCAGGAGCCGCAGGTCGTTCGGGCGATCGTCGACGACAAGAATATGTGCGTCAGCGAGATCCGGCGTGGAGCGAAGCGACGCCGGACTGGACGAGCGGGATGACATGGTTGCGGACGCGTTGGGAGGTGGGCCTGTCGGACGGAAAGCATCGCTGTGCGCGCGATTGTTGCGAAAAATTATATGCCGACGGCAGCGCCGATTGTGGGGATTCCGTGCGGCCGGTGGGGGCATGTTCGATCGGGGCCGCCGCGTCGCGGCCGCGGTAGGCGGTTCGAAAGAAAAATAGCGGAAAAACATGCCGAATGGCGCATTAAATTCCGGTCGTTATTTCCGTTTCAATTGGCAGATAAACAAATTGGCCCGAACGATGAGTGCAGGCATTTTGTGTCGAACAGCTGACGTGTCGCGAGGGAGGTGAATGTGTCAATTCATCGCTCGGGCGATTAAGATTTAATCGACGGCCGGTCGAAAAATATTTCGAATTGAAATCGGCGCTCGTGCCGGTGCGTATGAATGTGAATGCCGTCCGCTCTGGAAAAGATTTTTTCCGCTCCGGAAAAGGTTTGCCGGTGAGAATGCCTGCAAACTAGGCCGGAAGCGGCTGGAATCGGTTCTTTTGACACGGACGGATTCCGTCTGGTTTTTGCCGCTGCGACCTCCCTGGCATCCGATATTAAAATGTGACATTGGCTAATGTAATTCTCAATGTCCGGGAGTGTGGCAACAAGATAATTGCAGGCACGAGGGTAATGCAAACTTCACGATCCTCCCGCATGTGTTGATATATAAGATGGGCTGGAGGATTCTGAAGGTTGTTCGGGTGTAATGCCCATGCAAGAAAAAATCGTCAAAGAAATTCGATCGATTAATTGGGTGAAGGGGTTGTTCGGCGGACCAGCGGATTTTTCCGGAAATCCGGAAAGTTCGTGTGGCCGCCGAACGAAAAAGGGTGAGTGACTTCGCGTTGGCAGCCGGCAGTTTGATCCATCCGGGGGCGGTCGCGCGCAGTGCTCCATCGAATCAGGCGGGCACGAAAAATATGAGCACGACAAGCATGGCAGGTCAGGGCACCGGTTCGATCGAACCGGGGTCGGCCGTCAGCGTCAGCGATCCGGCGGCGCATGCTTCAGACCCGGGGACTCCACGGCGTCATCCTCCTCCTGAATGAAACATGACGGGCCGCCCGCGGTGCGGGCCGGCATCCGTCCCATCCGGCGTCGTTTCGACGCCTTCCCATGAGATTCGAAGTCGCCCCTGGTTGGGTGCGACGGCGCACGCACGCGCGGATTCGCGGTGCGTCGCGCATCGTGCTGCCGCCGGGTCGGCGAGGCCGACTTCCATGATTCGATAACAGGGCGATCGGCGTGGCGCATCGTGTCGGACAGGCACGGGCGCGGCGTGCGGTCGCGTGATCGCGATTGATATCGCGAGTGTCGCGCAGTGATGTTCGTTGGCGTAGTTAGGTATCCAAAGTGAAATAGCGGAGCGTCGCGAGGCGAGCGGGAACGCGGAGGAATGCGTGTTCGCCTGCCGTCGCGTTCGTTGTTGCGTCATCCAGCACACATGAGAACCGAGGGAAGACAAGATGAACAAGTCGTTCAAGTCGATCTGGAACGAAGCATTGGGGGCCTGGGTTGCGGCTTCGGAGCTTGACCGTGCGCGCGGCAAGCGCGTTGCGTCGTCGAGCCGGGCACCGGAGCAGGCCGTGAACGGAGGGGCCGCGACCCACGCGGGCATGCCTTCGACCGTTTCGCCGCGGCGGCTGGCCATGCTGATGGCGTCCGTGTTTCTCGGGTTGTTTCAGACGAGCGTCCATGCGCAATATTCTCAGGACGGCGGTTCCGCAACCGGGGGCGTGAGTTCGATATCGATCGGCGTCGGGTCGATTGCCACCCAGGTGAACGCCACGGCGCTGGGCAACCTGTCGACGGCAGCGGGCGTTTCCTCGACCGCGCTGGGCCCGGGCGCGCACGCGATGGCCGACGGTTCGACGGCCGTCGGCATCAACTCGCAGGCGACCGGCGTGAACAGCGCGGCGCTCGGCGTGCAGGCGATCGGCAGCGGCGCTTACTCGGTTGCCATCGGCAATCTGTCGAGCGCGACCCAAAGCGGCTCGGTGGCGATGGGCAGCGGTGCAGCCGCGACCGGCGTGTCGGCGGTCGGGCTCGGCAACAATGCGCTGGCGTCCGGCCAGTATGCGGCCGCGCTCGGTCTCGGGGCGAGCGCGGTGGGGGCTCAAAGCGTCTCGCTCGGCTATGCGTCGAATGCAACCAATACGGGCTCGGTCGCGCTCGGCAACCAGTCGACGAGTTCGGGCGCGGCCGGCGTTGCGGTGGGCAGCGGCGCGCTGGCTTCCGGAAATTCCGCCGTGGCGATGGGCGTCAACAGCGGCGCGAAGGGCGGTACGTCGATCGCGATCGGCTGGGGCGGCATTGCAGGCGTGCCCGGATCGGGCACGCAGTCGCTCGGCACCAGTTCGATCGCGATGGGTTCGAAAACGACGGCCGGCGCCGACAATGCGATTGCGTTCGGCTTGAGCGCCAATGCGTCGGGCCTCAGTTCGGTCGCGATGGGCGTTCAGTCGAGCGCGACGCAGCAGTTCGGCGTGGCGCTCGGCAATCTCGCGCTCGCAACCGGCATATCGGCGACGGCGCTGGGCCCCGGCGCGACGGCGTCGGCCGTCAATGCGACGGCGATCGGCATCAACAGTGTCGCGGCGGCGGGTTCCACCGTGGCGCTGGGCGACAGCAACTCGGTTGCCGCCGCGGCAGGCGCGGGCTCGATTGCCGGCGGGTACGGCTCGAAGGTGCTGGGCGGCATCGGTGCGGTGGCGCTCGGGTTTGGCCAGACCGTCAGCGGCAACGGCGCGGTGGCAATCGGCGATCCGAGCACCGCGATCGGCACCGGCGCGGTGACGGCCGGTTCGAACAACACCGCGAACGGCGACGGCGCGGTGGCGATCGGCAACACGAACAATGCGCAGGGCACCGGCTCGATCGCGCTCGGCAATACGTCGACCGCGGCGGCAGCGGGCGCGGTGGCGTTCGGCGCGTCGGCGGTGGCGAACAATACGAACGACGTCGCGCTCGGCTCCGGGTCGGTGACGGCCGCGCCGAATCCGACCGCGACCGGCACCATCGGCGGCGTCACGTATACGTTCAACGGCGTCAACCCGACCAGCGTGGTCAGCGTCGGCGCGGCAGGCCGCGAGCGCCAGATCACCAACGTCGCCGCGGGGCGGATCAGTTCGTCGAGCACGGACGCGATCAACGGCTCGCAGCTCGATGCGACGAACCAGGCGGTGACTTCGCTGTCGACGTCGACGTTGTCGAGCATCACGTCGTTGTCGACGTCGACTTCGACGGGGATCAGCTCGTTGTCGACCGGCCTCAGCTCGACCAACAGTTCCGTGACATCGTTGTCGACGTCCACGTCGACCGGCCTGTCGTCGGCCAATAGTTCGATCACGTCGCTGTCGACGTCGACGTCGACGGGGATCAGCTCGCTGTCGACCGGTCTGAGTTCGACCAACAGCTCCGTGACATCGTTGTCGACGTCCACGTCCACCGGCCTGTCGTCGGCCAATAGCGCGATCACGTCGTTGTCGACTGGTCTGAGTTCGACCAACAGTTCCGTGACTTCGCTGTCGACGTCCACGTCCACCGGCCTGTCGTCGGCCAATAGCGCGATCACGTCGCTGTCGACGTCGACGTCGACGGGCATCAGCTCGCTGTCGACTGGTCTGAGTTCGACCAACAGCTCCGTGACTTCGCTGTCGACGTCCACGTCCACCGGCCTGTCGTCGGCCAATAGTTCGATCGCGTCGCTGTCGACGTCGACGTCGACGGGGATCAGCTCGCTGTCGACCGGTCTGAGTTCGACCAACAGCTCCGTGACTTCGCTGTCGACGTCCACGTCCACCGGCCTGTCGTCGGCCAATAGTTCGATCACGTCGTTGTCGACGTCGACGTCGACGGGCATCAGCTCGTTGTCGACCGGCCTGAGCTCGACGAACAGCACGGTCACGTCGCTGTCGACCTCGACATCGACGGGCATCAGCTCGCTGTCCACCGGCCTGAGCTCGACGAACAGCACGGTCACGTCGCTGTCGACCTCGACATCGACGGGCATCAGCTCGCTGTCCACCGGCCTGAGTTCGACGAACAGCACGGTGACGTCGCTGTCGACGTCGACGTCCACGGGCATCAGCTCGCTGTCCACCGGCCTGAGTTCGACGAACAGCACGGTGACGTCGCTGTCGACCTCGACGTCGACGGGCATCAGCTCGTTGTCGACCGGATTGAGCTCGACGAACAGCACGATCACGTCGCTGTCTAGCTCGACGTCGACCGGGCTCAGTTCGCTGTCGACGGGCGTGAGCTCGCTGTCGACCGGCCTGTCCAGCACCAACAGCAACCTGACATCGCTGTCCACCGCGACGTCGACGGGCATCGGTTCGTTGTCGACCGGCCTCAGCTCGATCGCGTCGAACAACAGCAATCTCGGCAACAGCACGGCCGGTGCGCTCGGCGGCGGCGCGACCTACAACCCGACGACCGGCACGATCTCGGCGCCGTCCTACGTGACGTACAACAGCGACGGTTCGACGACGGTCAACAACAACGTCGGTTCGGCGATCGACAACATCAACGCGAACGGCATCAAGTATTTCCACGCGAACTCGACCGCACCGGACAGCCAGGCGCTCGGCGTCGACAGCGTGGCGATCGGGCCGAATGCGATCTCGCGGGTGGACGGCGGCATCGCGCTCGGCTCGGGTTCGGTGGCCGATCGCCCGACCGTGCCGTCATCCGGGATCATGCGCAACGGCAGCGCGTCGATTCCGTTCGATACGACCGACCAGACGCTGCTCGGCGCGGTGTCGGTCGGCGATGCGACCGGCAAGACCTATCGCCAGATCACCAATGTCGCGGACGGCACGGGGCAACATGACGCGGTGACGGTGCGGCAGCTGACCGGCGCGTTGCAGTCGTTCGCGGTCACGCCCCAGAAGTACTTCCACGCGAATTCGACTGCGGCGGATTCGCTCGCGGTCGGCGCGGAATCGGTCGCGGTGGGGCCGACGACGGTCGTCAACGGCGATAACGGCGTGGGCATCGGCAACGGCGCGATCGTCGACCAGACCGCTCCTGGCGGCGTTGCAATCGGGCAGGCCGCGCATTCCGCGCAAGCCGACGCGATCGCGCTCGGCAGCGGCGCGACGGCGACCGGCGCGCAGTCCGTCGCGCAGGGCGCCAATGCGGCCGCGGTCAGCGTGGGCAGTGTCGCGCTCGGTTCCGGCGCGCGCGGCACGGCGACCGATGCGCTCGCGCTCGGGGCCGGGGCATCGGCGACGTTCGCGAACAGCGTGGCGCTCGGCGCGGGTTCGTTGACGACGGTCGGCGCACTGACGAACTACATCGCGTACGGCCTGACCAGCCCGCAATCGTCGGCAGGCGAGGTGAACGTCGGCAACCGGCAGATCACCGGTCTCGCCGCAGGGAAGAGCGGCACGGATGCGGTGAACGTGTCGCAGCTCGACTCGGTCGCGAATCAGCTGACGACGCTGATCGACCAGCGCACGGCGAACGGCTCGTATTCGACCAATCCGTCTGGCACGAACGTGGCGCCGGTGACGGCCGGCCCGAACTCGTCGGCGGGCGGCTCGGGCTCGGTGGCATCGGGCTCGAACAGCACGGCGGTCGGCAACGCGTCGACGGCGTCCGGCAACGGCTCGACCGCGATCGGCGTCGGCTCGACCGCGTCGGGCAACAATTCGGTTGCAGTCGGCGCCGGCAGCAACGACGGCGGCCGGTCGAACGTGGTCGCGGTCGGCTCGGCGGATTCGCCGCGGCAGGTCGCCAACGTCGCGGCGGGCACGCAGGGCACCGACGCGGTGAACGTCAATCAGCTGAATGCCGTATCGAACCAGTTCACGCAGTCGCTGAACACGGTCAACAACCAGCTCACGCAGATGCAGCAGCAGATCCAGCAGACCGATTCGATGGCGCGTGAGGGTATCGCCGCAACGGCCGCGATGGCGTCGATCCCGCACATGGATCGCGATTCGAACTTCGCGATGGGTGTCGGTACGGCGACGTTCCAGGGCCAGAAGGCCATGGCGGTCGGCATGCAGGCGCGCATCACGGAGAACCTGAAGGCGACGTTGAACGGCGGTTTCGCCGGCAGCCAGCGCGTCGTCGGCGCCGGCATGTTGTATCAGTGGAAGTGATCGAGCGCGCAGCGGTTCGCTCCGGCACGCGCTGCCGGAGCGAACCACACGGAACGCATGCGAATGCGGCTGCGCTGTCGCGTCGCCTTCGCTGCGCCCATCGCATTTTCGGAGTTATCAAGTGAAAAACCACCATCTTGCATTGCTGGCGTCCGTCGTTTCCCTGGCTGCGTGTTCGAGCGCATCGGGGCCGACGTACAACGCATACGAACTGCAACCGCGCGACGGCATCCGGACCTTCCGCGTCGACTGCCACGGCATCCTGTCGAGCGAGAAGACCTGCATGAAGGTCGCGACGCGCATGTGCGGCAGCGACGCCGTGCGCGTGGTCGATTCCGCGGCGCCGTTCCGCGAAGGCGCCGACCCGCGTTCGCTCGTGTTCCAGTGCGGCGCGCTCGTCGCACCGGCCCCGGCACCCGCGCCGGCCGCGCCCGTGGCCGCCGAGAAAGTCAGCCTGACGGGCGATGCGTACTTCGCGACCGACTCCGCCACGCTGACGCCCACCGCGCAGGCCGCGCTCGACACATTGCTGGATCATCAGGGCGACAAGCATTTCTCGCGTGTGGAGGTGACCGGCTATACCGACTCGACCGGCTCGGATGCGCACAATCTGTCGCTGTCGCGGCGTCGCGCCGAGGCCGTCGCATCGTATTTGCGCGAACATGGCCTGAAGGCGGATTCGTTTGCGGCGACGGGGCGCGGCGAAGCCGATCCGGCGGCCTCGAACGATACCGCAGAAGGGCGGGCGCGCAACCGCCGCGTGGAAATTTCGCTGCAGAAGTAACGACATGGCGATCGCACGCGTGGCCGTCGAAACCGGACGGCTCGCGTGCCGCTGCGCGCTTTGCCGGCCTGCGCGGTGGCGAGGATGGCGATCCCGTCATGGAAAACTGTATGAATATACAGTATAGTACCCGTCGAAATCGAGCCGCACAGGTGCGACCCTTGCGACACGTGCGCCGCGCGGGCGGGCATCCGCCGCAGCGTTCCGGCACCGTGAACTCTGGCCAACTCATTCAGACGGGCAGGCAAATTGTCATCCAGCAATCTGATCCGCATTCGCGGAGCACGTCAGCACAACCTCAAGAATATCGATCTCGACCTGCGCACCGGCGAAATGACGGTCGTCACCGGCCCGTCGGGCTCCGGCAAGTCGAGTCTCGTGTTCGACACGCTGTACGCGGAAGGCCAGCGGCGCTATGTCGAGACGTTCAGCGCGTACGCGCGGCAGTTCCTCGACCGGATGGACCGCCCGCAGGTCGAGCGCGTCGACGGCGTGCCGCCCGCGATCGCGATCGACCAGACCAACCCGGTGCGCAGTTCGCGCTCGACCGTCGGCACGATGACCGAGCTGAACGATCACCTGAAGCTGCTGTACGCGCGCGCGGCCGAGCTGTTCGACCGCAAGACGGCGCGGCGGGTGCGGCACGATACGCCGGAAACGATCCATGCGGAGCTCGTCGCGCGCACGCAGGCGGACGATCCGCGCGTCGTCGTCACGTTCCCGGTCGAGCTGCCGGACACGGTGACCGACGAAGAGGTCGCGCAGTGGCTGTCCGCGAGCGGCTATACGCGCGTGCAGGCGCAGCGCGAAGTCGCGTCGCCCACCGGGCCGCGCAAGGTGCTCGACGTGGTGGCCGATCGCTTCCGCGTGCAGCAGGCCGACAAGGTGCGTGTCGTCGAGGCGATCGAGGCGTCGCTGAAGCGCGGCGGCGGGCGCGTGAACGTCTACGTGCTCGCGCCGGAACCGGAAAACGCAGTCGGCGCGGCCGCGGAGCCGCAGGTGTGGCGCTTCTCCACCGGGCTTCATGATCCCGACAGCGACCTGCGCTACGCGGAGCCGCAGGCGGCGCTGTTCTCGTTCAACTCGGCCTACGGCGCGTGCGAAACCTGCCGCGGCTTCGGCCGCGTGATCGGCGTCGATCTCGGCCTGGTGATTCCCGATGCGCGCAAGACGCTGCGCGGCGGCGCGATCAAGCCGATGCAGACGCCCGCGTGGAAGGAGTGCCAGGACGACCTGATGCGCTATGCGGCGAAGGCCGATATCCGGCGCGATACGCCGTGGGCCGAGCTGACGGACGCCGAGCGCGACTGGGTCGTCAACGGTTCGCCGGACTGGAACGGCAAGTGGCAAAGCCAGTGGTACGGCGTGAAGCGCTTCTTCGGTTACCTCGAATCGAAAGCGTACAAGATGCATATCCGCGTGCTGCTGTCGAAATACCGCAGCTACACGCCGTGCGACGTGTGCGGCGGCGCGCGCCTGAAGACGGAATCGCTGCAATGGCGGCTCGGCTCGAAAGAGAATGCCGACGGCGTGCTCGCGCCGGCCGGCCGCTTCTTGCCGCGCGGCGTCGACTGGAGCCGTGCGCAGCTCGAAGCGCTGCCGGGCCTGACCGTGCACGACCTGATGCTGCTGCCGATCGAGCGCATCCGCCGCTTCTTCGACGAGGTCAGCCTGCCGAGCGCGTTGCTCGACGATGCGCTGAAGCTGCTGCTCGCCGAAGTGCGCACGCGCCTGAAATACCTGTGCGACGTGGGGCTCGGCTACCTGACGCTCGACCGGCAGAGCCGCACGCTGTCGGGCGGCGAGGTGCAGCGGATCAACCTGACGACGGCGCTCGGCACGTCGCTCACCAAAACCCTGTTCGTGCTCGACGAACCGAGCATCGGGCTGCATCCGCGCGATCTCACGCGGATCGTCGAGGCGATGCAGCGGCTGCGCGACGCGGGCAATACGCTGGTCGTCGTCGAGCACGATCCGTCGGTGATGCTCGCGGCCGACCGGCTGATCGACATGGGGCCCGGGCCGGGCGAGCGCGGCGGCACGATCGTCTACGACGGCACGCCGGGCGACATTCGTTCGGCGCACACGCTGACAGGCGAATATCTCGGCGGCCGCAAGCACGTCGCGCACGCGTCGAACTGGGCGCGCCGTCCGGTCGACGCGCATACGCCGCGCATCGTGCTCGACGGCGCGAGCGAACACAACCTGCGCGACGTGACGGTCGAGATTCCGCTGCAACGGCTCGTGTGCGTGACGGGCGTGTCCGGGTCCGGCAAGTCGACGCTGGTGCAGGACGTGCTCTATCCGGCGATGGCGCGGCACCACGGCAAGGCGACCGAGTCGCCGGGCGCGTACCGCAGCCTGACGGGCGCCGACCAGGTGGGCGACGTCGTATTCGTCGACCAGTCGCCGATCGGCAAGACCACGCGTTCGAACCCGGCGAGCTATGTCGGCGCGTTCGACGAGATTCGCAAGCTGTTCGCGAAGGCGCCGCTCGCGCTGCAACGCGGCTACGGCGCCGGCACGTTCAGCTTCAACTCGGGCGACGGCCGTTGCCCGACCTGCGGCGGCTCGGGCTTCGAGCACATCGAGATGCAGTTCCTGAGCGACGTGTACCTGCGTTGCCCGGACTGCGACGGCAGCCGCTACCGCGCCGAGATTCTCGAAGTGCGCATCGAGCGCGACGGCCGTGCGCTGAACATCGCCGACGTGCTCGACCTGACCGTCAGCGAAGCGGCCGCGTTCTTCGCGACCGACGCCGAGGTGCTGCGCGTGCTGCAGCCGATCGTCGATGTCGGGCTCGAATACGTGAAGCTCGGCCAGCCGGTGCCGACGCTGTCGGGCGGCGAAGCGCAGCGTCTGAAGCTGGCCGGCTTCCTCGCCGAATCCGCGGCGGCGGTCAACGGCCGCCGGGTCGTCACGGAAGAGGCGCGCGTCGCGCGTGCGAAGTTGTTCATGTTCGACGAGCCGACCACCGGGCTGCACTTCGACGACATCGCGAAGCTGATGCTGGCGTTCGGCAAGCTGCTCGCGGCCGGCCACTCGCTGATCGTGATCGAACACAACCTCGACGTGATCCGCGCGGCCGACTGGCTGATCGATCTCGGCCCGGAAGGCGGCGACGGCGGCGGCCTCGTGCTGTGCGCGGGCACGCCCGACGACGTGAAGGCCTGCGCCGAATCGCATACTGGCGTGGCGCTGCTGCAATACGACCGCGCGATGGATACCGACGCGGCGCTCGCCGACGAAGGCGTGCCGTTGCAGGCCGTGCTGAACGCGGCGCGCGAGCGGCGTGCGATCGAAGGCGAGGACGTCGTGCGGATCGTCAACGCGCGCGAGCACAACCTGAAGGCGCTCGACGTCGACATCCCGCACGGCAAGTTCAACGTGATCACCGGCGTGTCCGGTTCCGGCAAGTCGACGCTCGCGTTCGACATCCTGTTCCACGAGGGCCAGCGCCGCTACCTCGAATCGCTGAATGCCTATGCGCGCTCGATCGTGCAGCCGGCCGGGCGCCCCGAAGTCGACGCGGTGTACGGCATTCCGCCGACGGTGGCGATCGAGCAGCGGCTGTCGCGCGGCGGCCGCAAGAGCACGGTCGCGACGACGTCCGAAGTCTGGCACTTCCTGCGGCTGCTGTATGTGAAGCTCGGCCTGCAGCATTGCATCCACGACGGCACGCCGGTCACGTCGCAATCCGTCGAATCGATCGCCGCGCAGTTGCTGCGCGATCATCGCGGCGAGCACGTCGGGCTGCTCGCGCCGCTCGTCGTCAACCGCAAGGGCGTGTACACGGATCTCGCGAAGTGGGCGAAGGCGCGCGGCAGTACGCATCTGCGCGTCGACGGCGAGTTCGTCACGGTCGATCCGTGGCCGAAGCTCGACCGCTTCCGCGAGCACACGATCGAGCTGCCGGTCGCCGATATCGTCGTGTCGCCGGACAACGAGGCCGAGTTGCGGCGCGTGCTCGACGAGACGCTCGAACTCGGCAAGGGCGTGATGCATCTGCTCGCGCCGCTCGACGGGCTGCACGATGCGATGCAGAACGATCATTCGACCGCGCGCGTCGGCGCGGTCAAGGTGCTGTCGGTCAAGCGTGCGTGCCCGGTGTGCGGCACGAGCTACCCGGAGCTGGACCCGCGGATGTTCTCGTACAACAGCAAGCACGGCTGGTGCACGACCTGCGTCGGCACCGGCGTCACGCTCACGCGCGAACAGCGTGCGGCGTACGACGACACGGTGCTTGCCGAGGACGGCCGCGGCCGCGAACAGACGCTGCCGTCGGACGAGCAGGAGCCGGAAGGCGTCGGCAACGAGCCGTGCCCGGATTGCGGCGGCACGCGGCTGAACCCGTCCGCGCGCGCGGTCACGTTCGATGCGCATCCGATCGTCGAGGTCGCGCAGTGGACGGTGTCGGACACGAGGCGCTGGATCGACGGGCTGGAACTTGCCGGGCGCGACGCGCAGATCGCGCGCGACATCGTCAGCGAGATCGGCAGCCGCCTCGCGTTTCTCGAGGAAGTCGGGCTCGGCTACCTGAGCCTCGACCGCGCGGCGCCGAGCCTGTCGGGCGGCGAAGCGCAGCGCATCCGGCTCGCCGCGCAGCTCGGCAGCAACCTGCAGGGCGTCTGCTACGTGCTCGACGAACCGACGATCGGCCTGCATCCGCGCGACAACCAGATCCTGCTGGACGCGCTGCGCAAGCTCGGCGACAAGGGCAATACGCTGGTCGTCGTCGAGCATGACGAGGACACGATCCGCCGCGCCGATCACATCATCGACATCGGCCCGGGCGCCGGCAAGCGCGGCGGCACGCTGGTCGCGCAGGGCGCGGTCGCGGATCTGGCCGCGCAGTCCGATTCGGTGACGGGGCGCCTGCTCGCGCAGCCGATGACGCATCCGTTGCAGCCGCGCCGCAGCGTGAGCCTGCCGGGTAAGAAGAGTGGGGCCGCGGTGCCGGAGGCCTGGCTGACCGTGCATGGCGCACGGCTGCACAACCTGCGCGACGTCACGGTCGGTATTCCGCTCGCGCGGCTCGTCGCGGTGACGGGTGTCAGCGGGTCGGGCAAGTCGACGCTCGCGCGCGACGTGCTGATGACGAACCTGCTCGACGCGGTCGGCCGCTCGGTGCTGTCGTCGCCGGCCACGCGGCGAGCGCGCAAGGCCGCGCAGCAGGACGCGCCGGCGGCCAACCGCCGCTCGAGCGTGCTTGCGCGCAGTGCACCGCGGCCGTCGCTGAACGTCACGCATGCGTGGCAGGGCTGCGAGTCGTTGAGCGGCTGGGAGCAGATCGATCGCGTGCTCGAAGTCGATCAAACACCGATCGGCAAGACGCCGCGTTCGTGCCCGGCCACCTACATCGGTGTGTGGGACACGATCCGCAAGCTGTTCGCGGACACGCTGGAAGCGCGTGCGCGCGGTTATACGGCGTCGCGTTTCTCGTTCAATACCGGCGACGGGCGCTGCCCCGCGTGCGAAGGGCAAGGCGTGCGTACCATCGGCATGAGCTTCCTGCCCGACGTGAAGGTGCCGTGCGACGTGTGCCACGGGCAGCGCTTCAACCCGGAGACGCTTGCCGTGACGTGGCGCGGCCGGAATATCGGCGACGTGCTGACGATGGAGATCGACGAGGCCGTGGCGTTTTTCGCGCCGATCTCGAACATCGCGCATCCGCTGCAGTTGATGAAGGATGTCGGCCTCGGCTACCTGACGCTCGGCCAGCCGTCGCCGACGTTGTCCGGCGGCGAGGCGCAGCGCATCAAGCTCGTCACCGAGCTGACGAAGGTGCGCGACGACATCACGCGGCGCGGCCAGAAGGCGCCGCACACGCTGTACGTGCTCGACGAACCGACGGTCGGCCTGCACATGGCGGACGTCGCGAAGCTGATTCGCGTGCTGCACCGGCTGGTCGATGCGGGGCATAGCGTCGTCGTGATCGAGCATGACCTCGACGTGATCGCGGAAGCCGACTGGATCATCGATCTCGGGCCGGAGGGTGGCGTGGGCGGCGGCACGATCGTCGCGGCGGCGCCGCCGGAAGCGCTTGTGAAGGTGAGCGCGAGCCATACGGGGCAGGCGCTGAAGCCGGTGCTCGCGCGCACGGCGGCGGACGACGGTGAAGCCGAGCGGCAGGGAGAAGCGCGGGTCGGTTGAATGCGGCGCTTCGAATGAGCGGCTCCGGTGTCTGGCGAGATACCGGAGCCGTTTTTAGGTCACAACGACATCGACGGATGCGCGCCGGGATACTGCTGCCGGCTCGGCATTTCGAACGTACTGCTCGCACGGATCCCGACCTGCCTGCTTGCCGTCACGAAGATGTCGATCGCCGGGAAGCGGGCCGGCCAATAGGTTTGGGCTATGGCCGGCAGAGTCAATCGATAGTTGTCGGCGTACGGGATTCCGCGTGTAATGCGCTGCGACACTGGACGATGCCAGCGAATCGATGGAGGAGCGACACGTGAAGATCGTAGTAGCCGTGAAAAGAGTGGTCGATTACAACGTGAAGGTCCGCGTGAAGTCGGACAACACGGGCGTCGACATCGCGAACGTGAAGATGTCGATGAACCCGTTCGACGAAATCGCCGTCGAAGAAGCCGTGCGCCTGAAGGAAGCGGGCGTCGCGACCGAAGTGATCGCCGTGTCGGTGGGCGTCACGCAGGCGCAGGAAACGCTGCGCACGGCGCTGGCGATCGGTGCGGATCGCGCGGTCCTCGTCGAGTCGAACGACAGCGTCGAGCCGCTGGCCGTCGCGAAGATCCTGAAGGCGCTGGTCGACAAGGAACAGCCGCAACTGGTGATCCTCGGCAAGCAGGCGATCGACGACGATTCGAACCAGACGGGCCAGATGCTGGCCGCGCTGGCCGGCCTGCCGCAAGCGACGTTCGCGTCGAAGGTGACGATCGCCGACGGCAAGGCCACGGTCGCACGTGAAGTCGACGGCGGCGCGGAAACGCTGTCGCTTCAACTGCCTGCCGTGGTCACCACGGACCTGCGCCTGAACGAGCCGCGCTACGTGACGCTGCCGAACATCATGAAGGCGAAGAAGAAGCCGCTGGAAATCGTGAAGCCGGAAGACCTGGGCGTGGATGTGACGCCGCGTCTGAAGACGCTGAAGGTGGTCGAGCCGCCGAAGCGTGCGGCCGGCGTGAAGGTGCCGGACGTGAAGACGCTGGTCGAGAAGCTGAAGACCGAAGCCAAGGTGCTGTAAGAGGGAGCGGATAGAAATGACGATTCTGGTGATTGCAGAGTACGACGCCCCGAAGGAAGCCCCCTTGGGGGGCAACGCGTCGATCAAGGCGGCGACGCTGAACACGGTGGCGGCGGCGGCCGAGGTTGGCAAATTCGTCGGCGGCGACATTCACGTGCTGGTCGCGGGCCACAACGCGCAAGCGGCGGCAGACGCGGCAGCGAAGATCGCGGGTGTTTCGAAGGTGCTGCTGGCCGACGCGCCGCAGCTCGAAGCAGGCCTGGCGGAAAACGTCGAAGCGACGGTAATGAACATCGCGAAGGACTACTCGCACATCCTCGCGCCGGCGACGGCCTACGGCAAGAATATCGCGCCGCGCATCGCCGCGAAGCTGGACGTCGCGCAGATCTCGGACATCACCGCTGTCGATAGTGCCGATACGTTCGAGCGCCCGATCTACGCCGGCAACGCGATCGCGACGGTGCAGTCGAGCGACCCGATCAAGGTCGTCACGGTGCGTGCGACGGGTTTCGATCCGGTTGCGGCCGAAGGCGGCAGCGCAGCGATCGAGAAGATCGAAGCGGCGGCCGACGCCGGCGTGTCGCAGTTCGTGAGCCGTGAAGTGACGAAGCTGGACCGTCCGGAACTCACCAGCGCGAAGATCATCGTGTCGGGCGGCCGCGGTCTGGGCAGCGGCGAGAACTTCGCGTTGGTGCTGGAGCCGCTGGCCGACAAGCTGAGCGCGGCACTGGGCGCATCGCGCGCGGCAGTCGACGCGGGCTACGTGCCGAACGACTACCAGGTCGGCCAGACCGGCAAGATCGTCGCGCCGCAGTTGTACATCGCGGTCGGCATCTCCGGTGCGATCCAGCACCTGGCCGGCATGAAGGATTCGAAGGTGATCGTCGCGATCAACAAGGATCCGGAAGCGCCGATCTTCAGCGTGGCCGACTACGGCCTCGTCGGCGATCTGTTCGCGCTCGTGCCGGAGCTGGGCGAAGCACTGCAGTGAGCTGCGCATCAGCCTCCTGTTCGTTTCTCTTACAGAAGATTGCCATGTCATCCGAAGCTGCCTTCTCCGCACAGTCTTATCTGTTTGTTCCCGGCAATCGGCCGGAGCGTTTTGCGAGTGCGCTGGCGAGTGGCGCCGACGCGGTCATCATCGATCTCGAGGATGCCGTGGAGCCCGCGGCCAAGGTCCATGCCCGGGAAATCGTGAAGACGTGGGTGTCGCGCGATCGACCGGTGCTTGTGCGGATCAACGGACGCGGTACGCCGTGGTTCGACGAGGATGCGAAACTCGTTGCGCTCGACGGCATCGCGGGCGTCGTCATTCCCAAAACGGAAGGCCTCGACGACATTGTCGAGGTCGTATCGGCGGCTAAACGCAAGGTTCCGGTTTTTCCGCTCATCGAAACGGCACGAGGGATGTGGTCGGCGATGGATATCGCGAAAGCGCCCTATGTGAAGCGCCTGATGTTCGGTACGCTGGATTTCATCGCGGAGATGGGCACCGACGACGATCACGAAGCGTTGAATCCGTACCGAGCGCAGCTTGCGCTGGTTTCGCGTGTCGCCGGGATCGAACCACCGGTCGACGGCGTCACGCCCGATATCCACGACACCGATCGGCTCGTGGCCGATACGCGGAACGGCAAGCGTCATGGCTTCGGCGCGAAGCTGTGCATCCATCCCGCGCAGATCGCGGCGGTACATGAGTGCTATAGCCCGAGCGCCCGCGATGTGGAGTGGGCGATGCGCGTGGTCGACGCGGTGTCGCGTGCGGACGGCGCCGCAACGACGGTCGATGGAAAGATGGTCGACCGCCCGGTTGTGTTGCGTGCGCAACAGGTTCTTGCCTCCGCGGCGCGCCGCAACGTGATGCCGGCCGCCTGACCCGGCTCCCGACGGCTGGTTTTCAGGCAGTCGCGGCTGTACGCCGAAGGATCTGAAAAGACGACAGGCAACTTCGACGAAGACGCCGGCCGCGAGCGTGAATCGCGGCCGGCGTTCTTCTTGCGCGACCTGCCACGCGGTCACGCGCCGGCTCGTTGCCGGCGCTCGAGTGCGAATGTCGAAGCTTCGTCGCGGTCGGTAGGTCGGCAATCAGGCTTGCGTGATGCCAGGGTTGACCGCTGCACCTTCTGCGTCGTTCGTGCCCGGTGCGACCTCTTCGAGTGCCTGTCGTCCGGTTTCCACGCGCAGCAGCCCGATCGCGACGCACAGGACGCCAAGGGTCGCGCTGACCATCGCGATCACGCCCGATACGCCGAATTGCTGGTACAGCGCCAGTGCCAGCGCCGGCGTGCCGATCGACGACATCCGCCCGCACATGCCGGCGACACCCGTGCCACGCAGACGGACTTCGGTCGGAAACAGTTCGGGAATGTAGCCGAACAGTCCGAGCGTGGTGATCGTGTAGATGGCGCTGACCAGGCAGAATCCGACCAGGATGATCGCCGTCGTATCGCGCAGCGACACGTAGAGCCAGCCGAGCGCGATGCTGAGAATCGATGCAATGACGATTCCCCTGGCGCGGCCGAGACGGTCTGCGATCAGGTAGCCGATCAGGCCGCCCACCGGCGAACCGATCGACATCAGGAACACGAACCCGAGCGATTTGACGACGGACAGCCCCTCCGCGACGAAAAACGTCGGCAACCATGCAATGAAGCCATAGAGGCCCACGTTGACGCCGATGGCGGTCAGCGCGGCGACGGCGGTGCGCCCGCGCATCCCCCGGGAAAAGAGCACGCCGAGCGGCACCTTGCCCACGTGGAGATCGATCGTGCGCCGCACCGGCGGCAGCTTGCCGACCTGTTTGCCGACCTCGAGCTCGATAGCCGAAAGCGTCGCTTCGGCTTCGTCGAGCCGGCCGACGGATTCGAGCCAGCGCGGCGATTCCGGCATCCGCTTGCGCATGAACCAGACGACCAGCGCGCCCGCGCCGGCCAGCGCGAACATGTAGCGCCAGCCGAGATGCGGAATGATCCAGTACCCTGCCGCCAGCGCGGCGAAGAGTCCGCTGTTGGTGATGATCGCGAGCAGGGAGACCCATTTGCCGCGCGTCTCGGGCGGCACGAATTCGGCCAGCGTGCCGGCCGCGACCACCAGTTCCGCGCCGAGACCGATACCCATGATGAAGCGCAGGACGATCAGCCACTCGATGTCGGGTGCGAAGCATGCGGCGATCGACGCGAGCCCGAACACCGCAAGATTGAGCTGGTACGAGTATCGGCGGCCGAGCCGGTCGCCGACGTAACCGGCAACGAACGCGCCGATCATCATGCCGACGAACGTCGACGACACGAACATCGCACCATGCCGCAGATCGGTGAATCCTTCCTTGACCATGGCTGCGACCGAGCCATTGGCGAGGTAGATGTCGAATGCGTCGAGGAATGCGCCGCCCCCGATTAGTCCTAGGATCTTCCAGTGGAACCTTGAAATCGGCAGCCGATCGAGCCGGCCGGCGGCATTGACGGTATGGGCCATGATGTCTCCAGTTGTGTGTGGGGCGCTCTCGTGTCGATGGGCAGACGCGGAGACGCTTCGATTGGTAGGTGGCGGGCGCGCTTCGATCAGCGCGGAAGGGGCCGGTCAGACGGCACCGGATGCGTGCAACGTGTGAATCTGTTCGTCGGTATGGCCGAGTTCGCGCAGGACGGCATCGGTATGCTGGCCGAGCGCCGGTACCGGATCCATGCGCGGGTGGTCCGCTGGTCCGACACCCGGCGGCAAAAGAGCGGGAATCTCGCCGGCAGGCGTCTCGATCCGGGTCCATCGATGCCGGGCGGCGAGCTGCTCATGCTTCCAGACGGCATGCATGTCGTTCATCCGCGCGTTCGCGATACCGGCTTCCTCCAGCCGGTCGATCACGTCGGCGGCCGTCAGGGTCGAGAACGCGCGAGTGATGACGGCAGCGAGCTCGTCGCGATTCGCGACGCGGCGGCTGTTCGAGCCGAAGCGTTCGTCCGTTGCCAGTGCGGGCATGCCGATCACGGTATCGCAGAAGCTTTTCCATTCGCGCTCGTTCTGCAGGCCCAGCATCACGGTGTTGCCGTCGCCCGCCTTGAACGGACCGTACGGAAAGATCGTCGCGTGCGATGCGCCGGCTTGCCGCGGCGGCGACTGGCCGTCGATCGCGTAATAGAGCGGATAGCTCATCCACTCGGCCATGCTTTCGAGCATCGACACGTCGATGTGCCGGCCTCGCCCGGTGCGCCCGCGTTCGATGAGCGCGGCGAGGATGTTCGTATAGCCGTACATGCCTGCCGCGATGTCGGCAATCGAACAGCCTGCCTTGGCCGGCTCGCCGTCGGCGCCGGTGATGCTCAGGAATCCGGATTCGCTCTGGATCAGCAGGTCGTACGCCTTCTTGTCGCGGAACGGGCCGTCGAGCCCATACCCCGAGATATCGCAGACGATCAACCGCGGATAGCGTTCGCGCAGCGTGTCGTAGTCGAGCCCCAGGCGCCGCGTCGCGCCGGGTGCGAGGTTCTGCACGAACACGTCGGCATCCGCCAGCAGTTCGTGCACGATCTCGAGCGCCGCGGGCTGCTTGACGTCGAGCGTGATGCTTTCCTTCGAACGGTTGGTCCACACGAAGTGGGAGGCCAGCCCCGAGACTCTTTCGTCGTAGTTTCGCGCGAAATCGCCAACCCCCGGCCGTTCGACCTTGATCACGCGCGCGCCGAGATCCGCGAGCTGGCGCGTGCAGAACGGCGCGGCGATGGCGTGCTCGAACGTGACGACCTTGATGCCTTCAAGTGGGCGCATGTCGGGCACTCCTGGTCAGAACGAACGCGGCAGGCCGAGGATATGCTCGGCGACATACGACAGGATCAGGTTCGTCGAGATCGGCGCGACCTGGTACAGGCGCGTCTCGCGGAACTTGCGCTCGACGTCGTATTCGCATGCGAAGCCGAAGCCGCCGTGAAACTGCAGGCAGGCATTGGCCGCTTCCCACGACGCATCGGCCGCGAGCAGCTTCGCCATGTTCGCCTGCGCGCCGCACGGCTCGTGCGCGTCGAACCGGCGCGCGGCCTCGAAACGCATCAGGCTGGCGGCCTCGACGTTGACGAACGAGCGGGCGATCGGAAACTGCACGCCCTGGTTCTGGCCGATCGGGCGGCCGAACACGACGCGATCCTTCACGTACTGCGACACCTTGTCGACGAACCAGTAGCCGTCGCCGATGCATTCGGCCGCGATCAGCGTGCGCTCGGCGTTCAGTCCGTCGAGGATGTACCGGAAGCCCTGGCCTTCCTCGCCGATCAGGTTCTCCGCGGGGATTTCGAGGTTGTCGAAGAACAGCTCGTTCGTCTCGTGGTTGACCATGTTCGGGATCGGCCGGACCGTCATCCCGTTGCCGATCGCGTGATGGAGGTCGACGATGAAGATCGACATGCCTTCCGACTTCTTCTTCACGTCCGACAACGGTGTCGTGCGGGCGAGCAGGATCATCAGGTCGGAGTGCTGGACGCGCGAGATCCAGACCTTCTGGCCATTGATCACGTAGCGGTCGCCGTTGCGTACCGCTGTCGTCTTGATCTTCGTCGTGTCGGTGCCGGTGGTCGGTTCGGTCACGCCCATCGACTGCAGGCGCAGCGCGCCGCTCGCGATCTTCGGCAGATACCGCTGCTTCTGCTCGGCCGAACCGTGGCGCAGCAGCGTGCCCATGTTGTACATCTGGCCGTGACACGCGCCGGAGTTGCCGCCCGCGCGGTTGATTTCCTCCATGATGACCGATGCTTCGGTCAGACCGAGGCCGGAGCCGCCGTATTCCTGCGGAATCAGCGCGGCGAGCCAGCCGGCTTTCGTCAGTGCGTCGACGAACGCTTCGGGATAGCCGCGTTCTTCGTCGATCTTGCGGAAGTATTCCGCGGAAAACTCGCCGCACAGGTCGCGAACGGCTTCACGGATGTCTTGGTAAGCGTCAGTATGGTGGTTCATCACGGGTATCGGGATAATCGTCGGGAAGGGTCACGCGAGGGTCGCGCGGGCGGACATGGTCAGCCAGCCTTCGTGGTCCTTCGCCCAGAGTTCGACGGTCGTGCCGTCGTTGGCAACGCGACCGCACACGCTGAACGTGTTGCCCAGGAACGTCGGCCGCACCGCGCGGTATGCGTATTCGCGAACGGTCGCGCCGGGCAGCGAGCGCGCCGCGAGGTCGAGCAGCAGCGTCGAGATCAGCGGCCCGTGCACGACGAGGTCCGGATAGCCTTCGACGTCGCGCGCGTAGGTCCGGTCGTAGTGAATGCGATGGCCATTGAACGTCAGCGCGGAGTAGCGAAACAGCAGCACCTCGTCCGGCGTGATGTCGCGTTGCCATTGCGCATGATCGGGCGCGGCCTGCGGCGCGGGCGCGGCGGCGCCGGGTGCGGCCGCGCCGCGATAGACGATGTCGTGTTCTTCGCGGATCGCAACCGCGCCGGCGGACTCGATCACGTGTTCGACCGTGACGAAGCCGAGCGTGCCGCTGCGGCCTTCCTTGCGTTCGATCGACAGCACGCGCGACGTGCGCGTCGCGATCGCGCCGATCGTCAGCGGGCGTTCGAACGTCAGCCGGCCGCCGGCCCACATGCGCCGCGGCAGCCCGAGGTCCGGCAGGAAGCCGCCCTTGCGCGGATGGCCGTCCGGGCCGAGCTCGGCCTGCTGCGCGATCGACCAGAAATACAGCCAGTGCCATGCGGGCAGCAGCGCATCGCCGGCCGCGGGAACGATCGGATGGTCGAGCGTGGCCGCGAAGGCGACGGCACGTTCGGCGCTGATCAGGTCGGTCGCGACCTGTTTGACATCGTCGCTGGGATGCGACCGGGGAGCATTCACTGTCACCTCCATCGCCGGGCAGGCCGGCTGTTTTTACTAGGCCAGAGGCGACTGTATGGGAAGCGCAAGCGCAGCGGAAATACCGTTTGAATGTGCCGGTCATAGGGGTATCCTATGACTTTCGCGTCGCCCGAACCGCCATGGACATTCGCCAGCTCCGTTACTTTGTCAGCATCGTCGAATACGGGAGCCTCGGGAAGGCGGCCGAAAAATTGTTCGTCGCGCAACCGTCGCTGAGCCAGCAAATCGCGAAGCTCGAAGACGACATCGGCGTCACGCTGCTGGTGCGTAGCCCCCAGGGCGTCAAACCGACCGCGGCGGGGCAAGCGCTCTACCGGCATGCGCGGCTCGTGCTCCATCAGATGGAGCAACTGCGTCAGGAAGTGCGGGAAGGCGCGGGCAGCGAGTCGGGCACCGTCGCAGTGGGCTTTCCGACGACGATGACATCGATCCTCGCGGTTCCGTTGTTCGAACGCGTGAGGGAACGTTATCCGGGCATCCGGCTGCAGTACGTCGAAAGCATGAGTGGGTTCATCAACGAGTTGCTGGCGAACGGGCGGCTCGATCTCGCGATCCTGTTCCGCGAGTCGAACACGACGGGGATTACCGCGATGCCGCTGTTCGACGAAGTGCTGCATCTGCTCGGCGAGCCGGGCGGCGCCGTGGCGCCGCGTGCGCGCACCTGCAGCCTGGCATCGCTCGCCGGCGTGCCGCTGGTTGCGCCCGGCGTGCAGAACGGGCTGCGCTTGCTGCTCGAGCGCACGTTTGCCCGCGAAGAGGTGCCGCTCAACATCATTGCCGATGTCGATTCGCTGCCGACGCTGATATCGCTCGCGCAGTCGGGCATGGCGTGCACGATCCTGCCCGCGTCGGCGATGGCGCTGCGCGACCCGTCGAACCGGCCGAAAATGCGCCGGATCGTCGATCCGGAGATCCGGCGGCCCGCGAGCCTGTGCTGGTCGACCACGTCGCCCGTGAATTCTGCCGCGCTGGCCGTGCGGCAAACGATCGTCGAGTTGATCGGCGAATTGGCCGCGAGCGGAACGTGGACCGGCATCACGCTGCGCGCGAACGATTCCTCGCCGTCATGACGCGCGGCACGCGCCGGCTCATTCCGCGAGCCAGTGCGCGGACGGCCAGTCTCCGTGTTCGACCGACGCGCGCATCACGTCGACGAGTCGCGCGGTGACGGCTCGCACGGCCGCCGCGATCCTGCGCGTATTCGGCAATGCCAGCACGATCGTGCGCTGAAGCCCCGGATCGGACAGCGGCGCCGCCCGCAGTTCTTCACGCGCAACATCCTCCGTGACCGCGATGCCGGGCAGAATCGTGAAGCCGTGTCCGCGCGCGACGAGATTTTTCTGCACGCTCATCGCATTCGTTTCCGCGACGACGTTCAGCGTTGCCCCGCTTCCCGGGCGCGCCTGTTCCAGCATGTTGCGAATGCCGTGCGGCGCGCTCGGCAGGATCATCGGCCATGCGGCGATGTCCGCGAGCGCGAGCGGCCGGTCGGGCGAGAGCGGCGACGATGGCGGCCCGACCACGCACAGGCTCTCGCCGAGTAGCGGCTGTACCTGAATGGTCGGGGCGGCTTTCGGGTTGTACAGCAACGTCGCGTCGATTTCGCCGGATTCGAGCCATTCGCGCAAATGTCCCGCATAGCCGACCGAGATCCGCAGGCTGACCGCCGGATGCCGGGCCTTCACCTCGGTCAGCAGCGGTCCGGCCAGCAAATCCGCGGTGCTCGGCAGCAGGCCGATCGTCACGACGCCGGAAATCCGTGCGTCCGACGGCTGGATTTCCGCCCGCGCGCGATCGAGTTCGAGCAGCGCGCGCCGCGCATGCCCGGCGAGAATCTCGCCGGATTCCGTCAGTTCCATCCCGTATCGACCGCGCTCGAACAGCGCGATCCCGACGTCTTCCTCGAGCAGCTTCAGCTGGCGCGACACGGCAGGCTGAACGATGTGCAGCACGTCGGCCGCACGCGTGACGCTGCCGGTTTCCGCGACCGCCAGCAGCGCGCGCAGTTGCTTGATGTCCATGCCGAATTGTGATCCAAGTATCAGAAAACTCTATTTCTAGATGGGAGTAATTGCATTTTATGATTTCTGAAACAACTTTGTGAAGGAGCGTATCCGATGAGCACAGCAACGGGACACGAGCCGGCGTGGCAGGCGTCCGTCTTTTCGGTCCTGAAGGCCGGCGGCGTCAGGCAGGTTGCCTATGTGCCGGACGCCGGGCATACCGAGGTGATCCGTCGCGCCATCGCGGACGACGAGATCGAGGCGATTGCATTGACCACCGAGGAAGAGGGGGTGGCGCTCACGAGCGGTGCATGGCTCGGCGGCCAGCGCGCGGCGCTGCTGATGCAGAGCAGCGGCGTGGGCAACTGCGTGAACATGTTCTCGCTGTTGCGCAGTTGCAATTTTCCGTTCTTCACCGTCGTCACGATGCGCGGCGAATTCGCGGAATTCAATCCGTGGCAGGGCCCGATGGGCAAGACGACGCAGGCCGCGCTCGAGCTGATGGGCATCACGGTGATGCGCGCGGATCGCCCGGAGGACGTGGAGGAAATCGTCGGTGCGGGGTTCGACGCCGCATTCGAAGCCGGCGAGCAGGTTGCCGTGCTGTTGTCGCAGAGCCTGATCGGTCGCAAGAAGTGGGAGCGGAAATAATGAGCGTGCAAGACAACAAGACGATCGATCGCCGTGCGTTCGTGAAGAACCTGCTGGCCGGCACACCGGACGCGCTCGTCGTCAGCGGCCTCGGCTCGGCATCGTACGACGTATTCGCGGCCGGCGATCGTGCCGGCAACTTCTATCTGTGGGGCGCGATGGGCGGCGCGGCCGCCCTCGGCCTGGGCCTCGCGTTGGCGCAGCCGGCGAAGCCGGTCGTTGTGGTCACCGGCGATGGCGAGCAGCTGATGGGCATCGGGGCGCTGGGCACGATCGGCGCGAAACAGCCGAAGAACCTGGCGATTGTCGTTCTCGACAACGGCCACTACGGCGAAACCGGCATGCAGCAGAGCCATTCGAGCCTCGGCACGGATCTCGTCGCGGTCGCGAAGGGTTTCGGCGTGGCCGACGCGTTCGCGGTTCGAGACGAGCGCGACTACGTGCAGATCGTCGAGCGCGTGAAGGCACGCAGCGGGCCGGTGTTCGCGCAGGTTCACATCCGCGCGGACGAGCCGCCGCGCGCGCTCCCGCCACGAGACGGCGTCTACATCAAGAACCGCTTCCGCGAAGCGCTCGGCTACGCGCCGTTCTGAGCGCGATTCACGCGCCGCCGCCCGGCGCATCTCGTCGAATGGCGGCGCAATCCGTTCCGGGATCGCTGGATGAACGCATCCGGCATCGATCCCGGGAGATCCACCCCGATGTCAGCGAGCCGGTCATGCAACGCTACCTTCACTATATCGACGGCGAACGGCGCGAGCCCGAGGGCCGCCAATGGTTCGACACCGAGAATCCGTTTACCGGCCAGCCATGGGCTGAAATCGCGCGCGGTAACGAAGCCGACGCCGAGCTCGCGGTACGTGCCGCGCATCGTGCGTTTGTCGGCGGCGAATGGCGCGAAATGTCCGCGACCGCGCGTGGCCAGTTGCTCTGCCGGCTCGCGGATCGCATCGCCGAGGAGGCCGAGCGTCTCGCCGCGATCGAGGTGCGCGACAACGGCAAGCTGTACGCGGAAATGCGCGGCCAGCTTGCGTACCTGCCGCAGTGGTATCGCTATTACGGCGGCCTCTCGGACAAGATCCAGGGCGACGCGATCCCGCTCGACAAGAAGGGCTATTTCAATTTCACGCGGCGCGAGCCGCTCGGCGTGGTCGCGATCATCACGCCGTGGAATTCGCCGCTGATGCTGCTCGCGTGGAAGCTCGCGCCCGCGCTCGCGGCCGGCTGCACCGCGGTGATCAAGCCGTCCGAGTTCACGTCCGCATCGACGCTCGAATTCGTCGAGCTGCTGCATGAAGTCGGCTTTCCGCGCGGCGTCGTCAACGTCGTGACCGGCTTCGGAAACGAAGTCGGCAGCGCACTCGTCGCCCATCCGCTGGTCCGCAAGGTGACGTTCACCGGCGCCGATTCGACCGGGCGCCGCATCAATGAACAGGCCGCGCGCGATTTCAAGCATGTGAGCCTCGAGCTCGGCGGCAAATCGCCGAACATCGTGTTCGACGACGCGAATCTCGACGATGCCGTAAATGGCGCCGTGTCGGGCATTTTCGGGGCGACCGGCCAGACCTGCATCGCGGGCTCGCGGCTGCTCGTGCAGTCGAAGGTTCATGACGAGGTCGTCGAACGCGTGGTGGCGCTGGCGCGCACCGCGCGGATGGGCAATCCGATGGACGCGGGCACGCAGGTCGGCCCCGTCACGACGCGGCCGCAGTACGACAAGGTGCTGAACTATATCGACGTCGCGCGCAACGAGGGCGCACACCTCGCGCTCGGCGGCCATGCGGCCACGCACGCCGAGTGCGGCGACGGCTGGTTCGTCGAGCCGACGATCTTCACCGGCGTGCACAACGGCATGCGCATCGCGCAGGAAGAGGTCTTCGGGCCGGTGCTGTCCGTGATCCGCTTCGATACGGAGGAGGAGGCGGTCGCGATCGCCAACGACGTGCGCTTCGGGCTGGGCGCGGGCGTGTGGACGAGCGATATCGGTCGCGTGTTCCGGATGGCCGAGCGCATCGAGTCGGGCACCGTGTGGGTGAACACGTATCGTGCGGTGAGCTTCATGTCGCCGTTCGGCGGGTACAAGGATTCGGGGCTCGGGCGCGAGAACGGCATCGACGCGATCGACGAGTATCTGCAAACCAAAAGCGTCTGGATCAACACGGGCGCACCGACCGGGAATCCGTTCGTGATGCGTTGACCGACCGGCGGGCGCGATCGCACGCGCTCGTCACGCCAGCAGAGGAGATTCCGACCCGGCGTCAGACCGGCAGCGGGACTTCGCGGGACAGGAGACATCAATGAAAGCCAACACCGTACCGTCCGATGCGACGGCCACGTCCGCCGACACGCGGCGCCGCATCCGGGCGATCGTCGGCGCATCGTCCGGCAACCTGGTCGAGTGGTTCGACTTCTTCGTCTATTCGTTTTGCTCGCTGTATTTCGCGCATGCGTTCTTTCCGTCCGGCGATCGGACCACGCAACTGCTGAATGCGGCCGGCGTGTTCGCGGCCGGCTTCCTGATGCGACCGATCGGCGGCTGGTTGTTCGGCCGCATTGCCGATCGGCATGGCCGCAAGCAGTCGATGGTGATGTCCGTGCTGATGATGTGCGGCGGTTCGTTCGCGATTGCGTTGTTGCCGACCTACGCGCAGATCGGCGCCGCCGCGCCGGCGCTGCTGGTCGTTGCCCGATGCCTGCAGGGCCTGTCGGTCGGCGGCGAGTACGGCACCAGCGCGACCTATATGAGCGAAATCGCGCAACCCGGTCGACGTGGCTTCTTTTCGTCGTTCCAGTACGTGACGGTCATTGGCGGCCAGGTTGCCGCGCTTGCCGTGGTGGTCGTGCTGCAGCAATGGCTGACGCACGACGAACTGGCCGCGTGGGGCTGGCGAATTCCGTTCGCGCTCGGCGCGGTGGGCGCCGTCGTGTCGATCTTTCTGCGCCGATCGCTCGACGAAACGACGACGGCTCGTACGCGCGGTCGCGACGATGCGGGCTCGTTGAAAGGGCTCGTCGTGCATCGTCGAGCGTTGTGGACGGTGATCGGCTTCACCGCGGGCGGGTCGCTGATCTTCTACACGTTCACTGCGTACATGCAGAAGTATCTGGTGAATACCGTCGGCATGCACGCGAAGACCGCCAGCGCGATCATGACGGGCGCGCTCGTCGTCTTCATGCTGATGCAACCGGCGTTCGGCGCGCTGTCCGACCGGATCGGCAGGCGACGCTCGCTGATGCTGTTCGGCTTGTTCGCCGCTGTCGGCACGGTGCCCTTCTTCACGCTGCTGAAAGCGACGCACGATCCGCTTGTCGCGTTCGCATTGATCGTTGGAGCGCTTGCGGCCGTGAGTTTCTACACATCGATCAGCGGCATCGCGAAGGCCGAATTGTTTCCGCCCGAAGTGCGCGCGCTCGGTGTCGGCCTGCCGTACGCGATTGCGAACGCAATATTCGGCGGATCGGCGGAATATGCGGCGCTGTCGCTGAAGTCCGCCGGCATCGAGTCGGTGTTTTTCTGGTACGTCGCGGCGCTCGGCGCAGTGGTCTTCCTGGTGTCGTTCGCGATGCCGGATCCGCGAAAGGGCAGCTACTTGTGCGACTGACCGGACGAGGACAGGATTGTCTCGGGTCGCGTCGGCCGACAGGCGTCATCGACGGACCCGACGGTGATGCGATGGTCGGCGTTACGGCGCAACCGACGCGCCGGTGATGCCGTGCCGCCGCAGCGAATCGGCGACGAAGCCCGACGCCTTCATGTCCTCGACGAATTCGTTCAGCGCCGCCGCGGCCGCCTCGCCGCGGCTCTTCGGCACGCCCATCGCCTGCCGGATCACCATGAACCGCTCGTCGAGCAGGCGCAGGCCTGCCGTCTTTGCCGCATCGGCTTCGAGCTGTTGCTTCACGCCGGCCGCCACTTCCAGTTGCTGTTCGACGAACGTCTGCACGACGGCCTGCGACGTCGGCGCGCGCACGATCTGCGCGGCCTTCAGTTCGCGCGTGAGGAACAGGTCATACGCGCTGCCCTTGCCGACGGTCACGCGGTTGTGCGGCTGGTCGACGTCGGCGTTCGTGAGGATCGGCGAAGCGTCGCGCACGAGGTAGAAACCCTCGATCAGCACGTACGGCGCGGTGAACGAAACCGTTTCGCCGCGCAGCGGGTCGACCGCGAAGAAGCCGAAATCGGCGCGCTCTTCGGTCAGCGCCTGCACCGATTTTCCGGCGGTGTCGAATACGACGAGTTCCAGCTCGGCCGACAGGCGTTCCGCGAACGCGCGCGCCAGGTCGATCGACACACCGAACGGTTCGCCTGTTGCAGGGTCGCGGTTCGCGAGGATCGGGTTGCCGAGATTGATCGACGCGCGCAGCTTGCCGGTTGGGGTGAAGGCGGAGAGGACGGCGGGGGCGAGGGGCATGAGGGAGCTCGTTGGGGGCGGGTGGGCGGTCGGGGCTGACGGGTGCATCGACGTTGAGCTTATCACCGGGCCGTAGGGGGCTGCGTGTTGCGGTGCGTGCCTGCTTCATGGTTGGTCGCCATGCTA
This sequence comes from Burkholderia pyrrocinia, assembly GCF_018417535.1. NCBI lineage: Bacteria > Pseudomonadati > Pseudomonadota > Betaproteobacteria > Burkholderiales > Burkholderiaceae > Burkholderia > Burkholderia pyrrocinia. The sequence continues at coordinate 737,110 of NZ_CP070979.1, read as the reverse complement.
TCCGGGTGCACATGATCGCTTTGCACTTCGTTTGCGCTCTCGTCAGGGCTGGTGCGCAGGTACTGCTGCATCATTGGAGTGACGTTGGCAGGTGCGGCGGTGGGTTGGGTGCTCATGTGGCCGGGAAAAGTTGCTTTGGCTGCCCCGAGTTTACCAGCGGCCCAAGCGGTGCTGCTCGAAGTTCGCCATCCGGCTAGTTGTCGTCGATGGCGAGCGGCAGCTAAGCGTCCCCAAATTGTTGCTACGACAGGCGGCGAACAAAGATTCACAAAATATCGGAGGCGGACGATCAGTACATGCCTTCTCCCCGCTTGCACCAGGGCAAAGGTATCGATGGCATCGTAAACGTCACGTCGCGCGTGCCAACGGTCGCATTTTGCGCATGATTAAAATCTACGAAATGATATTGATTTGGAGGCGGAAGATCCCCACGAGATCCGAGGCCAAACTGAAGGCAGTGTGGCAGTTCGACACGAGTTAAACCATGCTCGCCGTTCGGGCCACTCATATGCCTCGATAGATCCTTTGAAAGTCCAATGAGCGCCGCGGTGCTCTGCGCTTGCGCTGTCGAAACGACTGACAAGCTCGTAAACGCGGCCAGAATGAGTAGTGACTTCACGAGGTTGAGCGTAGGTATTGGCGTAGGTTTGTTCGTTGAGGCTTGTCAGATAAGCCGCAGGTACTGCTGCATCATTGGAGTGGCGGTTGCAGGTGCTGCGGCGTGGTGCGTGCTCATGTGATCGGGAAAAGTTGCTTTGGCAGCCTGAGTTTACCAGCGGCCCGAACGGGACTACTCGAAGTTCGTCATTCGGCCAGTTGCCGGTGAGGGCGAGTGGCAGATCACTTGCTCGAACGGTTGGACGATGACGCGTGGATGGGACGACAATCGTTCAGAAAGGGGCGGGCAAGCTGATCGCCGATGTCCGCCATTGGATCTTGCGCTGTTTGGACGGCAGTCAGCGCGTCGTTAATGGAGAGCAATCGTCCATGTCAGCAGCCAACTTGGAAGCACGTCTTACGAGTATCGCGCGCCAATCGGCATGGTTCTGGCCTGCACTCGTCGCCGCGCGTAGCCTAAATCTATCCTCATGGTGTATCGGGGCCGGGGTGATACGCAACCTCGTGTGGGATGAACTGCACGCGTTTCGGACGCCATCCGCGCTATCGGACATCGATGTTGCTTACTTTGACTCGACCGATTTCTCCGCCGCGCGGGACGCGAGCCTCAAGCGTTGTTTGACCGACATGCTTCCCGGTGTGCCGTGGGAGGTTACCAATCAAGCCACCGTTCACCTCTGGTTCGAGCGAACCTTTGGTCATCCAGTTCCACCGCTTGGTTCGTTGGAAGACGCAGTCGCATCTTGGCCCGAATTTGCGACCTCGGTCGGGATCGTGCTTCGTGATGATGACTCGGTCGACGTTATTGCGCCGCATGGGCTGGACGATCTTTTCTCGATGGTCATTCGGCGCAACCCGCAGCGAGTTAGTGTTGATACGTATCGAAAGCGTGTAGCGGAAAAGCAATACCGAAAGCGCTGGCCCCAAGTAGTCGTCGTACCTTGCTGATTATCCGAGGAATACCGGTGTGGCAGGGGCGTTCAATAGGTCTTCGGACGTGGCGGGGGCCCGGTCTACTGGCTCCGCATGTTGATTGCGGGAAGATCGAATACACGCATCTGTTTCCAACATCCTGAGGAGTTTTCAAGCAAAGACACGGAACTACATCGTGTTCGAATCGGCTCAAGAATGCGCAGACGTTCTTCCAGCGCGGTGGCGGCGGAATTTGCTGTTGCGGCGTCTCCGTGCGCGACAGTCAGATGCGGAATTGTGCCATCGTGTACGCCGCCGTACGGACGATATTTGGGAAAGCGTTTGACCAGGGCAGTTGTCAGTGCGACGAACGGCTCGACAGGATCTGGGGTGAGATAGGTGGTGGTCGGAAACCGACCAATTTGCGTCAACGAAAAATCGAACGATGGCACAAGGCTCAACGCGCTTTCGGATTGTCGAATTACGTCCGACGTAATTTCGTCGGGTGACATGAACGGAAACAGAAGCGTGATATGTGCCGGGACCCCCAAGCTTGCGGAAGCATCGAAGCGGCGCCGCAGGTCAGCGACTGCAGGTTCGGCTGCGGAAACCTCAACGACAAACGCTGTCGTGAACATACTACGATCCCCTTCTGGCGGTCGCCGTATTACGGCAATACTTTAGGAATTCGGTGGCGTAGCTTGCAGCGTAACTTACGATCAGAGCCTTATTAGATAAGGCACAGGTACTGCTGCATCATTGGAGCGACGTTGGCAGGTGCGGCGGTGGGTTGGGTGCTCATGTGACCGGGAAAAGTTGCCTTGGCAGTCCGAGTTTACCAGCGGCTCGAACGTGCCTGCGCGAAGTTCGCCGTTCGGGCAGTTGTCGGAGATCGTGACCGGCCGGGTGCCGGACATGATCCGCCAGCAGCAGAGTCGATCGACTTGTGGCGTAGGATTGCCGGCAGTCTCGCTGCTCTATACGCAAGCTACGGGGGCATCATGATCGAACTGCTTGAGCCTTTCTCTCGCCAAATGGCGGGAGACCTTCTCTCGGTTTTCCCGAACTGGAGGAGCCATCTTTCTATTGTTGCCAACGCTGGAGAGAACTACTTCAAAGTTCTGGTGCCGTCGCTCGCGGCATCGAAAGGTGGTCCCTTGGAGGTTTCTTCCTTATACAACGAGGAGGTGACGGTTTTCTATGCGACGACCCATCGGCATTTTTTCTCCGTGTTGGGCAATGCTGACGAGGCTGGCGGTGCAATCGAGTTCATCCGGAAGATACTCGACGAAAAACTTGTCGTGGTCTCTTACATTTGCACCGGCGACTCAATCATACGAGATGGGGTTTTTTCAAGCGCCGCAGTTCCAGCGGACAAGATTCCACGCGCAAACTACGAGTATTACTACACCTCCTCGATGCGCGTGCGTTCTTGGAGAGGCACTTTCGATGCGGACTTCGCCGCCCCGTACGTCAGAGACAAGCCAACGGGCAAAGATGGGTGAGCGTAGGACTTGGCGTAGGTTCAAGGGGATGTCGCAATGGCGGAATTGGATATCGCAGAAGTCTTTTATGCAAGCGGTGCACTTAGATACCGCTATTGCAGATACCTGGCTGCTGATGGGAGCCGATGGATTCGGCACGGTCCTTTTGTCGCCTATAGAGAGGACCGTACGCTCGCATCTGAAGGGACCTACGAACACGGAGTTGAGCACGGAGCCTGGAAGGATTTCCATCCAAACGGACAACTGGCTGCGCTTGGCAACTACGACCACGGAACGGAAGCTGAAAAATGGGCGTACTGGGATGCTGAGGGGCGACTGGAGGCGTAGCTATGGGGGGAGTCGTGCTTTTGCCTCAATGACGAAGCGCTCGGGACGTGCACGGCTCGGCCAAGTTATTCCCTCGAATTCCTACGGGATGTGGGCGCCGCGAATCGAGTCAGCACTTTGGTACGCCCAACGACATCTCAAGCATCGTCCTTGGGAGAGGAAGGCAATCTGAGGAAATCTTGGGCACGACAACTGGCCGCGAGCTCAGCAATTCTGCAAATGCTTTCTCAAGTGTGCTGGTCGCTGCCGAGCTCGCAGGGCTCCGCTCGGCTGATTGGAAAGCGCTGATCCATCGGTTTGATCGATCGCCATGCCCTCCACGGAACAATCGACAACTTGGAACTATACTGGGCAACTTGGAGGATTCAATGACCGATCACGACAGGCCGCATCCACTACGTCCGTTCCTGAAAAATTGGGTTTGGGAGCATGGTCGAATCGGGACTCGCTATCTGGACTGCGTTGATGGCGAAATCAAGTTTGATGAAGGCAAGAAATCGCATTTCGCAGCCGAGGAATATGTCTACGTGCCCCTCGGCAACGGCGCTGACGACGATGCATCCGCGGATCGTCCTGCGATCCACGAGGCAGGACTTGCCCGGTTTTTGCGGGCTGCTCAGTTGGGTAAGCCAGAGGAAGCCGGTTCCGTGGCGGATGTTCAGCGCGCAGTGCAGGATTGCGTGGAGATTGGCCTGTTCAGCGCATATCAATGGGAGGCTCGAAAGGCATTTGCTCGTTACGCGCAGGAACCGATGTTCGATGACGAGATCCGCGCGGCGGTTGTCGGCGACATCCGGCGTATTTACGTCGGCATGCGGGAGCAACTGGCGCTGTACGATTTCAGCGTGCTCCACGGCCTGCCCATGCCGCTGCTTATCGGCGACACGCCCTTCATTGACTGGCGCGTGCGCGCCAGTCCGGCACTTCCGTTCGTATCGCTTCCGCTGGGGCCTTACTGCCTGCTGGTAGGCGCGCCGTCGGGCAGGAAAAGCCGAATCGGCCCAGTGGTCTGGAAGGCCGCTGCCGCGATGGGCCCGTTGAAGGACCACAACCGCCAGATCGAGGAGCAGACACGTCTGTGGCTGGTGGCGACCACGGATGACCAACTCGTCGCTGCGCAAAGCCGCATTGCTGCGACCCTGGGCTCCAGGCAAGGGGAGGTGAAGCCCTGACCGAAGTCGACGAAAAGCAGGCCGTCGGCGGTGGCCGAGTTTACCCGCGGCCCAGACGCGCGACAGTGAAGTTGCCTTTCGACAGATGTCGCTGCTGCCAAGGGTATGCCTGGAACGCGGGTAGATTGGCCACGCAGCGGCTGCAGCGCAAAGGGTGCCGGTGCGAAGTTCGCGGCGTCGCACCATTGTTCGGTTTCGATCATGACCACGAAGTGCGTGGCTTTCACTCGGCACCCATGTCGTCCGGGATACAAGCCAACCAATTGCCGGAGAGCGGGGATGATCTCGTCCGCCCGGAGAACGATACGAGCCGCGAACTGTTTGGCAGGCCGCGCAACCCAGCCCTTCGGGCTCGCTATTCGAGCGTTGCCCTCGGGACTTACACTAATCACCCCCACAAAATTGCAACTTGGGCACTCTTCAATGGAGAGGGCATGCTAGTCTGACTCGGCAATATAAAAAATCCGCAATAAATTACGGATAAATAAGATGAAGCAGGCACAGGCCATACAGGATGCAGGGGTGCGGGGAGCGTGCGCGCAGAGTACGCTAGTGCCGCACTCGACAGCTGTCGGAGGGGAGTCGAAGCGGATCAGTCTGATCGAGCTTGGCGCTCGCGTGTCTTCGGTGACCGTGCTGGGCGTATTTGCTTATCTGATCTACCTGCCGTGGCGATTGGATCCGAGTCGGATCACGCTGCTCCTGCTGCTGGTCTCCGCAGTACTGACCGTCGGAATGTCAGCCTTTGCGAATTTGCCGACGCGGCGCGACTGGCATCCCGTCGCGATGTGCTTTTCTCTTGGCGGTTCGTTCTACTGCCTCACGTATCAGTTGACCGCCAGTACACAACTGATTCCGGAGTGGGCCGGAGGAGGCTGGCAAATTTGCGGGATTGCGTGGCAGCTGTTCGCGAAGCTGTCGCTGGGGCGCTCGTTCGGTCTGCTGCCAGCCAATCGCGGGGTGGTCTCGACCGGTGCGTACCGGTTCATGCGTCACCCGATCTATGCCGGTTACTTGTTGTCCGAAATCGGTTTCCTGCTCGCAAACTTCAGTACTCGAAACTTGCTCGTGATCAGCATCTGGATGCTGTTGCAGATCGGGCGAATCAGTATGGAGGAGCGAGTGTTGTCGGAGGATGCGGATTATCGCGCGTACAAGACGAAAGTTCGGTACCGGTTGATTCCGGGCGTGTTTTGACGGGAACACCGAAAGCTCGTCTTTCGCCCGGCTTCCGATGATCACGACCAACAGCTGCTGCTCAAACGGACATTTGAGACGGATTTTTGAAGGGACGCTCCCGCTTCGCCAAGCGACGTACGCGGTCGATATCGCGCCCCACCCGGCGATCTCAGTCCACAAGCGCTTTACCGGAGGCGTCCTTGATTTTCGCCTTCCATTGCTTGCGGATTTCGGACACGACCGGATCAGGAAGCGAGATGTAGTCGAGATCCGTGGCGGCCTGGTTGCCATTGCGGAATGCCCAGTCGAAGAACTTCAGCGTTTCCGTGCCCTGTTCCGGCTTGTCCTGCTTCGCGTGCAGCAGCACGAACGTCGCGCCGACGACCGGCCATGCGTCCTTGCCCGGCTCGTCCGTCAGGATCTGGTAGAACGATTTCGACCAGTTCGCGCCGGCAGCCGCGGCCTTGAACGTTTCCGTCTTCGGCTCGACCACCGTGCCCGTCGAGTTCTTCAGCGCGGTGTAGGTCATGTTGTTCTTCTTCGCGTACGCCCACTCGACGTAGCCGATCGCGCCCGGCAGGCGCTGCACGAAGGCCGCGACGCCGTCGTTGCCCTTGCCGCCCGTGCCCGTCGGCCAGTTGACCGTCGTGCCTTCGCCGATCTTCGACTTCCACTCGCCGTTGACCTTCGACAGGTAGTTCGTCCAGATGAAGCTGGTGCCCGAGCCGTCAGCGCGGCGAACCACCGCGACGTCCGTATCCGGCAGCTTGACCTTCGGGTTCAGCGCGGCGATCGCCGGGTCGTTCCACTTCTTGATCTTGCCGAGGTAGATGTCGCCGAGCAGCGGGCCCGACAGCGTCAGCTCGCCCGACTTCACGCCCGGCACGTTGACGACCGGCACCACGCCGCCGATCACCGTCGGGAACTGGAACAGGCCTTCCTTCGCGAGTTCGTCATCCTTCAGCGGCGCGTCCGAACCGGCAAAATCGACCGTCTTCGCGACGATCCGCTTCAGGCCGCCCGACGAACCGATGCCTTGATAGTTGACCTTGCCGCCGCCCGCCTTCTTGTACGCATCGGCCCATTTCGTGTAAATCGGTGCGGCAAAAGTGCTGCCTGCGCCGGTGATATCGGCAGCTTGTGCGGCGATGGCAACGAGCGCAAGGGTGCAGGGAACCAGGATCCGGATGTTCATGTAACACCTCCCGTCTACTATCGGCATGCTGGTCCACACGCTACTGCCGGCTTATGACTACTTCGCGACTTGCGACGACATCGTTGTGTCACCTGCCGCTGCGCGCATAGCCGCAGCCGGCAGGCAGCCCGGAATTGGCGACCCAGGTTGTCGGCTCAGGCAACAGGTAAAGATCCATGCGCCGCCCACATGCTGGTTCTGATCTAGAAGTCTGATTTGCCGAGCTGGATGTGCCGGCCGTCGTTCGGTAATGCGTGTCGGTTGATCGCGACAGCGATCTTCCCGCGATTGCTTTCGAACGCGGTGAGCAATTGCTCGGGTGTAGCCGTGTTTGCGTCGAGCTTTTCTCGAATGACGTCCGCCGGGAGCTTGATTGCAACGTACCCCCAACCGGTGCCATAGGCAGAGAACGACAGGCTCAGATCGTCGCAGACGACCGGGTATGTCAGACAAGTGGCTGAGTCGGTCATGGCGCGCGGTAGGTGGTCTTGCATCGAAGGGTGATAGGAGTATTGCATCCGGATGTGAAAACTCAAGGAGCGTGCGACTGCCCGATACGCCGAGTTCAGTACTCGTCGCTCGCCACGATGGAGGCCAGCGCTCGATCGCCGTCGCGTTGGGCAGTGTCTTCAGCGGAAAAGATGTGCTCACTGAATGCGATCAGTTTGAAGCCGCATCCCGTCGGGCGAGGAACCGTGATGCCCCAATGCCAACCCCCATCTTGTTCGAATACGTGGAGGGCGGGGGGCGTGTGGCTCCGTGCTGGTGAAGAAGTCGTCATGGCGTGCTCTCCCGTCATGGAGCGACTGCGGGGCAACTGCATCGAAGGTGCGAACCCAGTCTACGGGCATTTTTGTTGCATCGCAATATTCGGGTTGCTGTAAAAATACCGATGCCTCAAGCGTCACAATTTTGAAATACCAATATGCGCCGCGAGAGCTTGCTGGCATATTGATGTGACGATTGCGATTTTTCGGAGGCTTCATGGATAGCGGTTCGCTTGTTTGGGCAGGAGTGCCGCACAACAGCGATGGCGTGGTCTTTCAGGTTCGCGTGGGGCGCGGACTTCAGCGTTTTCATATTGCGCGGACGATTCTCGAGAAGGCGCTCGATCTTGAGCGATTGGCATCCGATGCGCGACAGCTTGAGTGCTTTTATGAGCACTTGCGTCCGATCCTGGGCGCCGCCCGGAAGACGCGTTCGAGTGCCAAGGCGGATACTGTCCCTCTGAGCATTTCCCATTTCGTCCGAGCGGGCAGGACGTCGGCCGGGCGCGATTCCTGGGCGGTGACACGATGAGCGCCGTAGAGACGTTGACGAGCCTCAAGGCCGAAGCCTGAGCGCAGTACGACGGTTTGTTCACGCGTAACGGCACGACTATTGTCGTGCCGGAACGGTCCCTTGCTGTTTCAGGTTGAACGTCGGTTCTGTTGCGTGCGTTCGCGAACGTTGGGTCCGCGGAAGGGAAGGTTACGTGTCGTCCGAGGGCAGCGAACTCGACGCATGCGCGTCATCGCTTCCGGTGATGGGGCCGCCCGTTTGACTGGCCGGACGGCCCCCGATTGCGCGTCAGAGGCCGAGCTTCCGTTCGCTCATCCACTTCACGATCGCCGGATCGCGATGGGAGAAGAAACTGCTCGTGCCAGTCTCCAGCGTTGCGATGGCCTGCATGTCTTCCTCGGATAGTTCGAAGTCGAAGACGGCCAGGTTTTCCAGCATTCGCTCTTTTCGCACGGACTTTGCCAGAGCGACGATTCCGCGCTGAACCACCCATCGCAGCACGACTTGTCCCACGGTCTTGCCGTGGCGCTGCGCAATCGCCACGAGTTGCGCGTTGTCGAACAGGTTGTTGCGACCTTCGGCGAAAGGCGCCCAAGCCTCTGGCTGAACGCCAAGCCCGCGCATGAAATCGATGACCCTGCCTCGCTTTCACGTGCTATGCGGAAGCATTTGCCACAGGCACTCCAGCGCAGGATTCGCGTTCTCTATCTCGCGAAATGCCCGGACCGACATCGGTAAGCTCCAGGCCGCGCCTCCCAGCGATACGCAATCATTGCCGGCGGCCAGCACCAGGGTTTCAAGCATCCAGGCTACCCCATGCCCGTGGGACGTCATCGCGTGGAGCACTTCGAGCGAGCGATTCTCGAATACTCTCGTCCCGATCAGCGGAAACGGCGCTTTTTCGATGACGCGCTCGACGAGCCGATCCATATAATGACCCCTCGTCCACATCAACAGTGGAATGGGGGCAGCAGCCGTGCCCGGCCAGACAACGCCCTTTTCTTGGATCCACTGCCGGGATGCGAACGGTTTTAGGCAGTCGCCTCTGATCCACTTCGACTCGTAGCGCTCCGGTGAAAACGGCAGCGGCAATTCGTTGCATTCGTATGTGATCAGGATGTCGACGTGATTCGACGCGAGCGCCGTCACAAGATCATAGATATCGCCGACCATGACTTCAGCGGTCAACTGGATGTCACGAGTCCACGCTGACCACCACTGCGGCAAAAACAGCGTGGCCAGCGACGAGCTGATCCCAACCCGAATGTGTTCTTGTTGACGCGGCGCGGCTCCGGACAGATCGGCCTTCGCCCTGGACAGTTTGGCGACGGTCTCCGCCGCAGTGACGCGCAACCGCTGCCCGGCCTCGGTCAGCCGGCTCGGTATCGAGCCTCGCTCCACCAGCGGCACGCCCGCCCAGCTTTCGAGCGCCTGAATCCGGCGGCTGAACGCTGCTTGCGACACATGGCGCAACTCGGCGGCACGAGTGAAGTTGCCGGTAGCGGCCAATGCCAGGAAATCCTGCAGGAGCTTCGTATCCATAAAAATAGGGATGCACGATCAAAGGTGACAGCCAGGATCCGAAGTCTCCTACATTCCCGGGGCGGTTCAATGCGTGATTTGCATGGCATCGGCTCCGCCGCGGTCAACGTTCGTCGTGAGCATTGCGATGTTTGCATAGAATCGGTCTTTTGTCGCGGCATCATCTTTTCATCATCACGGCATCACCCACACATAAGGAGTTCTTGGTGAATGGTGCGGAAAGTCTGGTAAGAACGCTGTTGCAGTCGGGTGTCGACACCTGTTTCGCGAATCCCGGTACGAGCGAGATGCATTTCGTCGCGGCGCTCGATCAGATCCCCGGCATGCACTGCGTGCTGGGCCTGCAGGAGAACGTCGTCACCGGCATGGCGGATGGCTACTACCGGATCGCCGAAAAGCCAGCCTGCACGTTGCTGCACTGTGGTCCCGGCCTTGCCAACGGCCTCGCAAATCTCCACAACGCGAGGCGTGCACGCAGCGGCATCGTCAACATCGTCGGCGATCAGGCGACCTATCACCGCCAGTTCGATGCGCCGTTGACGGCGGACACCGACAGCCTCGCGCGCACGGTGTCGAGTTGGGTGCGCACGAGCGGCAGCTCGGCCGAGGTCGGACATGATGCAGCCAGCGCGGTGCAGGCGGCCCGCACCGCGCCAGGTCAGATCGCCACGATGATCCTGCCGGCCGATGCATCGTGGAGTGCGGGCGGCGTCGTGGCCGAAGCGCTCGTCGTTCCGGTCGCGCCGGCGATCGATCCGTTCGCAGTCGAACAAGCCGCGCGCGTGCTGCGCGAGCGCAAGAATGTGCTGATCCTGTTGGCCGGGCGCGGCGTGCTCGCCAAATCGCAGGCGCTTGCATGGCGCATCGCGCGGGCCACCGGTGCGGCCGTTCGTTACGACTTTGTAAACGGACGCCTCGCGCGCGGCCAGGGGCGGCTTCCGGTCGAACGCGTACCGTACGGCACCGATCACGCCATCGAGTCGCTCGCCAGCTTTGACCACATCATTCTCGTCAACGCGAAGCCGCCCGTCGGCTTTTTCGCCTACCCGGACAAGCCGTCCAGGCAATATCCGTCGCATGCGCAACTGCATGTCCTGTCGCGCTATGACCAAGATCCCGAAGCCGCATTGCAGGCACTGGTCGACGCGCTGAACGCGCCAGTGGCAGCGATGCCCGACCCGGGCCCACGTCCGGAGATCGCAAGCGGCGCGCCGACCCCTGAAGGCCTGGCGCGCACGCTGGCCGCGCTGATGCCCGACGACGCGATCGTCTCCGACGAAAGTATTTCCTACGGCCGTTCGTTTTACCGTCATACGCATGCCGCTGCGCCGCACGATTGGCTTCAGCTGACCGGCGGCGCAATCGGCGATGGTCTGCCGGTTGCGACGGGCGCCGCCATGGGTGCGCGTGGCAACCGTCGGGTGATCAGTTTGCAAGCCGACGGCTCGGCCATGTATTCGTTGCAGGCGCTATGGACGCAAGCTCGGGAGCGTCTCCCGTGCACGACGATCCTGCTGAACAACAGCAAGTACAACATTCTCGTCGGCGAATATCGGAACGTTGGCGCGACACCTGGCCCGACCGCCATGAGCATGCTCGACCTCGGCAACCCGGCGCTCAACTGGACGAAGATCGCCGACGGCCTTGGCGTCGAGGCGGCACGCGCGACCACGATGGAAGAATGTGCCGACCTGATGGCCCGAAGCTTCGGGCGGGAGGGCCCGTTCCTGATCGAACTGATGGTTTGACCGAAGCGGCGGCGCAATCGTCGGCGTCGATACGCCAGCGATGCAGTTCGCCGCTGCCGGTCATATATTTGGCAAGCCTGTCGCCGCACGACGCTCAAGCGGTAAGGATTGCATATAAATTCAAAGGTGCGGCGCACGTGTATCAAGCAGCGTGCGTACAGAATTCCAATTTCCGGATCGATCATGACCCACGTACCAAACATCGTTTCGCGTTCGCTGCTGCATCTGTCGAGTCATATGGGCAAGACCGGACCTTCGGCGATTTCCCGCGTGATGGCGGCGGTGGCGGAGCGCAAGCGCAATGGAAAAAAAGTCATTGGCCTGCATGTCGGCGAACCGGACTTCGACACGCCTGACCATATCAAGGAGACGGCGATTCGCGCTATTCAGGCAGGCGACACTCACTATACGGCGCCGGACGGCAGCCCCGCCATGAAGGAAGCGGTCCAGCACAAGTTTCACCGCGACTATGACCTGAAAATCGAACTCAACGAGATCGTCATCGCACCCGGCGCCAAGACACTGATCTTCATGGCGCTCTTTGCGACCCTCGAACGGGGAGACGAGGTCATTTTGCCCGCCCCCTATTGGGGCAGCTATATCGACATCATCGAGATGATGGGAGCGACGGCCGTTGTGGTGCCGACCCGACCAGAGGACGCATTTCGCCTGCACGCGGACGATCTCGAAAAAGCGATCACGCCCAGAACGCGATGGCTGCTGCTGAATTCACCTTCGAATCCGTCCGGAACGGTTTACGAACTCGAACACTATGTGCCTCTTCTGGTCGTTCTCGAGAATCATCCGCATGTCTGGCTGATGGCGGACGACATGTACGAACACATTGTCTACGACGACGTGAAGTTCGTGACGCCTTCCCAGATACGCCCGAATCTGCGCAGCCGCATGCTGACGGTGAACGGCGTTTCGAAGGCCTATGCGATGACTGGCTGGCGCATCGGTTACGCGGTTGGACCCGCTGCGCTCATGCAGGCGATCGTCGCAATCATCAGCCAGTCCACGTCATGCGCCTGCTCGATCGCGCAGGCCGCGGCGGTCGAAGCACTACGGGGGCCGCAGGACGTGGTCGAACGGTACCGGCTGGAATACGCCGAGCGGCGCGAACTGGTGATTCGGGACCTCAACGCCATTCCCGGACTTTCCTGCATCGCCCCGAAGGGGGCGTTCTACGCGCTTGTCGACTGGAAGGAGCTGATGGGCAAGACAACCGAGGCTGGCGAATGTCTGTGGACCGATGAGGAATTTTGCCGATATCTGCTGGACGAGTACGGGGTCGGGGTTGTGCCTGGCGCACCGTTCGGCGCACCAGGGTATTTTCGCGTGTCATTCGCCGGTGCGATTCCCGTTCTTTCTGAGGGCATGGCCTTACTGAGAACCGCCTGCGCTGCTCTCGCTTAGTACCGTTTTGCAACACGATCGAGAACCGTTGCACGTAGTACTAAGGATACCGAACGACGCCAGAAATGCAGGCGTCGCTCGGTGTCCTCACATCAGGATGTCTAGTAGTCGAAGCTCTTTCCCGGCGTCGTCCAGTTGCTATTGGACGACGCGCAGGCCTGCAAGCTCAATGCGCCGCTAGCCGACGGTGTCATGCACAATCCACTCTGTTTCGCAACAACCTGCGAACCCGGGCTTGCACGTGATGACCGCACGATATTCCATTGCTGATTTGCCTTGTTGTGCTTCAGAAGTAACGCTGACGAATCCGTCGTCCTCTTCCGCGGTCCCTATCCACGTCAATGCAGGACCTTCGCCAGAAAATCCCGCGCCCGTTCCGATCGAGGCATATCGAAAAAGCTGTCCTTGACGCAGTCCTCCACGATAACGCCCGCATCCATGAAAAGCACACGATCCGCGACCTTGCGTGCAAAACCCATCTCATGCGTCACGCAGATCATCGTCATTCCTTCTTGCGCAAGCTCGATCATGACGTCCAACACTTCGTTGATCATCTCGGGATCTAGCGCGGATGTAGGCTCGTCGAACAGAATCGCCGTCGGGTCCATCGACAATGCACGCGCGATAGCAACACGCTGCTGCTGCCCGCCCGACATCTGCCCAGGGTACTTATGTGTATGCGATTTGAGACCCACCCGATCGAGCAACGTCATCGCCTTCGAGTAGGATTCTTCGCGGGACCGATGAAGCACCTTCATCTGTGCCAACGTGAGGTTCTGAAGAATGCTCATATGGGGGAACAGCTCGAAATGCTGGAAAACCATTCCCACTCGGGTGCGCAGTGACGTGAGGTCTGCTTTCGAGTGTCCCACACTGACGCCGTCGACGGTTATCGAACCTTGCTGGAATCCTTCCAGCCCATTGATGGTCTTGATCAGCGTCGATTTTCCGGATCCCGAGGGCCCACAGATTACCACTACCTCGCCTTTTTGAACGGCCGTCGTGCAGCTATCCAGTACACGATGTTGGCCGTACCACTTTGAAACGTTGTCGATATCAATCACGTTGCGTCTCCCGATCTGAAAAGTTGCTCCATGGCCGGCAGCGATTCCTGCGCGATCTTAGTGACGGCTCTGCAAAGCAAGGCGCCCTTCCAAACGATTCTGAACAGCCGCCAACAGCGAGCTGAGCACCCAATACAGCGCTGCTGCAGCGATGTACAACGGCAACGGCTGAAATGTCGTTGCAATGATCTCCTGGGCAGAACGAAGCAACTCTGTCACCGTGATCACCGAAACCAGTGACGTATCCTTGATCAGGCTGATCAGCGTATTGCCCATCGATGGAACGGCAAGACGCAGCGCCTGCGGGCCGACGACATACCGCAACGTTTGGAAATAAGTCAGCCCCAAGCTATGCGATGCGCTCCATTGGCCGCGCGGGATACCCAGAATCGCGCCACGCATGCTCTCGGACAAATAAGCCCCGGCATTCAACGTCAGTGTCAGAATCCCCGCTATCGTTGGCGACAGAGAGATCCCGACATCAGGCAATCCGTAGTACACGACGAACAACTGCACCAGAAGCGGCGTGCCACGCATGACACTGACGTAGGCTTGTGCAACCCGACCCAGACCGCGATTGCGGCTGATTCTCAATACTGCGGTGAGCATACCGACTACGAGCCCGAAGGCCATCGCTGCGACCGCAAACTTAACGGTCAACAGCACACCCATCAATAACACTGGGGCCGAATTGACCACCAAATCGAATCGATCCATCTTGTCACTCTCCAGCGTACGACGCACCTCCGGGTGCCCAGCATCGTTAATTGCCAACCGGACGGCTGACATCCACGCCGAACCACTTCTTTGAGATCGCGGCGAGCGTGCCGTCGTTCCGCATTGAAGTTAGCGCTTCGTTTACCGCAGCCGAGAATTTCGGATTTCCCTTTCGAAAAGGAATGCCGATGTCATAGCTGGTATTCTTCAAAAGGCCGCCGCCACGAATCGGCACGTTTGAGGTTTTGATGAGATAAGGAACCAACAACCGGTCGTTCAGGTACACGTCGGCTCTACCGCCCACGACATCACTGAGCGCCTCCGACATTCCAGGGTAAGTCTGCACGACGATGCCGGGAACCGACTTGGCCAAGTCGGCAAAGTTAGAACCCAGCGCGACTGCAACGCGCTTTCCCTTCAGTTGATCGAGACTTTGGTACTCGTTCTTGTCGCTATTTTTCTCTAGGACTTGGACTGACGAGTACGCGTATGGAGGGCTGAAGTCAAGAGATTGCCGTCGCTTCTCCGTGATGGTCACTTGGTTCACCACCACATCGAATTTCCCGGCCTGAAGACCGCCAATCAGCCCTGACCACTCTCCGGCATAGAAGTCAGGCTTGACACCCAGCTTTGCGGCTAGCGCCCTGGCGATATCGATGTCGAAGCCCTGGAGTGTTCCCTGGGAGTCGCGATAATTGAACGGAGGATACGTTCCCTCCATACCGATCATCAACGTGCCTCGAGCTTTGACGGCGTCGAGCAGGTCTTCCGCATACGCACCGAAAGACGCGCAGATCGTTGATGCCGAGATGGCTGCAAAAATAAATGTTTTTCGGATCTTCACGAATTCGTCTCCAACGCTATTTGAATGACACTATGGACAGGTGATAGATGAAATTCAACAATCTATAGGGTGGTAATAAAAATATAGATAGAATTATCATAAATTTGATCAATGCATTGCGAATGTTATAATTCCGAAAATATGCCTTTAACTATAAATTAATGGACAATTCAGTAGGGTTTGCTTCGCTCCTTGTATAAATCTTCAGGTGGATAACACGACAACTACCCGGGCGTCCGACACAACCAAAGACATGCGCATATCCGGCAGTACGGTGATACAAATTATCAATGTAGCGATGAACTTCAGCGCGGGATGGTTGCTATACGGGTAGAAGGGTATCTTGTACGCAATAGTTCGTTTTTGACCATTATTGATCCCCGTCGCTCGTTCTACATTGCAAGTAACTCAAAGGGATTCTTCGGGTCATTTAACGCGAGAATCAGCTCAACCGTTTTGCTGATATTGTGATCCTGCGCCATATCGCGGATAAACGTCGATGCCGAATAATCCTCGAGCGAAAAACCAACTGAATCAAATACTGTAATTTGTTAAAATTTCACAACAATTTTCCAGAGAGGCATGTCAGTCGATAGAGGAACAGTTGTAGAACTTTGGAACTTGGATGGACAAAGTGCTGCAACATGATGGCAATATCGTTCAATGGCAGCGGGCGGACGTCTCTGCGACGTTTACACGGCTCGTGAAAAAAGGAGCGTAATTTCAGCCCCAGACACTCGTGGCTCCGGACAGTTGCACGCCAAAATTCATGATCCCTGTTACCTGTCCGGCCACCGCGTCGGGGAAATACTTGATCTGCATCGAAAGCAAGGGCATATAAGTCAGCTTGAACGCCAGCCTGCAATAGACCTAGCGAGCCAGCACCATGACCAAGTGATGAAAAGATGATGCCGCGACAAAAGACCGATTCTATGCAAACATCGCAATGCTCACGACGAACGTTGACCGCGGCGGAGCCGATGCCATGCAAATCACGCATCACCTCTGATCGTGCATCGCTGTTTTTTACGGATATGAAGCTCCTGCAGGATTTCCTGGCATTGGCCGCTACCGGCAACTTCACTCGTGCCGCCGAGTTGCGCCATGTGTCGCAAGCAGCGTTCAGCCGCCGGATTCAGGCGCTCGAAAGCTGGGCGGGCGTGCCGCTGGTGGAGCGAGGCTCGATACCGAGCCGGCTGACCGAGGCCGGGCAGCGGTTGCGCGTCACTACGGCGGAGACCGTCGCCAAATTGTCCAGGGCGAAGGCCGATCTGTCTGTTTCTGCACCTGAGGCTCGGGCAGTGCCAATTCGAACTCGGTAATCTCGACCGCGCCGCGGACGAACTGATGCGCGCCTACATGGGCGGCGGCCCGGAGCTCTTCGAGGACGAGCACGACAAGTACCTGCGATTCCTGGCCACGCGGGCGGAAGGAATCAAGACCCGCTGACAGGCACGTATCAGCGTTTCTCCCGATATAAAAACTGCCGTACAAGCCGATGTTGCAGGGAGAGAAGATGCAAATAATTGATCCGAGGCCGATTATGACGACATCTGCAACAAACGGTGTGAATGCCATATCGATTGAAACGCCCGACGCGGCAGCGGCATCCGGCGACGCACGCCCCGCACCGTCGATCCTGCTGGTCGACGACGAGCCGAACGTGCTGTCGGCGCTCAAGCGCGTGTTCCGTCCCGCGCATTACGACATCCTGACTGCCGACAGCGGCGAGGCCGCGCTCGAGATCCTGGCGTCGACCGAAGTCGACCTGATCGTGTCCGACATGCGGATGCCGCGCATGAGCGGTGCTGAATTTCTGGCCCGCGTGCGGGCGCTGTACCCGGACACGATGCGCATCCTGCTGACCGGTTATGCGGAGATCGCGTCGGTCGTGCAGGCCGTCAACGAAGGCGGCGTGTATCGCTACCTGAACAAGCCGTGGGACGATCACGACCTGTTGCTGACCATCGAACAGGCGCTGGAGCAGCGGCGTTTGCGCCGCGAAGCGGACCGGCTGGCCGCGCTGACGGAAGCGCAGAACGAGGCGCTGCGCCGTTTCAACACGGAACTCGAAACGCAGGTGCGCGCGCGCACCGAGGAACTCGGCCAGACCGTGATGTTCCTCGAAGCGGCGCAACGCGACCTGAAAAGCAGTTTCACGGCGATGGTCCAGGTTTGCGCGAGCATGATCGAGCTGCGTTGCGGGACCGCCGGCGGACACGCGATGCGGGTCGGCGAGATTGCGCGCCGGCTCGCGCTGTCGTCCGGGATGAGCAGTCTGCACGCGCAGGACGTCTATTTCGCGGGGCTGCTGCACGGCATCGGCAAGTTGTCGCTGCCCGACGAATTGCTGCACAAGCCGCTCACGCGGATGACGACGGACGAACACCGGCTGTTCCAGCAGCATCCGCTGCGCGCGCAGATGGTGCTGACGCCGGTCGCGCAATTGCACAAGGTCGCGTCGATCGTGCTTCACCAGTACGAGCGCTTCAACGGACGCGGCACGCCGGACGGGCTGGCCGGCGATGCGATCCCGCTCGGCTCGCGGCTCGTGGCGATCGCGCGCGATTTCGAAGGGCTGCGCAACGGCGACATCGGCGCGCCGCATTCGGTCGAGCAGGCGCTCGATGCGTTGCGCTCGCAGGCCGGCGTGCGGTATGACCCGCAGCTCGTCGAGCGCTTCATCGAGCTGATGCGGGATCCGGCGAGTCTCGGCATCGCGGCGTCCGTCGCGGAGATCCGGTCCGCGCAGTTGCGCGAAGGGATGCAGCTCGCCGACGATCTGCGCACGCATCGCGGCGTGCTGCTGATGACGAAAGGCAGCGTGATGTCGGCGCACCAGATCGAGCTGGTGCGCCGCTTCGAGACGCGGGAAGGGACGCCGTTCGACATCCTTGTCCTGGCCGGCGCGGCCGCGTCATCGCAGACGCCCACCGCGGGTACGCCGCCGGCCTGACATCGGACCCGCGGCCTGATGGCCGCGGTGCGCGCTCGACCGCGCGTCGCGGCAACGCATTCATACCGACTCGGGCGCTCGATCATGCACGGCACCTATAACCTCCTGCTCGTCCTGCTGTCGCTCGCGATCGCGACGCTGGCCTCCTATACGACGCTCGACCTGGCCGCGTTCATTTCGCTGCTCGACAACCCGACACTCAAGCGTGCGTGGCTGGGCGGCGGCGCGGCTGCAATGGGAACCGGGATCTGGTCGATGCATTTCGTCGGCATGCTCGCGTTCTCGCTGCCGATCCCGCTCGGCTATGCACTGCCGGACACGGGCGCGTCGCTCGCGATCGCCGTGCTCGTGTCGTATTTCGCGCTGAACGTCGTCACGCGCGCACGGCTGGGCTGGCGGCGACTGTTCGCGGGCGGTGCGCTGATGGGCGGCGGGATTGCCGGCATGCACTACACGGGGATGGCCGCGATGCACATGCAACCCGGCATTCGCTACGCCCCCGCGCTGTTCGCCGCATCGATCGGCATTGCCGTGATCGCATCGACCGCCGCGCTATGGATTGCGCAGGCGCTGCGCGCGCAGCAGGCGCGTCATGCGACCGCGCAACGCGTCGGCGCGGCCGTCATCATGGGCATCGCCATTACCGGCATGCACTATACGGGGATGGCGGCCGCCCATTTCGCGCCGGACGCGCGATGCGGCGCCGCGAACGGGATCGACACGCCGTGGCTTGCGACGACCGTCGCGCTGTTTACGATGGCGACGCTGATCGTCACGCTGCTGCTTTCCAGATTCGATGCGCGCACAACCTTTCTGCGCGGGATGACCGATACGCTCGAGCGGCTCGTGCAAATGCGAACCGCGGAACTCGAACGCGCGCTGCACCGCTACGAGCAGACGACGGAGATGCTGCAGCGCACGCGCGAGAACATGGCGACCGAGATCGACGAACGCAAGGCCGCGCAGGCACGGCTCGAACAGGAGAAGGAAGAGCAGCGGCGCCTGCTGCATGCGCTCGAGGAAACCCACGTGCAGTTGCTGCAATCGGAAAAACTCGCGTCGATCGGCCAGCTCGCGGCGGGCGTCGCGCACGAGATCAACAATCCGATCGGCTTCGTCAGCGCGAACCTCAATACATTGAAGACGTGGGTGCGAAGCCTGCTCGATGTGGTCGCGGCGCATGAAGCCGTGCTGCCGCAGCTCGACCCCGCCGCCCGCGACGCGTTGACGGCGAGGGGCCGCGCCGCGGATCTGGACTACGTCCGCGACGAGATCGTGACGCTGATCGACGAATCGATCGATGGCGCGGTGCGGGTGCGGCGCATCGTGCAGGACCTGCGCGATTTCTCGCGCCCGGTCAGCGACGAGTGGAGCGTGGTCGATCTCCGTGCGGGCCTCGAGAGCACGCTCAACGTCGTCCATAACGAACTCAAGTACAAGGCCGACATCGTGCGCGATTACGGCGACGTGCCGCAGGTCGAATGCCTGCCGTCGCAGTTGAACCAGGTATTCATGAACCTGCTGGTCAACGCGGCGCAGGCGATTCCCGAGCGTGGCGTCATCACGATCCGCACGTCGAGCGATGGCGAACAGGTGTCGATCGCGATCAGCGACACCGGAACGGGCATGACGCCCGACGTCGTCCGGCGGATCTTCGATCCGTTCTACACGACGAAGCCGGTCGGGCAGGGAACCGGGCTTGGCTTGTCGGTATCGCACGGCATCGTCGAGCGCCATCGCGGCGCAATCGACGTGACGAGCGAACCCGGGCGCGGCACGACATTCTGCGTTCGGCTGCCGGTCCGGCGGGCTCGCGACAACGCGAACGCGGCGGCACTGGAGCAGCGGGCATGAGGATGCGACAGCGGTCGTCCGCATCAGGCACGGCGGGTTTCGCGCGTCGCCGTGGCGTTCGGGGAGGATGCCGCGGCAGTCGCTTGCGACGCTGACGTTTCAGTAGACGATTGATCAACAGGAAGCGATGACAGCCGCCAAGCCGTTTCGGCAGGTTTGATTCCGGTTCGCGCCTCCAGAAAAAACCGTTTCGGCGGGGGTGTCCGGTTCGGTCACGTGCCGGGAAGTGCGCTGGCAGCATGGCCGCCGGCTGGCAGTTGAGGGAGGCGTTGGCCCGGCAACGGTTGCGGTAGAAGTGGTGTAGTGTAGCAATCTCTACAGTGTTGCAGCACATATGACGGCAGCCTATGCTGCCGTCATGAATACGATCTCTCGTTCCTGGCTCCTGCTGATCGTCAGTCTGCCTACGGCCGGCGCGACCGCGCGCATGCGTATATGGCGTGCCGTCAAGGCGCTCGGCTGTGGCGCACTGCGGGACGGCGCATACCTGTTGCCGGCTCATGCCGAGCAGGCAGCGCAGTTGCGCGATCTGGCTGACGAGGCGCGTAACGGAGAGGGGCAAGCCTGGTTGTTGCAGGTCCGTGCGGACGATTCTGCCGACGAGGACGCGTACCGGGCACTGTTCGATCGCACCGGAGACTACGCCGACTGGCTTGCCGAGCTTTCGGAAGACCGCAAGACACTGTCCGATCTCGCGGCGGCCGATCTCAATCGCCTGCAGCGTCGCCACGCTCGCACGTATGACGCGATTCGGCGTATCGATTTCTTTCCCGGCGAGACCGCGCTACGCGCGAGTGCGCAATGGCGGGATTTCACCACCGCGGTCGAAGCGTTGCGCTCCCCCGGCGAGCCGCATGCCGCTCAAGGCGGCATACCACGCCGCGATCCTGCCCGGTATCAAGGGCGGCTGTGGGCGACGCGCCGTCACCTTTGGGTGGACAGGGTCGCCAGCGCGTGGCTGATTCAGCGCTTCATCGATCCGCATGCGCGCTTCGTGTGGCTGGAAAACCTCGCCGAATGTCCGGTTGATGCCCTTGGCTTCGATTTCGATGGCGCCCCGTTCACGCATGTGGGCGATCGCGTTTCATTCGAGGTACTGGTCGCCAGCTTCGGACTGGACGACAACGAAGGACTCGTCCGGTTGGGCGCAATGGTGCATGCGCTGGACGTGGGCGGTTCGACCGTGCCGGAAGCCGGCGGGTTCGAGGCCATTCTGGCGGGTGCCCGAAAGCGCGTTGTCGGCGACGACGCGTTGCTGCAGGAGATCGGCACCGTACTCGATTCGTTGTACGCGCATTTTCGCGGCAATCGAAAGCCGTAACCCTGCTACTCGCCCGCAACATGAATACACGTCGCGACGACCCCGCCTATACGCTGTGGCAACTGATCGGGTACTTCGCCCGGCTCGGTACCACGGGTTTCGGCGGGCCGGTTGCGCTCGCCGGCTATATGCATCGAGACCTCGTGGACACCCGCAAATGGATCGCCGACGCAGACTACAAGGAAGGTCTCGCGCTCGCGCAGCTCGCCCCCGGTCCGCTGGCAGCGCAATTGGCGATTTATCTCGGCTACGTGCATTACCGTATCGTCGGTGCCACGCTGGTCGGGATCGCTTTCGTGCTCCCGTCGTTTCTGATGGTCGTGCTGCTTGGCTATGCGTACACCCGATTCGGTGGCCTGACCTGGATGCAGTCGGTGTTCTACGGCGTCGGCGCGGCGGTGATCGGAATTATCGCGATCAGCGCGCGCAAGCTGACCGCAAAGAGCATCGGCAAAGACAAGCTGCTGTGGGCGATCTATCTGGGTCTGGTTGTCGTGACGGTCGTGACCGAATCGGAAGTGGCGTGGCTGTTTCTTGCGGCGGGCCTGCTCGTCTGGTTCAGGCGCTCGCCGCCCAAGTGGATACGCCAACGGCGCGTCGATGCGGTTGTCGCCGTGCCCGTATCCGCCGCCAGCGCGTTGCTGGGTGCCGTCGATTGGCCGCAGCTTGCACACCTTGCCGTCTTCTTTGCCAAGGCAGGTGCCTTTGTGTTCGGCTCCGGGCTCGCCATCGTGCCGTTCCTCTATGGCGGCGTGGTCACGGAGCATCAGTGGCTCAACGAAAAGCAGTTCGTCGACGCCGTTGCGGTCGCGATGATCACGCCGGGGCCGGTCGTCATCACGGTGGGCTTCATAGGCTATCTGGTAGCGGGTCTGCCCGGTGCGTGCGTGGCGGCAGCCGGCACGTTCCTGCCGTGCTATCTGTTCACGGTGTTGCCGGCCCCGTATTTCAAGAAGTACGGCAAGCTGCCGGCGATTCAGGCGTTTGTCGACGGCGTGACGGCGGCAGCCGTGGGCGCTATTACGGGTTCGGTGATTGTCCTGGCCAGGCGTTCGATCGTCGATGTGCCGACGGCATTGATGGCGCTCGCGACTATCGTGCTGCTGGTCAGGTTCAAGAAACTGTCGGAGCCGGCGCTCGTCGCCGGGGCCGCCGCGATTGGCCTGGTGGTGTATCCGCTGTTGCATCACTGACCGAGGAGGCTGTCATGCAATGGATTACGCGCGAACGTCCCAAGATCGACAGGGTGGCCTGTCCCTGGCTGATTGTTCGTTTTATCGACGAGACACCGGACTTCCTCTACGTACCACCGGGTGACGTCCTGCGAATCGCCGGCGAGACCGGCGCGATCCCGTACGACATTCCGGGCGTGGAGTTGACTCATGTCGGCGACCAATGCAGCTTCGACGCGTTTCTCGACAAATACGGTCTGGGCGACGATCTGGCCTTGCAGCAAATGGCCCGCATCGTTCGGGGCGCGGATACGTCGCGGCTCGACTTGACGCCGCAGTCGAGCGGGCTTTACGCGATTTCACTGGGTCTGTCGCAGGTGTTTTCCGACGATCACGACATGCTGGAACACGGTCTGGTGATGTACGACGCACTCTACGCATGGTGCAGGCATTGTCAGGCGGAAAGCCACACGTGGCCGCCAAAGATGCCGGATTGACGGGCCGTGCGGTTCTTCGCCGGGCGTTTGCGTCGCGACGTCGCGATTTGGGACGTTCAACGTCGTGGCCACGCGCCGTATGCGTTCGCTCGGCATGACCGGGCGGCATGTCGAGACTACATCTCATCCGCGGCAATCCGGCTGGGCAGCAAGGATCCGGTGCGCTCAAGAATCGGGTAGGCGGCCGCGGCCACGATATGCGAATTGATGAGCGTCATGTCACGGAGCAGATCGAGATGCAGCGCGCTCGTCTGGGCCGTATCGAGGCGACCGGAGCGCAACCTGTCAAAGTGTGCCGCGGTCGCTGTCGATTCCGCCTCCCGGAAGGCCACTTTCTCGTCAGCCAGCATGCGTGCGGTACGTGGGTCCTCGGTCATGAACAGCGACGCTGCCGTGCGCAGATTGGCCGTCAGGCGATCCAGCATGGCCAATAGTTCGGCTTCCCCTTCCTTCGAGAACGCGAGCCCGCGCTTCAGGCGCTTGGTGGCGTGCGGAAGCAGATTCAGATCCACCACATCGCCAGCCTGCTCGAGGTTGATGACGAAGGTCAGGATCTCGTGCAAACGCCGATGATCGTTTTCAGCGAGTTGCTCGGGGTCAAGCGACGTCAGGTAAGTCTTGATCGCGGTATTCAGGCTGTCCAGGATGTCGTCGCGCTGGCGGGTCTCCGCGATCAGCTTGCGATCACCAACCACCAGGACTGCACGGGCACCTGCCAGCATCTCGCCGAGCACATCGGCCAGTCGAAGCGCCTCACGTGCCGCGTTGCCGAGCGCCACCATCGGAATTTGCAGCGCGGCCGCATCCAGGTACAGCGGCTGCGACGGATCGGCGGGGTCGGTACGCTGCGGCAGCAGCCGCCCTAGCAGTCCCGCAAATGGAGTGAGGATTGGCAGGAACAGGCACGCAAGAATCAGGTTGAACAGCGTATGAAAATCGGCCACCACCCGCGCATTGTCCGGCTCGATCGCAGCCATGAAACGTCCGATCGGCTCCAACGCCGCGAGTGCCAGCAGGACGCCCACTGCCCGCGAGAGCAGGTTGCCTACCGGAAAACGCTTCGATGCGGGGTCGGTTGCCGCCGTCCCTTCCAGCAGCGGGTTGATCGCGGTGCCGAGGTTCGCACCCAGGACCAGTGCAAACGCAGTATCAGGCGGCACCACGTTCTGCGCACAGAGCGACATGATGAGCAGCACGATTGCGACGCTCGAATGCGCGGCCCAGGTCAGCCCCGCTGCCAGCAGCACATCCACCAGCGGCACCGTGGATGCGGCACCCAGCAGCATGCGGAAACTGGGCGCATCCTCGTAGTCCGTCATCAGACCAAGCAGCTGGTGCAGCGCGAGCAGCATCAGGCCCAGACCGATCAGCACACGGCCCAAGTCATGTGCACGCGTGTTCGACACCTTGCGGAACATCAGCACGCCGACGAGTATCAGCGCCGGCGAGACCGCCGCAACATCGAACGACAACACCTGCACGATCAGTGTCGTGCCGACATTTGCGCCGAGCATGACAGCGAGCGCGGGGACCAGCTTAACCAGCCCGCCTGCGGCAAAGCCAGCCGTCATGAGCCCGGTCGCCGTACTGCTCTGCAATACCGCCGTGACGCCCAGTCCAGCCAGGAAGGCGCGAAGTCGTCCGTGCAGGGCTCGCCCGAGAAGTGAACGTAAACCGGCACCGAAGGCGCGTTGGATGCCGGTTTGAACCATATGGGTGCCCCACAGCAGCAGCGCAACGGATCCGGCCAGATCGATCAGCGTGAACGTAAATGTCATGATCCAGAGCCCTCAATGCCGCGCGGTTGCTCATATGACGTTCACCAAGGGCGTGCCCGGTATTACCGGCCCGCGAGTCCTTGCGGGTCCTGTTCGGTGTTCCTTGCTGCCCGGTGCTCAATCACGCAGGGCTTCACGCTCAAGTTGCTCCCAGGAAAGGTGGCGTACATCCGTGCCCTTGGCGACATAAATGACGAGCTCCGCCAGATTCGTTGCATGGTCCCCGATACGCTCGATGGCCGATGCGATGGACAGATAGTCCAGCGCAGAAGCGATGGTGCGGGGATGTTCGGGCATATACATCGCCAGCTTGCGCATGAAAGCGCGGTATTGCTCGTCGATCGCTTCGTCCTCGCGGACAATTTGGGCTGCAGCGACGACATCGAGTCGAGCGAATGCATCGAGTGCGCGATGGAGGATGTTTGACGCTAGCTGGCCGGATAACTGGATTTCCGCCATGTCGACGGTCTTGCCTGCATCGTCGTTCGCGATTCGTCGAGTCCGCTTCGCGATCTTGTGTGCTTCGTCGCCAGCTCGCTCGAGATTGGTGATCGCTTTCGAGATCGCCATCAGCAGGCGTAGATCGGATGCAGCCGGCTGCCGCCGCGCGATGATGTTGCCGCACTCCGCATCAATTTCGATTTCCATCGTATTGAGTCGATGCTCGACGGCAATGACTTTATCGACCAACTCGAGGTCAAAGCAGCTGAGGGCCTGCATCGCATTGGTCAATTGTGACTCAACGAGCCCGCCCATCTCGAATACCTTGGACGAAATGTGGTGAAGGTCCGTGTCGAATCGGCTCGTTATGTGTTTGTCTGACACGAGAATATCCTCCTTAACCAGGAGCCGGGTGGATGCGCTTCGCGAGCCCCTGTCCAAGCAACCGCAAGACCGACCTAACGCGATTTTGGTGGCCGGCCGGTCTTGACTCTTTCGACCGCCGACACGGCTGCAAGCAGGTGTTTCTGGGGAGCTGACGCCAGCAGAATCAGGCCAGCCCGAAGAAGCTCACCCTTGTTCACCGATATGCCCGCAGCGAGACACCGCTGGATCAGCACCGTGATCTTTTCGTAGTCCGATCGTGGCATCGTGAAGGTGTCGCGTACAACCTTCTCCTTCTTCAGACGGTCCTTGACCTGAGGAGCAACGTCCGCGGAATCTACCTCGATACGCGCTGTTAGCCTCTTTCCAGCCTTCGCTGGAGCGGATTGCCTCCCGGCAGCGGATTCCGGCATTTCCCCGTAGCTTGCACGCGTGCGCGACGAGGCGACATCCCGGCTTTGTTCCTTGGCGGCGCGGTGCTTCATAATTGCCTGCAATCTTGACAATACTGTACAAACAGTATAGCGACTTTTACATGGGGCGCATGGAGCGGTCGTGGTCTGTGCGGGGGCAGATTCCCCTTGCGGCAAAGCGTGTCAATCCTGAAACACATTCGGTTGATTTTGCCATCGTCACTACCTGCTTAACTTCGTATATCCCCACAAGGCAATGAGTTACCTAACCGGGAACGATACTTGCGTAGCAAGCGCTGTCGAGGACTTGCGACCGAACGTATCAGACCAGTAGAGCGTGTTTCTCCAGCGGCTGCGTTTTCTACACCGCAACAACACGCATTCGGACTCGCGTGTCCTTCAGGACCTACAGCGCATGCGAGTGGATCGCGCGACAGAAAACGTTGCAAGTGCAACCGGTCGGCGTCGGGGAACCGGAATCATGACATTCACGTTCACACTGATCGATCTCGCTGGTTCGATCGCGCTGGTGTTGCTCGGCACGCAGATGCTTCAGACCGGCATGCAGCGCGCATTCGGCGCTGGCCTTCGGTCGCTCCTGGAGCGGGCGCTTTATGGACGAGTCCCTGCCTTCTTCGGTGGCATGGGCGTGACGGCGGTGCTGCAGGGCAGCGCGACGACCGCAGTCATGACGGGGGAATTCACCGCGCAGGGGCGCGCCGGCCTTGTCCCGGCGCTGGCCGTCATGCTCGGTGCGAACGTCGGGACGACGTTGATCGTGCAGGTGTTGTCGTTCGATGTTGCGGCGGTCTCGCCGGCGCTGATACTCGTCGGCATGCTGATGTTTCGCAAGGTATCGAACGCGCGCGCACATGAACTGGGGCGTATGCTCATCGGTCTGGGCCTGCTGCTGCTCGCATTGCACCATCTGCAGGAACTGATGACGGACTACGAGGATGCGCCGAGCCTTCGGATGTTGCTGGGCGACGTATCCACGGCGCCGCTGATCGACGTCTTGCTGGCAGCTGGTCTGACCTGGGCCGCCGATTCGAACGTGGCAATCGTTCTCCTGATCATGTCGCTCTGCGCGCAGAACGTCATTCCGCCCGATACCGCGTTCGCACTGGTGATGGGTGCAAACCTGGGCGCGGCAATCCACCCGGTGCTGGAGGGGACGGTAACGCACGATCCGGCTTCCAGGCGCGCGCCGGTCGGCAATCTGCTCATTCTGTCGATCGGTGTGGTGCTTGCACTTGCGGCACTCACGCCGATCGGCTGCGTCATGGTCAGGATCGAACCGGACAATGGGCGGGTGGTGGCCGATTTTCATACGCTGTTCAACCTGTCACTGGCCTGCGTGATCCTGCCGTTGCTGACCCCGTACGCAGACCTGTTGACCCGGCTGCTTCCTTCGCTCGTGACGCTCTCGGACGCACCGCGGCCGCAGCACATCGATCCGCTCGCGGGGCAGGTGCCCGAGATAACACCCGACATGGCCCACGATGTGCTTCCTGTCGCCGATACGCAATACGGTATGTTCTTGCGAACCCGTCCTGTATCGATCGACCGTGCTGGAATGCTCGTCACGGATATCCGTACCCACGACGACGTTCTCGATAACGTCAGGATTGCGCCCCGGACGTCCATGACATTTCCCGACGCCGGGCAACTTGCCGGTTACGATGGACGGCACCGGCATGAGGGAGGCGACAGGCTATACGAGGACGCGCAAAATCGCGTCGAAATCCGGGAGTGCGCCGGCCACGCGCTCGAGCACATCGGCACTGATGGCAACGTACAGGCGTACTACCCGGCGAAGTCGCTGTGGCTCACGCTGCAGGACATCCAGGTCGTCAGACGGCTGGAGCCTGCGGGCGGGACAACCCATTCGACGCTTTCGACCTATGTGCAGGGGACTTCAAGTCCGGATGATTGCTGCTTGTCGATCATCGGTGACGTGCAGAACAGTACGCGCACGGTGCATATCACCTTCGCGGCCCGCGAGATCGGTGCGACTGAACGGCACGGCCTTCGCGACTTGCAGGACGAACTGGGTATCGCGTTTTCCGACGATCCGCTTGGCACGGCAAGGCTCGGCTACAACCAACCAGATGACGAGATGCAGGAGCCGTCTCAGTGGTGGGCATTGTGCGACGTGCCGGCAAGCAGCATGCAGGCTCTTGCTGACGGCATCGAGGCGGGACGAGTGACCGCTGTCAAGGTAGGACTGTGCCTGCGGGGCGTCTATACGTCGGTTCCGTCTGGTGCCGCGCAGGCCGGTGGGTTGCCCGTGTTCCTGAGACCCGGCCAGGACGGCAGCACGTTGGAAGCTCCCGCAACCGCCAGCGGATATGTCGTGTATCTCGCCATCGATCTCCCGAAAGTCAGCCTGCCCGGAGATGGCCGGCCAGCGCAGGTGCCGGTGCGCGCGGGCGACGGGAATGCCATCGGAGCGCTGACGGAAAGGCTCGACAACGTGTTTGCCGGCTTGAAGTGGCTCGCGGCGCTGGTCGCGATCCTTGTCGTTGTTCTTCTGATCAAGGGGCGGTGACGACCCTGGAGCCCAAGTCTGCACCAAGTCTGCAGATCGAGTTCCGGTGACTGCGGCAAACGGCTTTAGTCGCTGCATTGCCAACGAGCATTGCCTGCGGTAGGCGATCGCCCGCGTGTCCGTGCGTGCAAGGGCCGCTTGAGCAATGTCATTGCACCGTGTGGTCAGAAGAATGCGTCGCTGTCTATTGCGACATGATTTCACTTTTGCAACCAACCAGCGGGTGGAAATCTGATGCGTGCGCCGTCGTCTCCGGTACGCCGGTTGGCCGTGCGCATGCGGCACGCTCGGCGGTAGCGGTCGTCAAATGCAGCCGCATGAGTGGAGCAGTCCGTATCAACGCTGAAACGTGCTTTCGTCCTCTCGCACGCACGCTCGGCCGTGCGAAGGCGGCACATTCGGCGTTGGCGATCGCCGCATGCGGTCGCGTGATCGGTCCGATCCGTACCGTCGCTGAAACAGTTTCATCAACTCGAAGTAGCGTTTCGTGTCGTCGCTGCTGTCGGACGATCCCGACTACGACTAGGGTTCGCCGTCGTGGTTGCCGACATGCCCCCTGCAATCCTGGCCAGGCCGAACCTGGTACGGATCATTTCTGCCCTTGACGGCAGACGATGGTGGCTCGCTCTTTGAGGTCAGGCGTGCTTGATCGAGGGGCATGATTCGCGTTTAGTCGCTCGACGTCAAACTCCGACAGCCGCGTGGGTAAGCGATCCTGGCTCACATAGCGAAATTCAAGGCCTGGCATCTGCAGCCCCCGTCCAGGTCGCAATCGGAAATTGCGGGCAGATCGCTTGCCGCAGATCACTGCCGAGTCTGCAGACGATAGTTGGAATTACCCCGGAAGTCTTGTTGCAAAAGGCTCTCAGGCGAAACCCCCAGATTTTACCGAGATGGACGATTACCCTTCTCATCGCGCCGACGTGCAGTTCGGGCGCTTAGACAAGCCTGGATGGTGCTGGAACGCGGGGCGCGAACAGGAGCCATAGGGCGGCGGCAAGGGGATGCCCGAATGTATCGGTGTGGCGGAGTTTCAGTTGGCGTGCCCGCCGCAGGCAGGGAACGCCGTCGCCGCGACGGGAGGGCGCGCACCGCTCCCGTCTCGCCACGCTGGCCGACGCGCTATCCGGCCAGCGTCGGCTGCTGGACGTTGCCGCCATCGGTCGACAAACCCGGCTTCTTCGCCACATCCCGCGCGGCCGGCAACGCGACACGCACATAAAGAAACGCGCGCCGTTCGCGATCCGGCAACACTTGCGGCCCGTAACTGATCGTGACCGCGCCATCGTTGATCTCGCCCGCCTGCGCGAAACGCCACGCGCCCGGATCGCTGTCGAGCAGGAATTCGGCGCGCGCATACGCGTGCGGCTCGAACAGTTCGGGAATCGTCACCGTCCGTCCGTCGAGCTTGTCGAGCAACGATTCGACCACGTTGAAGCCATATCCGTCACGCACGATGTCGCAGATGAAGCTGCCCGCGATGCGCGGATTCAGTTCAATCACGTGCGGCACGCCGTCGTGCACGATGCAGTCGAGGTGCACGGGCCCCCACGTGAGCCCGGCGGCCGCGGTCGCCCGCGTGCCGACGTCGATCAGCGCGCGCAGCGTGCCGGCACCGAGATCGAGTTCGGACGTATAGCCGCGTTCGAGAAAGCCGGCGCCGTGCCGCTTCAGCTTGCGCAGCGCGCCGACGTAGCGGCCGTCGAAATACTCGACGCAGTATTCGCTGCCGCTCAGGAATTCCTCGACGACGACACGTTCCATCGCGAGCGCCCGCGCATCGGTTTGCGCGGCGGCGAGCGCATCGAGTTGCGTGCGCACTTCGGCGATGTTCTCGCAGCGCCGGACGCCATCGCTCGCCGAGCCTTCCGACGGCTTGACGACGACCGGAAAGCGCAACGGGTCGGCCGCGGCCGCGAGCGCCGCCGGCGCACCCAGCGTGCCCGTGACGAATTGCGCGGCCGGGATGCCGTGCGCGGCGAGCAATGCCTTCTGGTTCGACTTCGACACCGCGTGCGCGACGTGCCGCGCATCGGGGCCGGGCAGGCCGAGCGCGTCGGCGACCCACGCGGCGGTGCGCGCATAGGTGTCGTGTGCGGTCGTTACGCGCAGCGTGTCGAGCTCGTCCGGAAAACGCGCGCGCAGCCAGCCGGCGAGCTGGCCGGCGTCGGGTTCGAGGTTGATGGTCTCGACGCCGTCGGGAAACGCGCCGTCGAGACGATGGCCGGGCGCGGTGATGACGGTCACGGCCACCCGGCGCGCGAGCGCGGCACGCACGAGTGCGAGGCTGCTGCCGGTGGCGC
The DNA here is from genome assembly GCF_018417535.1 of Burkholderia pyrrocinia. NCBI lineage: Bacteria > Pseudomonadati > Pseudomonadota > Betaproteobacteria > Burkholderiales > Burkholderiaceae > Burkholderia > Burkholderia pyrrocinia. Next base: position 705,917 of record NZ_CP070979.1, on the reverse strand, counting down.
GTGCGCCGATCACGATGAGTCGCTTCATGCTGGATCCTTGATCGAGGACGGGAGAGCGGGGTGGTGCCGGCTAGCGTGCACGCCTGCGCAGGCGCTGCGCTTCGAGGCGCGGCAACAGGTGCTGGACGACGCGCGGCAGCGTATAGATCGGCAGTTGCGCACACGTGAACACCAGCGCCATGGTCGGCGTGGTCGCGAGCCCGAGCGCGGCCCACATCAGGCCGACGTTGCGGTTGGCGACGATCAGCGCGACGTTGAGCCGCGTGCGGACGTCGCCGGGCGTGAGCGCGTACGCGATGATCTGGAAGCCGGCGTTGACGGCGAACGCGAGTGCGATTGCCGTCAACGCGCGGTGCGGCGCGTCGATGATCGACTGCTGCATGCCGGCCATCGTGCCCAGCGCGAACACCAGCAGCGCGACGACGACGATCGCGTCGATGGGCGTCGCGTAGCGATCGAGCCGCGAACCGGCAAACCGCCGCACGAGTAGTGCAACGCCTTCGGCGCTGCCGATCAGCAGTGCGAGCCGCAACGCGAGACTCACGGGCGAGATCGACACGGCCGCATCGTGGCTGAACCAGGCCGTCAGCAGCGGCGCGGTGAGCGGAACGAACGCCATCGACGCGAGGGTCGCGACGAGCGCGACGCTCGCGTCGAGCGACAGCATCCGTGCGATCGTCGACGTGCCGCTCGACGGCGGCGCGCAGTACGCAATCACCAGCGCGACGACCCAGTCGTACGGCATGCCGGCGAACCGCGCCGCGATGCCGAGCGCGACCGGGCACGCGATCATCGTCGCGGCGGGCAGCAGCAGCGACACGGCCGGCCGTCGCGCGACCGCGCGCACGGCGCCGGGCTCGACGCGCAGCAGCGTGCCCAGCACGAACAGGAACACGGTGACGGGCATCAGCGGCCGTGCAAGGTCCGCGAGCGGCGGAATCAGCAGGCCGAGGCCGACGCCGCACGCGAGCACGGTCGGGCCACGCCGCACGAGTGCGGCGATCAGTGCGCGCACGGGCAAGCCTCGCGCCGACGGCGAACGCAGGTGAAGCCGGAACAGACGGCGGATGGCATGCGGATTCCTCGGAAAGGGGCCGGCCAGCATGGAATGTCCGCTAGGCTAATCCGGATGATATGCGAAGTAAAATGATATAAACTGGATCGGTAACAAGAAAAACTGATATGAACATACCTCTGCTCGAAACCTTCCGTGCTGTCGTGCAGGAGGGCAGTGCGTTGCGCGCGGCCGAACGGCTCGGCTGCACGCAGTCGAACGTGACCGCGCGGCTTCGCCAGCTCGAAGAATCGCTCGACGCGCCGCTGTTCGACCGGCACGGCAAGCGGCTGGTGCTGAACGAAGCCGGGCGCCGGCTGATTCCGTATTGCGATCGCATCCTGCGCCTCGTCGACGAAGCGACGCAGGTGGTGCGCGAGACGCCGGTCGCGCGCAGCTTCCGGCTCGGCTCGATGGAAAGCACCGCGGCCACGCGGCTGCCGGCGCTCGCCGCCGCATTGAAGGCGCACGATCCGGCCCTCGGCCTCGCGGTGCAGATCGGCAGCGAGCCGGAACTGGCCGACGCGCTGCTGCGCGGCCGGATCGACGCCGCGCTCACCGCGCGCGCGGTCGTCCGGCCCGGGCTGCGCTACGAGCCCGCGTTCGCCGAAGACATGGTGCTGGTGAGCGCGGCCACGGTCACGCGCCGGCAATTGCTGGCCGACAACACGGTGCGGCTGCTGGCGTTTCACGACGGCTGCCCGTATCGCGCGGTCGCCGAGCACTGGCTGAAGGCGCGCGGTTTCGCGATCGAATCGGTGTCGTCGTTCGGCACGTTCGGCGCGATCCTCGGATGCGTGGCGGCCGGGATGGGCGTCGCGATCCTGCCGAAGCGGATCACGACCGAACACGTGGCGCGCAAGGAACTGCGCACGCACGCGTTCGACGATCTCGACAGCGTGACGACCTACCTCGTCACGCCCGACGAAGCGCCCGCGCTGCCCGAACTCGACGCATTGCGCGCGGTGCTGGGCCGGCAGGCGGGCGCGTTGCTCGCGCGCTAGCGCCGGAGAGCCGAAGCGCGGCGTCAATAACGCTGGACCGGCGCGACAGCGCGCTCGTCCGCGAAGAAATCGGCCTCGATTTCGCGGATGCGCCGGCAATCCTCGAGCAGCCGCTCGAACGTCGGGCTGTAAAGGCCGACCGTGCCGAGCGCCGTCTGCAGGTCGGTGGTCACGCGCAGCGTGTCGCCCACCTTGATCCACTGCTTGAGCCCGACGAACGACGGCAGCGCCTGGATCGCCTGCCACGTGAAGTCCTGCGCGAGCACGCCGTTGCGCGACGACAGCAGCAGCACGTGTCCGCAGTAGCCGCGAAAATCCGTCGGCGCGGCGACCTCGCCGAACAGCCGCTCCGGATGCAGCACGGCTTCGACGGCGGCCGACACGTGATTCTCGCCGCTGACCGCACTCGTCAGCCGCGGATCGAGGCTGCCGTGCAGCCGCGCGTTCAGTTCGACGATCGTCGGGCCGTCGGCGGTATCGAACAGTTCGAGATGGGTCGGCCCGAAGCGTACGTCGAGCGCGTCGAGCACGTCGGCCGCGTAATCGAGCAGCGGCGCGTAGCGCGGGTCGGCATGGTTCAGCACCAGCATCTTGTCGAGCCGCGGCGCGTGCGAGCGGTCGCGATGTACTTCCCACAGGCTGACCACGCGATGGCGGCCCTCGAACGACACCGAATCGACGATGTATTCCTGGCCCTCGGAATAACTCTGGATCACGATGTCGTCGTTCGGCTGGTTGTACAGCGAACGGGTGGCCAGCACGTCGCGCGCGGCGTGCTCGACCTGCTCGAGCGTCCGGCAGATCTTCACGCCGGTCACGCCCGCGCTGCGTGCCGGCTTCACCACGAGCGGCAGCGCGCCGTGCGCACGCGCCCAGGCGAGGGCCTCGTCGACCGACGTGCTGTGAAAGTGCGCGGGTGCGCGCAGGCCGGCCTGGCGGATGCGCTCGTTCATCGCGAACTTGTCGCGCCGCGCGGCCGACGTCGCGAGCGGGTTCCGATACGGCACGTCGAGCCGCTCGGCGAGCGTGTCGGCCAGTTCGAGCGCCGCGTCGAGGCCGTGCAGCACCGCGCCGATCCGCAGGTCGCTCAATTGCGCGAGCGTCGCGTCGATGTCGCCGCGATGCTGGATCTGGCGGATGTAGTCGGACGCGACGAACTGGTTCCGGTAGATTTCCGGCAAGTCGGGGTCGCTGATCACGTGCGCGCAACGGATGCCGTATGCGCGAAACGCGGGCGCCAGATAGGCGGCCGTCGACGCGCCGTCGACGATCAGGACGGTATCGATGAAGCGATGCTGCATGGATTCCTCGCTCGGCTGTGGGATCGGTTGAAGGGAAGCGGTCGGTACGGGTCAGGCCCGCGTGCCGGCATCCGGCGCGTCGCCCGGCCAGCGCGCGGCCAGCACGAGGCAGACGGCGACGAGCGTGGCCGCGACGGCGAACGCGTGCGACGCGCCTGCGACGATCGCCGCGCCCTGGCCCGCGACCAGCGCACCGAGCGCCGCGACGCCGACGGCGGCGCCTACCTGGCGCGCGGTATTGAGGATCGCGGACGCGGTGGCCGAGCGGCCGGCCTCGACGCTGCCGAGCATCGTCGACGTCAGCGCGGGAATCGCGATGCCGCCGCCGATCGCCATCGCCGCGAGCCCCGGCGCCAGCAGCACGTACGGTGTGTGCGCGGCGAGCGTTTGCCACAGCCACACGTAGCCGGCGAGCGACACGGCGAGGCCGGCGATGACGGTTGCGCGGAACCCGTACCGGACGGCGAGCCGAGCACTCGCGAGGTTGGCAAGCATGATGATCGTGAGCGGCGCGAGCGCGAGCCCCGATTCGGTCGCAGTGAAGCCGCGTGCGCTCTGGAAATAGAGGCTCAGCGAGAAGATCAGCCCGTAGAACGCGGCATTCGTGACCGCGCCGATCGCGAGCACGCCCGGTACGCGCGCGATCCTGAAGAACGCGAGTTGCAGCATCGGTGCGGCCACACGCCGCTCGATCGCGACAAACAGCGCACCGAGCACGACCGACGCAACCAGCGCGCTGGTCGCATACGGGTCACCCGGCCCATGCGCGCCGGCCCGGATGATCCCGCCCGTCAGCAGCCCGAGCACGAGCACCGCGACGATCTGGCCGGCCGGATCGAACAGCCGCGTGCGCGCGGCGGCCGAATCCTGCACGTGGCGCAGCGTGACCCACAGCCCGGCCGCGCAGATCGGCAGGTTGATGAAGAAGATCGCACGCCAGCCGAGCGAATCGATCAGCAACCCGCCGAGCGTCGGCCCGGCCGCGCTGATCGCGCCGCCGGTCGCGCTCCACCACGCGACGGCCTTCACGCGCGCGGCGGCGTCGTTCGCGCAAGCGTGCGTGATCAGCGCGAGCGACGTGGGCAGGATCATCGCGGCGCCGACGCCCTGTGCGACACGCGCGGCGATCAGCGCCGCGAGCGACGGCGCGAGCGCGCAGCCGAGCGATGCGAGCAGGAACAGCGCGAGGCCGTACGCGAACAGCCGGCGGCTGCCGAAGCGGTCGGCCAGCGTGCCGGACGTCAGCAGCAGCGCGGCGAACGACAGCGTGTACGCATCGACGATCCACTGCAGCCCGTGGACGCTCGATCCGAATGAATGGCCGAGGCTCGGAATCGCGACGTTGACGACGGTCACGTCGAGCTGGACGATCGCGAAGCCGAGGCTCGCGGCCGCGACGGTCGGGAAGATCGCACGCAGCGACGTGCGATGCGGCGGCGCGGCGGCGGCCAGTGCGCTGTCGAGCGCCGGAACGCGTTCGCTCATCGCTGCCCCCGCGCCACGCGGTTCGCGACGCGGCGTGCCGGCAACGACGTGTCGCATCCGACGTATCCAAAGGCGCAGCGCAGCAGGCGGTATCGGTTCATATGGCGGGTTCCCGTAGGGCGGATGGGGGCGGCTGCCCGTCGAGAGCCGGCCGCGTCGTCGAATCCGACAGAAAACTAGCATCGACCCGCTAGCGAATACAAATAATAACCAGCGATTTTTTAACAAGTATTCGTGTTAAGGGACGGCGCGAGCGACGCGGCACGATGCCGGCCGCATTGCTGAACTTATATCGATAATGTTTGTTTGCAATCGACTTAATATCATTTCGCAATGCAATGACGGTCTCCTAGTCTTGTCGAGCGCTTCGCACCGAGGACGGCAAAGCGCGGCGGTGGTGCCTACCGCACTTCGATCCAAGATCTTTTTACGAGAGACCTATGACCTACCTCGCAGATGAACGTATCGTCTTGACGGCAGTGGAGTCCGGGCACATCCGGAAGACGCTCGGCGCGCTCGCTTACGATCCCGCCGGCGGCGCCGGCTACATCAGCGCAGTCCGCAAGCTGGCCTACAACGCGTTTCCCGACCGGATCGTCGACGCGTTCGACCGCGCGAAGGCGTCGACCGCGGACGCGCACGGGTCGATCGAGATCGACAACCTGCCGATCGACGACGACGTGAAGGGCAGCCCGAGGTTCGAGGAAACCGGCCGCTCGTTCAAGGCCGGCGTGCTGAGCGAGAACGTGCTGGTCGCGCTGAGCACGCTGGCCGGCGAGCCGTATTCGATTGCGCACGAAGGCCGCGAGCTCGTGAACAACCTGACGCCGCACAAGACGACCGCGCGCGAATACACCGGCCTCGGCTCCGAGGTCGAACTGGATTTCCATATCGAGAATGCCGCGCAGGCGCACATGCCCGAAGGCGACACGTCGCCGTTCGCGTTGCTGCTGCTCGGCGTGCGCAGCGAAGCCGGCGGCGGCCCGTACACGCGGCTCGCCGATGCGCGCCGCGCGCTGCAACTGCTGTCGCCGGACGATCTCGCGCAGCTCTACGGCGAGCACTACATCATCCGCGTGCCGTACCGGTGGCGTGGCGCGGCGCCGACGCCGCGCGACAACACCGACCTGAGCGCCGTGCTGTCGGGGCCGCTCGACGCGCCGCGCGTGACGGTCGCGTTCTATCCGGACATGGTGCTGGCGGTCAATACGCGTGCGCAGGAAGCACTGGCCAACCTGTATCGCGCGGTGCGCGAGGTGTCGTTCGGCGTCCAGGTGTCGCCGGGCAAGCTGGTGCTGATCAACAACCATTTCACGTTGCATTCGCGCGACCGCTTCGATCCGCAATACGACGAGAACGACCGCGCGTTTCGCTGGGTGCAGCGCGTGTTCGTCGCGCGCAGCCTGTGGAATTTCCGTGCGTTCACGCCGCTGCAGGCACGGGTGTTCGATCCGAAGGCGCTGTATGCGGGCGAGTCGCAAGCGAAGCGCCCGTCGCCCGTCGCGCAACCGGTGCCTCAGCGCACCGCTGCAGCCGAACTCGAAGCGACGCCCGCTTGAGCGGGCCGGGAACGCAGCGCGGCGCGCCGACGTATTCCAGCGCTGACCATCGCGCTGCTCCCGCTTGCGTTCGCCCCATGCATCATCGAACAGAAAGGAATCCGGAAAACATGACAAGAACAGCATTCCCCGTTGCGCGCGTCGTTCGCATGCTGGCCGCCGTGCTGATCGGCGGCAGCGTCGCCGCGCAGGCCGCGACGTTCGACCTGAGCCCCGAGCAGCCCGGCCGGCCGCGCGGCACCGTGAACCCGGCGGTCGAGCAGGCATGGCCGGGCGGCTTCAGGTTTGCCGAAGCGAACACGCTGACGATCGGCATCGCACCGAACCTGCCGCCGCTCAGCACGTATGCGACTGACGCGCGCACGGTGGTCGGCTTCGATCCCGATCTCGCGCAGCTCATCGCGGACAGCGTCGGGCGCAAGCTGAAGATCGTGCCGCTCGCGTGGGCCGACTGGCCGCTCGCGCTGCAGTCCGGCAAGGTCGACGCGGTGATCTCGAACGTGACGGTCACCGAGCAGCGCAAGGAGAAGTTCGACTTCTCGACCTACCGGAAGGATCAGCTCGGCTTCTACGTGAAGACCAGCAGCCGGATAACCGCGATCCGCGAGCCGAAGGACGTTGCCGGGCTGCGCGTCGTCACCGACTCGGGCACGAACCAGGAAAAGATCCTGCTCGAATGGAACCGGCAGAACGTCGCGCACGGCCTCGCGCCGGTCGCGATCCAGTACTACGCCGATGCGGCCGAGCGCTGGGTCGCGCTGCAGTCGGGCCGCGTCGACACGATCTTCAGCGTGAATTCGATGCTGGCGTACCAGGCGTCGCTGCGCGGCGATGCGAAGCTCATCGGCACCGTGAGCGGCGGCTGGCCGCGCACCGCGGACATCGCGATCACGACGCGCAAGGGCAGCGGCCTTGCCGATCCGCTGACGATCGCGATCAATGCGCTGATCGCGAACGGCAGCTACCGGAAAGTGCTCGGCCGCTGGAGCCTCGATGCCGAAGCGATCGACCGGTCGCAGACCAATCCGCCGGGACTGCCGGGCACCTGAGCGCAGTACGCGGCGACGCTCGGACGCTCACGTGATCGGCCACTGGAGAATGACGATCCCGTCGTTGTAGTCGCTGTCGGCACCGTCCTCGGCGCCGAGCCAGCCGAGCCACACCTGGTCGCCCGCGGACAGCGGCGCGAGGCGCGCATCGGTTGCGGATTGCCTGCCGTTGGCCGATGCGTCGATCCGGATCTTGCCGCCTTTCGAGTTCAGCGTGAACAGCCTGACGCCGTCGTTGCCATTGCCGACGAACGACGCGGCCGGTTCCGGCGCGTCGTCGATGAACAGCTTCAGGTCCTGCCGGTCGTCGGCATGACGTTTCGGGAGCGGGAAGGGGCCGATTCGCGACAGCTATCGGGCCGCCGGGCGGCCGGCTATCCAATGCTTACCGGTAGGTCCAGAGCCGATGCAGCACGAACGTCGTCGGCGGGATCAGCAGCGCGATCGCGACGATGCTCATCGCGCGCGACACGTCGAGCGCTTCGGCGGCACGCGCGAGCAGCAGCGTTTCGACGAAGCCGGCCAGCGTGACGACAAGAAAACGCAGCGCGTTGCGCGTGCGTACCGTCGACGAGAAGCTCCACAGCGTATTCGCGAGATACGAGAACGCGGTGGCGCAGAGGAACGCGACGGCATTCGCGGCGACCAGCGTCGCATCGAACAGCGCGAACAGCGCCGACGCGACCAGCGTATGGAGCGCGGTCGAACAGAGCCCGGACAAGCCGAAGCGCACGAGCCGCGTGCGCTCGGCATGGAGCAGGTCGATCATGGTTGCTCGCGCGGGTTCAGCGAACGTCGATCCGCGCCCGGTTCGGCTGCATGCGCCGGCGTGCGAGCTGGCGGCGCGCGTCGCGCGCGACCGGGAGTTCGATCACCTTGCCGTGCGCCTGGTAGCGGCGGCGGATCAGGTAGACGGGCCGTTGCTTCGATTCGTCGTAGATTCGCCCGATGTATTCGCCGACGACCCCGATCCCGATCAGCTCGATGCCGCCGATGAACAGCGTGACCGAGATCAGCGACGCGTAACCGAGCACCGGATTGCCGAACAGCAGCGTGCGGAAGATGATGAACGTGCCGTACAGAAAGGCGAGCGCGGCGATGCCGACGCCGATGTAGGTCCAGCTGCGCAGCGGCACCGTGCTGAAGCTGGTGATCCCTTCCAGCGCGAAATTCCACAGCTTCCAGCCGGAGAACTTCGAGTGCCCGGCGCTGCGCGGGTCGCGCTGGTATTCGATGATCACGGTCTGGTAGCCGACCCATGCAAACAGCCCCTTCATGAAGCGGTGCCGCTCGGGCAGGCTGCGCAGCGCGTTCACGACCTTGCGGTCCATCAGCCGGAAATCGCCGACGTTCTCGGGCAGTTTCACGTCCGACAGCAGGTTGTGCACGCGGTAGTAGATCGCGGCTGCCGTGCGTTTCGCGAACGAATCGCACGCGCGGTTGCTGCGCTTCGCCGCCACGACTTCCGCGCCGTCGCGCCAGTGTTCGATCATCACCGGGATCAGGCTCGGCGGGTCCTGCAGATCGGCGTCGAGCGGGATCACCGCGTCGCCGGCGGCTTCGTCGAGGCCGGCCGTCAGCGCGGCTTCCTTGCCGAAGTTGCGGGTGAGATCGATCACGCGCACGCGCCGCTCGCCGGTACTGATCCGGATCAGGCGTTCGAGCGTGTCGTCGCGGCTGCCGTCGTTCACGCAGACGATCTCGAAGCGGATCGCGTCGATCGCCGTCAGCAACGGAATCACGACGTCGAAGAAGCGCTCGACGGCTTCGCCTTCGTTATAGAACGGCACGACCAGCGAGACGAGCGGTGTGTAGGCGGATTCCCGCATGATGATTCCCCTTGTGATGTCGCTTCACCGGTCGGCGCCGATGGTCGGGCGGCCGGAGCGGCGCAATCCGGGCGCCGGGCGGTGGTGCGGTCGGACCGGATGCGCGAAGCCGGTCTCGGTCGAGTCGTCGCGTACGTCGGGCATCGACGGCACGTCGTGTCTTTCCTGCGCGATCCGGCTGACGAGCAGCGCGAGCGAGGCGAGCGTCACGAGCGGCATGAACTGGAACGACAGATACGGCACGACCGCGAGGCCCGCGAGCGGCATCGGCCACAGCAGCATCAGCCATTCGCGATCGAAATGCCGCCAGCCGTGCGTCCATGCATAGCGCGCGTACCACGCGATCACGATGCCGTACCAGGTCAGGTCGTAGTCGTACAGATAAGGGCTGACGAGCAGGCATGCGCAGGCGAGCGTCGCGGCGCGCAACGCGTACGAACATGCGCCGCGCCACGCGTAGACGACGGCGATCGCGGCGCCTGCAGCCGACAGCAACTGAAGGCCGCGCGCGAAGAGCGCGGGCCAGCCGGCCAGCGTCGCCAGCGCGAACACGGTCGGCATGCGCGCGAGCCTGGCGTGACCGGTGCCGACGATCGCGTAGACGTTGCCGATCACATGCGCGAACGTCACCCACGGGCCGATACCGAATGCGAGCGTCGCGAGCGCGGCGCTGCCGGCGATCGTCGCGGCCCACGCGGCCAGCGAACGCCACTGGCCCGCGCACAGCAGCGCGAGCGGGAACAGCACCGCGAGCTGTGGCTTCATCGTCAGCAAGCCGAAGCAGATTCCGGCGCAGATGGGGCGGCGGTTCAGCGCGAGCAGGCCGACACCGGCGAGCATCGCGGTAAAGAGACTGGTCTGGCCGACGATCACGGTGAGGAACGCGCCGGGGAACGCGAGCGCGCACAGCCACGCGGAATCGCGCTGCACGGTCGCGCGGATCGTCGCGGCGAACAGCGCAGATGTGACGCCGAGCCACAGCACGAGCGCCAGCGTATACGGCAGCCAGCCGAGCGGCAGCACGAGCAGCAGCATCGTCGGCGGATAGAGCCACGGCAGCGAGCCGTCCGCGAGCGTCATCGTCGGGACCGCCAGCTTCTGGACCGCGAGCAGTGCCGGGAAATGCCATGCGTCGGCGCCGTGTCCGTGCGCGGCGAGCCACGCGGCGCTCCAGATCGGCGAGAAATCCGGCGAAAGCGGTTCCGGTGCACCGTTGTTCGACAGGAACACGCGGATCAAGTAGATGCCGATGAACAGCAGTTCCGTCAGCAGCACGGCGGCCGCATAGAGGCGCACGCGTTCGCGATTGAGCCAGTGCGGATAGCGGCGCGGGCCCGCGATCGGGAGTTCCGGATGGACATCGACGGTGGAATGCGCATGGCGGGCGAACGAAGGCGCTTTCATTGCGTGCTCCGTGACGCGAGTGCCGTGCGGCGCACGACGACGAACAGCACCGCGAGCAGCACGACCGGCCCGATCTGCGGCAGCTTCATCAACCGGTTGAACATCTCGAAGATCGGCAACAGCCACGCGAGCACGAGGATGCCTTGATCGCCGGGCAGCCAGCCTTCATCGAGGCCGTGCGCGATCAGGCAGAAGATCGCGATGCCGAGCCACGTCAGTTCGTAGTGCCACAGATACGGCGTCGTCAGCAGCGTGGCGACCGCCAGCACTGCGCCGCGCAGGCGCATGTCGCGCGTGCTGCGCCATACATCGATAGCCGCGGCGATCGCGAGCAGTGCGACTGCCGCTTGCGCGGCCAGCGAGGCGGCCACCGGCGCACCCGCGAGCCGCAATGCGGCGAACGGCGTCGGCGACGCAAGCCAGTACGACGCGAGCATGAAATGCTGGTCGCGCACCGTCGACATGGCGTGGCTCAGGCCGTGCAGCGCGCCAGGGCCAGCCAGTGCAATCCCGGCCGCCGCGAACAGCGTCGCGCTGATCGCGGCCGCCGCGAACGTACGCCATGCCCGCGCCGCGATCAGCACGAACGGGAACATGACGGCCAGTTGCGGCTTGATCGCAAGCAGCCCGATCAGCACGCCGGCAACCACCGGGCGCTTGCCGAGCAGATGCAGCGCGAGCGCGGCGAGGCCGGCGGTCAGGACGCTGTTCTGGCCGAACAGGGCGGACATGCACACCCCCGAATACGCGACCACGACGAGCGCCGCGGCGCGCGGGTAGGGAAGATGCGCGCGCAATCCCGACAACCGCGAGACAGCGAACGCGTAGCATAAAAGACTGCCCGCTAAAAAGAGGAAATATGCGGGCAGGAAAGGCACAAGGGCAACCGGCGCGATGAGCAGCAACATCGTCGGCGGATAGAGCCAGGGAAGCGGCCGGTGCTGCAGATACGCACCGAAGTGCGCGAACTCGGCCTGCTGGAATGACGAAATGTCGTAGGCCGCTGCGGCATGGCCTTGCAACACGAGATGCGATGCGGTCCAGAAGACCGAGAAGTCGGTGCCCGGGCGGACGGTGGTGGTCGACGTGAAGCCGTCCGTCACGATGCCCCAGACGGCCAGCAACGCCGTGAAGAGCATCAGCATGATGCAGCTGTACGGAATGATGCGGTCGGCTGTCAGCCATTGAGCACAGCGTATTGCGCGATCGCGCGTTCCACGATTGGCTGTGTACATGATGCCCCGTCTGTAGTGGAGGCCGCGTGGTCTGTCGCAGCCATTTCATGTTGTCGTGCCTGCGGATCGATTCGCTCTGAAACGGCGTTGTCCGGTGAATGCATTGTTGAAGAAAAAATCGCGTGATGCAAACCGCGCACTGAAAGCCGGTATTTAGATTGTTCAGCAATACGCGTGAAAACCGCGTTTTCTGGTATGAACAAACGACCCGGCCGGAATTCATGTTTCTGGCTTGAAACATTCCGCGTTTTTCGCCGGGTTCGCATGCCGCCGATCCGGCGACACGCGACCGGCTTGCCGCGTTCGGGAAAATCCCGAGCAAAAATTTTTGGTCCTTTGCACAGCGCGGCGGCGGGCATTCCGGCTTGCAGCGCTGACGGGAACGCGTATATCAAATCTGAAACATTTTCTGCACTGCGTCACAGGCCGGGGAACGCGGGGATCGCCGGAACCCTTGATACGCCTGGATTTCGCTCGGGATGGCCTGCTCTTTGCGTAAGCGTTGGCACGGCAGTCGACGACGGGATGACCGGCCGGTTCCAACCACAGACAGCGGGAGCCGGATTCGAATCACGTGCGGAAACGAAGGCCGGAGCGCGTCGGGGAACACGCAGCTCCAGGTCGATGAACCGCGAGAATCGCCGTCGATCGACCGATGAGACCCGGTAGCGTCAGGGCAACAAGAAAATCGGCATGGCAGCACATGGGGAATAAAAATGAAAGACCAAAGCACATCGCGGCCGGCTGGCCGCGTTAGAAACGAATTACCGCATCGCCGGGAGTTTGTCTCCCGTTCAACTGGATTCCATGCGCCGAACGGCAGTCACGCCGTTCCGGTCGATCGGCATGCCCGGTTTATCCGGCTGGTCGAACCGTACGCGCATCTCTTGCGTTCCCTCTTTCTGAAATCCGTTCGCACGGACAGGTGTGTGCATCCCTGCCCTCGCAGCTGAGCGTCGCGTTTAGATTTTCTTGTAGTGCCGGTGGTGCCCGTCCCCAACGTCCTGACCGACGAAGGGTATTTAATAGCAGTCCGAAAGGAGAATGCTCATGTCAAGAATCATCGAAAAGATCGCCTGGTTCATGCAGGACCAGGGCGGCGTGACGGCCATTGAATACGGCCTGATCGCCGCGCTGATCGCGATCGGCATCATTGCCGCGCTGACGACGGTCGGTACGGATCTGAAGACCGTATTCAGCACGGTCGCCGACGATCTGGACTCGGTAGTAGCAGCCATTTGATGGACGGTACGACGAACGGCTCATCCGAATCGTTCGTCGGCACCACACGGCATCAACACCATGCCTCGACGTATCGACGCCGGATCAATCGATCCTGCCGGCATGCGAGGGCTTTGAAAGTGACTACGCAAGGAGATCATCATGTCCAAGTTCATTCAACAAGTCAGCCGTTTCGTCCGCGATGAAGACGGTGTGACGGCCATCGAATACGGCCTGATCGCCGCACTGATCGCCGTCGGCATCATCGCCGCGCTGTCGACGGTCGGCAAGGACCTCAAGACCGTGTTCAGCACGATCGCGGACGACCTCGATTCAGCGGTCGCAGCCATCTGATGGACCGTGCCGCGGGCGGCTCGGCCGGTGCAGTGCTCGAGCCGTCCCCGGTCATCTGATCAACCCGGAACCGGAGACCATCATGCAAGCCAGGGTGCGTGCAGTACGTCGCTGGATCAGCGACGAGCAGGGCGTGACGTCGATCGAATATGCGTTGCTCGGAGCCATGTTCGCCGTTGCGGTGCTGGGCAGCGTCGTCACGCTGAAAGACTCGCTGGACGATACGTACGAGGTGATCGCAACAGCCGTGACGGCGGCCGTGACCACTGCGTTGGCCATGGTTTCCTGATCCATCGATTCGCTCCGCGAGGTTCGCCATGTTACCTGTTGCGCCGCCTTACCCGGTTCCGTTGTGCGTGACGCTGCTCGCGGTCGCCGCGGCCAGCACGGATATCGCGACCCGCCGCATTCCGAACCGCCTCGTCGCGGTCGGGCTCGCCGGTGCGCTGGTCGCCCAGTGCATGCTGCACGGCGTCCTGGCAGGCGCACTCGGATGGCTCGCAGGCGCCGCGACCGGCTTCGGCCTGCTGCTGCCGTTCTACCTGTTGCGCGGGATGGCGGCCGGCGACGTGAAGCTGATGCTCGCGATCGGCGCATGGGTCGGCGCGGAAATGACGTTTTACATCGTGTTGGCGACCTTCGTGGCCGGCGGGATCGGTGCCATCGCGTTCGCGCTGTTGCGCGGGCGGATGCGCCAGATGTGGGCGAACGTCCGCGCGCTGATCGCGCGCCGTTCGCAAAGGGCGCGCGCAGGGGCAGCCGACGGCCCCGCGGAAATCGCGTCGGTCGGCACGCTGCCGTACGGCGTGGCGATCGCGGCCGGCACGCTGGGCATGCTGTTCGCGTCGTGCGCCTAGCGCGACGAGCCCGCAACGAGGACGAAACGAACATGAATACGGACCACACCGAACCGAGACGCGACGCGCAGGTGTCCCACCTGCCCGATCCGTTGCCGTCGCGGGAAGCCAATACGAAGAAGGGCACGCAGTTGCCGGCGGCGCCGCGTTCGCTCGACGAAACCGGGCTGAGCATGACGTTCGTCGCCGGGCTCGTGCTGAAGTCGACGCTGATGCTCGGCCGCCCGTCGTACGGCGACCTGGTCGAGCGGCACTGCCTGCCGCTCGCGGTGCTCGACGATGTCTTCGCGTTCCTGGTGCGCGAGCATCTCGTCGAGCTCACTCATCGCGGCGCAACCGATCTCGACGTGACGTTCCGCCTGACCGACGCGGGCCGCGTGCTCGCGTTCGAGGAACGCGCGCGCAGCGGCTACAGCGGGCCCGCGCCGGTCACGCTCGACGCGTATCTCGAATGCGTGAGCGTGCATTCGGTGCGCAAGCTGCACATCGGCCAGAGCGACGTGTGGGCCGCGTTCGAAGGCATCGTGATCGACACCGCGGTCCTCGACGCGGCGGCCGCGGCGCTGAACGCGGGCCGTCCGCTGCTGATCTACGGCCCGGCCGGCAGCGGCAAGACCTTCCTCGCCGAGCGGCTCGGCGCGCTGATGCACGGCCGCGTGCCGGTGCCGCACGCGATCTGCGTGGCCGGCGAAGTGATCCAGATCTATGACCCGCTCGTGCACGTCGACGCGGAATCGCCTGCCGGCGGCCAGTCGGTCGATCGCCGCTGGCGCCTGTGCAAGCGGCCGGTCGTGATGTCCGGCGGCGAACTGACGCTCGACGAGCTCGATCTTCGCCGCGACGAGGCCGCCGGTTTCTACCAGGCGCCGCCGCACATGAAGGCGAACATGGGCATGTACGTCATTGACGATCTCGGCCGGCAGCGCGTCGAGCCGCGCGACCTGCTCAATCGCTGGCTGCGCCCGCTCGATCGCGGCGTCGATTTCATGACGCTCGAATCCGGCAACCGCTTCGTGCTGCCGTTCGACGTGTGGCCGGTGTTCTCGAGCAACTTCGCGCCGGAACAGTTCTGCGACGACGCGTTCCTGCGCCGCCTCGGCTCGAAGCTTCACGTCGGCGCGCTGTCGATCGACGACTACCGCGCCGTATACAACGCGGCCTGCGCATCGCTCGGTCTCGTATCGGCGAGCGATGCGTTCGACTTCCTGCTGCACCGGCTGCATCTGCCGACCGGCAAGGCGTTTCTCGCGTGCTTTCCGGCGGACCTGCTGCGCCTCGTGGCCGCCGGCGCGCGTTACCGCGGCGACCCGCCCGAGGTGACGCACGACGCGCTGTACGACGCGTGGGCGAGCTATTTCGGCGCAGCGCCCGAACGGGACGGCAGCCATCCGCCGCCCATCGAGCGCGGTGGCCGTACGTTCATCACCGGTTGAGCCGTTTCATTCACGAATCGTCGAGGAGCATTGCCATGAAAAACAGTCGAGCGCTCATGATGCTGGTCGTCGCGATGGTCGCGGGTCTTGCCGCGGTCGTGTTCGCGTCCCACTGGCTGGTGCAGACATCCACGAGCTCGGTGACGCCGGTCGCGGTTGCCGCCATCGACCTGAACCTGGGCGAACCGCTCGGGCCGAACCAGATCCACATGGTGAGCTGGCCGTCGGGCAGCGTGCCGACCGGCGCGTTCACCGATACGAAGGGGCTCGAAGGACGCGTCGTGCGTACCAGCCTGTCGCGCGGCGAGCCGGTGATCGAGTCGAAGCTCGCGCCGGTCGGCACGAAGGGCGGGCTGTCGGCGGTGATCGCCGACGGCAGCCGCGCGATCACGGTGCGCGTGAACGACGTGGTCGGCGTCGCGGGTTTCGCGCTGCCGGGCAACTACGTCGACGTGATCGTCAACACGCAGGAGCAGCAGGGCAAGACCGACGGGCAGAGCATCTCCAAGATCGTGCTCGAGCACATCCTCGTGCTCGCCGTCGCGCAGCAGGTCAGCCGCGACGACACCGCACCGAAGGTCGTCAACGCGGTGACGCTGGAAGTCACGCCCGACCAGGCCGAACGGCTCGACCTCGCGCGCAGCGTCGGCACGCTGTCGCTCGTGCTGCGCAACCAGGTCGACCAGAAGACGCTGAACACGGACGGCGCGACCAAGCTGACGTTGCTCGGCAAGGAACCCGTGCCCGAAGCGGCGCCGGCGCCCGCCCGCGTGCGGACGGTGCGCGTGCACGTCGCGTCGCATGCGGCGCCGGAAGTACGGCGCGACTGCGTCGGCGTGCTGGCGGGCGTGAAGGGCAGCGTCGAATGTTTCTGAAACAGATCAATACAGCCACATAAACAGATCGGCCGCCAGCAGGGCACGACGGCCTTGGAAGTCGACAACCGGCACGGCGCCGGTCTCTCGGGGGATCAGACGAAATGAAGATCAAACCGCAATGCACAGGTACCGGCCCACTGCGGACGCGCGTCGCACGGGGCACGATGATGGCCGCGATCCTCTGTTCAGGATGGCTGACCGTCTATGGCGCACTGGCCCAGGAAGGGATTGAAGCGGGCGTGCTGACGAAGGGCGGCGCCAGCGCGCCGGCCGCGGTCGGCAAGGGGCCGATGCAGATGACGATCAGCATGGCGCCGGTACCGGTCGCCGCGGCTGCCGCAACGGCTGGGCCGCTGCGCGGGCCGAACTGCATCGGTGCCGTGCGCGAGTCGACCAGCATCAGCGTGCCGCTCGGCAAGTCGCTGCTGGTGCCGATGCCGGAGCCCGTCCGCAATCGGACGATCGGCAACCCGGCCGTCGCGCAGGCGACGATGGTGTCGCCGCAGACGCTGTACATCCTCGGGCTGTCGGTCGGCACGACCAACATGATCGTGCAGGGCAGGAGCGGCACATGCCGCGTGATCGACGTCGCGGTCGGCGCGGATGCCGGTGGCCTGCAGGCATCGTTGCTGCAGCTGATGCCGAGCGAGCGCGACATCCATGTGTCGACCGCCGCCGGCACGATCGTGCTGGCGGGCAGCGTGTCGAGCTCGCAGGCCGCGCAGCAGGCCGTGCAGATCGCGCACGCCTACGGCGACAGCGCCGGCGACCCCGCTGCGGGCGGCAAGCCGGGCGGCGGCGTGCTGAACATGCTGAGCGTCACGTCGCCGCAGCAGGTGATGCTCGAGGTGAAGGTGGCCGAGGTGTCGAAGACGCTGATCAACCAGATGGGCAGCGCGCTCAACATCCAGGGCGGGTTCGGCTCGTGGAGCGGCGCGCTGGTCAGCAGCCTGCTCGCGGGCGTCTCGAGCGCGGTCGCCTTCAGCAAGGCGAACAACAAGCCGTTCAACATCACGGCCGATGCGCAGAACACCGACAACCTCGTCAAGATCCTCGCGGAGCCGAACCTCGTGACGATCAGCGGCCAGGAAGCGACGTTCCTCGCCGGCGGCAAGATCTTCATCCCGATCCCGCAAAGCAGCGGCAACGGCATTTCGTCGATCACGCTGCAGGAAGAGGAGTTCGGCGTCGCGCTGAAGTTCACGCCGACGGTGCTGGCGAACGGCCGGATCAGCCTGAAGGTCGCACCGGAAGTGTCGGAGCTGTCGCAGACGGGCGTCACGCTGAGCGCGTCCAACATCGGCGGCACGTCGATCCTGCCGCTGATCACGACGCGGCGTGCTTCGACGACGGTCCAGATGAGCGACGGCGAATCGTTCGCGATCGGCGGGCTGATCAAGGACAACGCGAGCGGCGCGCTGAAGGCGATCCCGGGTGTCGGCGAAGTGCCGGTGCTCGGCGCGCTGTTCCGCAGCACGTCGTTCCAGCAGGATCGCACCGAGCTGATCTTCCTGATCACGCCGCATCTGGTGAAGCCACTGCAGACCGCGGACGTGCCGCTGCCGACCGACAGCTTCTCGAAGCCGAACGAAGCCGACGTTTATGCGACGGGCAACATGGAAGGGCGCGGCGGGGTCCGCAAGCCGGGTGCACAACCCGCGAGCGGCGCGGCGGTTGCACCGCAGGCACCGGCCCAGGCACCGGCGCCGGCTCCGGCACCGCAATCGGAAGCCCCGGCCGGTCAGGCCGCCGCACTGCCCGCGCCGCGCGCGCCGCAAGGCACGGACGCGCAGCCGCCGGTGCCGGCCGAACCGCAGAAGACGCCCGCACCGGTGGCGGCAATCGCGCCGCGGCCCGACACGGCAAATGCGGCAAACGCGGCCCGCATCGCGCGTATCGAAGCCGCCGCCGCGCGTCTCGCGGCGGCCGGCCCCGACACGCCGGCGACGCAGGCGGCGCGACCGAAGCACCGGGTGCCCGCGGTTGCCCGGGCGCAGGTCGCGCGCTCGGAACCCCAGTCCACCGATCGTTGAAACCATTCAGGGGAAGCTCATGAAATCCGCCTACCTCGTATTCGTGCGCCGCGCGGCGCTTGCCGCACCGCTCGCGTTCGCGCTTGCCGGCTGCATGTCGTCGAGCCCGGTGTGGGACAGCCGCTTCGGCGACTCGGTTCGCACCGTGATGCAGGCCCAGATCATCGACCCGCATGCCGCCGAACACACGGCATCGGCGTCGGGGGTCGACGGCGGCGCCGCCGCGGCCGCGCTCGACAACTACGACAAATCGTTCAAGCAGCTCCAGCCGCCAGCCAATGCATTCGTCATCGGCATCGGCAAGGCCAGCCAGTAACGACAGCACGCTCAGGGAGAACGCCATGTCCAGCGCAGCTCGCTATCCGAAAGTCACGCGTCGCGGCCTGCATCGCCAGCGCGGCGCCGTCGCGATCATCGTCGGTCTCGCACTGGCGGTGATGATCGGGTTCGTCGGTCTCGCGCTGGACCTCGGCAAGCTGTACGTCACGCGCAGCGAACTGCAGAACAGCGCCGATGCGTGCGCGCTGTCGGCTGCGCGCGACTTGACCTCGGCCATCAGCCTGTCCGTTGCCGAGGCGAACGGCATCGCCGCCGGCCACCTGAATTTCGTGTTCTTTCAGAAAAACTCGGTGCAGATGTCGACGAATTCGAACGTCACGTTCAGCGACTCGCTGTCCAACCCGTTCCTGACGAAGAACTCGGTCACGACGCCGGCGAACATCAAGTACGTGCAGTGCACCGCGACGTTGAGCAACATCGCGCACTGGTTCATCGAGGTGCTGAACGTGCTGCCGGGCACCAAGCTCGCGAACGCGGCGGAAGTGTCGGCGAGCGCGATCGCGACGGTCGGCGGCGGGCAGACGACCTGCGCGATTCCGGTGTTCGTGTGCCGCGCGACGGGCGCGCCGTCCTACAAGGTCGGCGACTGGATCACGTCGCCGTCCGGTTCGACCTACGGGCCCGGCAACTTCGGCTGGGCGGCGCTCGACGGCTCGACGAACGAACCGACCATCGCGGGCGAGCTGTCGGGCAACACCTGCAATATCAAGAGTCCGCCCGACCTCGGCAGCACCGGCCTGAAGTCGGCGTCGCTGCGCGCCTGGAATACGCGCTTCGGCATCTATACGAACGGCGCGAACGGCTCGAGCGGCCAGCCCGACTTCACCGGCTACGCGTATGTCGGCCCGAACTACGGGCCGCCCGGAACGGCGGGCATCAAGGGTGACGCGTACACGCAGTTCGTGACCGATCGCACGAACTACAAGCCCTACCAGGGCGACGGCGCGCCGCCGGCGGGCAGCGGGATCTCCACCAACGGCACCGTGACGGCGAGCAACTACCAGAGCAACGGCGGCGATCGCCGCGTCGCGCTCGCGCCGGAAGGCGACTGCTCGACGCTGAGCGGAAGCAGCGGCAAGGTGCACGTCACGCAATGGGATTGCGTGCTGATGCTCGATCCTGTGCCGTTCAGCCCCGGCAGCGGCGGGGTCATAGCCCACCTCGAATACCTCGGTTCGTCCGTCTCCGGCAACAATCCGTGCGCGACGCACGGCTTGCCCGGCGACGGCAGCGCGTCCGGGGTCCAGGTGCCGATGCTCGTTCAATAGGGAGAGGCGATCATGAAAAGGCCCCCGTTTCGCCGTTCGCGCACCCGCGGCGCCGTTGCCGTCGAGTTCGCGCTCGTGCTGATGCCGATGATCATGCTCGCGACCGGCGTGGCCGAGTTCGGCCGCGCGATCTACCAGTACGAGACGCTGACCAAGGCGACGCGCGACGCGGCGCGCTACCTGTCGATCTGGCTGCCGACCGACAGCGCGTATCCGGTGTCGGCGGCGCAGTGCCTCGTCGTCTACGGCAGCACGACCTGCGGCGCGTCCGGCACCGAGCTGGTGCCGGGGCTCACGACCTCGATGGTGACCATTTGCGATGCGCAGCATACGACCGGTTGCAGCGACGCGTCCGACCCGGCGCAGTTCGCGAACCTGCCGACCTACGACGCGAACAACAACGCGGCGAGCGGCACGCCGGCAGGCGCGATCAACCTCGTCGAAGTGAAGGTCACGGGCTACAAGTACCAGCCGATTCCCGCGTACCCGGGGCTGAAGTCGATCACGTTCGGCAACATCATCACCGTGATGAGGCAAGTGTCATGAGCGCGCGCCATTTTCCGTTGTCGCGCCGGCGCGCCCAACGCGGCTCGGCGATCGTCGAGTTCGCGCTTATCGCATCGGTGCTGATCATGCTGCTGATCGGCATCTTCGAATTCGGCCGCGTGCTGTTCTACTGGAACACCGCGAGCGAGGCCGTGCGCCTCGGCGCGCGCACGGCGGTGGTCTGCGACGTGAACGCGGCAGGTGTCGTGAAGCGCGTGAAGTCCTTGCTGCCGCTGCTGTCGGACGCGAACGTGTCGGTCAGCTATACGCCGGCGAGCTGCGACGTGAACACCTGCTCGTTCGTGACCGTGAGCGTCACGAACGTCACGGTCAAGACGATGATCCCGTTCGTGAACGTCACGGTCACGATGCCGCCGTTCACGACCACGCTGCCGCGCGAAAGCCTGACCTCCGCGACCGGCGGCACCGCTTGCAATTGATCGAACAGACGAGGCACACAACATGATCAATATCCTCGTAGCTTCCGACGATACCGTGCGGCTCACGCAGATCGCGCGCCTCGCGGCCGACTGCGGACGCTATCGCGCGACGCGCGCGACCGGCCGACCGTCGCAGATCGAGCATCGCACCGACGGGCTCGACGCATTCGACATCCTGCTGGTCGACGGCACGTCGCTCGACCCGTCGGAGCTGTCCGCGATCGAGCGGATCTGCCGCGCTCACGCGAGCCTGACCTGCATCCTCGTGACGGCGGACGCGTCGCCGCGCTTGCTGCTCGACGCGATGCGCGCGGGCGCTCGCGACGTGCTGCAGTGGCCGCTCGATCGGCAGGCGCTCGGCAACGCGCTCGAGCGTGCCGCCGCGCAAAGCACGCGGAGCGACGTCGACGATACGCGGGTCGTGTCGTTCATGTCGTGCAAGGGCGGGGCCGGCACGAGCTTCGTCGCCAGCAACGTCGCGTTCGAGATCGCCGAGGGCTTCAAGCGCCGCGTGCTGCTGATCGACCTGAACCAGCAATTCGCCGATGCGGCGTTCCTCGTCAGCGACGAAACCCCGCCGTCGACGCTGCCGCAGCTTTGCGCGCAGATCGAGCGGCTCGACAGCGCGTTTCTCGACGCGAGCGTCGCGCACGTGACCGAGAACTTCCACGTGCTCGCGGGCGCCGGCGATCCGGTCAAGGCCGCCGAGATGCGCGAGGATGCGCTCGAATGGATCCTCGGCGTCGCCGCGCCGCGCTACGACTTCGTGATCTTCGACGTCGGCGTCGGCATCAATCCGCTGTCGATGGTCGCGCTGGACCGCAGCGACCAGATCCAGATCGTGCTGCAGCCCGCGATGCCGCACGTGCGCGCCGGCCGCCGGCTGCTGGAGATCCTCGTGTCGCTCGGCTACTCGACCGACCAGATGCGTCTCGTCGTGAACCGCGCGACGCGCGCGAGCGACCGGACCCGCACCGCGCTCGAGGAAGTACTCGGCCTGCAGGCCGCCTGCACGATTCCCGACGATGCCGACACCGTGCTCGAAGCGATCAACCAGGGGCATCCGGTGTCGCGGCTCGCGCGCGGCACCGCGGTCGCGCGTGCGTTGCAGGGTTGCGCCAAACAACTCGTCGACGGCGAAGTGCGCGCGGGACACCGCGCGGCGCGAAGCGAACCGTTGATGTCCCGGCTGTTCGGCCGCAAGGCCACGCCGAAGCTCAAGTCCATGTAACTATTTCGGGGAACCATCATGTCATTGCGCGAACAGATGTCCTTGCACCGGGCCCAGCCGCTGGTGGCGGGCGGCGAATCGGCCGGCCCGACGCATTCGTCGGTACGCGACGCATACCAGAAGCTGCGCCGCGACATTCACGCGGCCGTGCTCGAACGCGTCGAGCTGGAACGCCTGTCGCGGATGCCGCAGGATCAGGTCCGGCAGGAAATCTCCGCACTGATCGCGCGCATCCTCGATGACGAGCGGGTGCCGGCGAACGACATCGAGCGGCGGCAGCTCGCGATCGACGTGTACGACGAGATGTTCGGTTTCGGCCCGCTCGAAGCGCTGCTGCGCGACCCCGGCATCTCCGACATCCTGGTGAACACGTACCGGCAGGTCTATGTCGAGCGCTGCGGCCAGCTCGAACTGACCGACGTGACGTTCTACGACGACGCGCACCTGATGAAGGTGATCGAGAAGATCGTGTCGCGCGTCGGGCGCCGCATCGACGAATCGAGCCCGATGGTCGATGCGCGGCTGCCGGACGGCTCGCGCGTGAACGCGATCATCCCGCCGTCGGCGATCGACGGGCCGCTGATGTCGATTCGGCGCTTCGCGGTCAACCCGCTGAAGATGGACGACCTGGTGCGCTTCCACAGCCTGACGCCGCCGATGGCCGAGCTGCTAGACGCGCTGTCGCGCGCGAAGGTGAACGTGCTCGTGTCGGGCGGCACGGGCAGCGGCAAGACGACGCTGCTCAACATCCTGTCCGGCTTCATTCCGCGCAACGAGCGGATCGTGACGATCGAGGACGCCGCCGAGCTGCAGCTCCAGCAGCCGCACGTGCTGCGGCTCGAAACGCGCCCGCCGAACATCGAGGGCAAGGGCGAGATCACGCAGCGCACGCTCGTGCGCAACGCGCTGCGGATGCGTCCCGACCGGATCATCCTCGGCGAAGTGCGCGGCGCCGAAGCGCTCGACATGCTCAACGCGATGAACACCGGCCACGAAGGCTCGCTCGCGACGATCCACGCGAACACGCCGCGCGACGCGCTGACGCGGCTCGAGAACATGATCAGCGTCTCCGGCCTGTCGCTGCCGCCGAAGACGATGCGCCAGCAGATCGCGTCGGCGATCTCGGTGGTCGTGCAGGCGGCGCGGCTGACGGACGGCAAGCGCAAGATCGTCAGCATCCAGGAGCTGACCGGGATGGAAGGCGACATCATCAACATGCAGGAGATCTTCACGTTCAAGCGCACGGGCGTGGATCGCGACGGCACGGTACGCGGCCACTTCTGCGCGACCGGCGTACGGCCGAAGTTCGTCGAGCGGCTGCAGGCGTTCGGCATCAACCTGCCGGATTCGCTCTACGACCCGTCCCAGCGCTACGAGACGAACTGACGGCCTGTCGCCGCTTGCTCCCGGGGAGGCTTCATGAACACGATCTTTTACGGTTTTGTGATTCTCACCTTCGTCGCGGTCGTGCTCGCGATCGAAGGCGCCTATCAATGGTGGAACGCGCGGCACGGCGCCGCCGCGCGCCGGATCGAATCGCGCATTCGCGCGATGTCGGCCGGCGGCAACGTGCCGCAGGAGCGGCTGTCGATCCTGAAGAAGCGGATGCTCGACGATTCGAAGCCGTTCGACCGGCTGCTGCTGCGCGTGCCGCGCGTGCACGCGCTCGATCTCGTGATCCTGCAATCGGGCCTCGACTGGACGCTGCCGAAGCTGATCGTGCTCAGCGCGGTGTTCGCGGCATTCGCGTGGCTTGCGCTGAGCATCGGCACGTTGCCGCAGCTCGCCGCGCTACCGGTCGCGCTGTTTGCCGCGTGCATGCCGACGATGTACGTGATGCGCCGCCGTGCGCGCCGGATGCTCAAGCTCGAGCGGCAGTTGCCGGACATCTGCGACATGATCGCGCGCGCGCTGCGTTCCGGTCATTCGTTCACGGGCGCGCTCGGGATGGTCGGCGAAGAGTTTCCCGATCCGATGGGTGGCGAATTCCGCGTCACGTTCGACGAGGTCAACTACGGCGTGTCGCTGCACGACGCGCTGATGAACCTCGCGACGCGCGTGCCGGTGCAGGACCTGCGCTACTTCGTGATCGCTGTGCTGATCCAGCGCGAGACCGGCGGCAACCTGGCCGAGCTGCTCGACAGCATCGCAGGGTTGATCCGCGAGCGCTTCAAGCTGTTCGACAAGGTGCGCGTGCTGTCGGCGGAAGGGCGGCTGTCGGCGTGGATTCTCGGGCTGCTGCCGTTCGGCACCGCCGCGGTGATGGCGCTGGTGAATCGCGAGTTCCTGTCCGTGCTATGGGAGGATCCGGCGGGGATCAGGATGGTCGGCACGATGCTGGTGTCGATGCTGTGCGGCATGTTCTGGATCCGCCGCATTGTCCGGATTCGCGTCTGACGCGCGAGTCGAATAACGAACCGTTGCGAGGCTGTCATGCAAAACCTGAGCGTGGTCCAGGCCGTGATGCTGGGCGGCTTGTTCATCTTCGTGGCCGGCGGCGTGCTCGTCGCGATGCTGCTGTTCGCGCCGCGCAACATCCAGCGCCGGCTCCAGCAGGCCGGCGGGGCCGGTGCAAGTGCGGGTGCCGTCGCGGGCCCGGGCGACGGCGACGACCTGACGTCGCGCTGGGTCGCGAAGCTGGTCGAGCTGTCCACCCCGATCTCGAGGCTGTCGGTGCCGAAGGAGGGCTGGGAGAATTCGCCGCTGCGGATCCGGCTCATGAATGCCGGATGGCGCAACCAGAGCGCGGCCGCGCTGTATTTCGCCGCGAAGACGGTGCTCGCGCTCGCGTTGCCGTGCATGGCGCTGCTGGCGCTGATCACGACCGAGCTCGGCGACGAACGCGCGCTGTTGTCGGTCATCCTCGTGACGCTCGCCGGGATCGGCTACTACATCCCGAACATCGTGCTGTCGCAACGGGTCAAGGTGCGCCAGCAGAAGATCTTCGAGGATTTTCCGGACGCGCTCGACCTGCTGACGGTGTGCGTCGAAGCGGGGCTCGGGCTCGACGCGGCGCTGATGAAGGTGAGCGAGGAGCTGCGGTTCAGCAGCGAGGTGGTCGCGAGCGAACTCGACCTGCTGCTGCTCGAGATGCGTTCCGGCTTCACGAAGGAGACGGCGCTGCGCAATCTCGCGCTGCGCACCGGCGTCGAGGACATCGAGTCGTTCTGCGCGATGCTGATCCAGGCCGACCGCTTCGGCACGAGCATCAGCGAATCGCTGCGCGTGCTGTCGGACATGCTGCGCACGCGGCGGCGGATGCGCGCGGAGGAGCGTGCCGCGAAGATCGCGCTGAAGCTGCTGTTCCCGCTGATCTTCTGCATCTTTCCGGCGCTGATGATGGTGCTGCTCGGGCCGGCCATGATTCACGTCTATCGCGTGCTGTTGCCGACGTTCGTCAGCATTGCGCAGTGAGCGGCGGACACGTGCTGCTTCGCGTGCATCGATATCGATTTTGCGTGCCGGCCCTGACCGACGCGTCGGCCGGCACGGCAACCGGCTTCATGGAGGCTCCCTCCCCAGGCGGTGCCGCGAGACAGGTTGACCATAGCGGCGTCAACGCATCCTGGACCCATGGTCGGCCATGGAACAAGCCGTAGTCCACCGCCCTCATCGGCTGCCCCCTACTGCTAACCCTGAAGGTTGCCGGCATAGCCGCCACGCGCAGCGTTCGACATCGAAATTGAATGACGGCACGAACAGCTGCCCGGTGCGCGGCGCTTCGGCCGCCCTTTCGTCGCAGGTGCGAGCCGCTGGATGTCGGCGAACTGCCGCATCACAGGAAGTGATGCACATAACGCAGCACCATCCGGGTCCCCTGTGGCCGGTTGCGCGCATGGACCTCGAAATACGCGTTGAACAGCAGGTGATCCTGCGGCGAGAAGCTGACCATGGCGCCCGGGCCGATCGCCAGCACGGCCTCGCGCGTACCGGGCACGTCCTGCCCGTTTTCCTTCATGTCGGTGGTCTGGCGCAGCCAGTAGCCGTTGAGTCCCAGCCGCAGGCCGGGGCGCACTTCATACTCGGTCGCGAAGTTCGCATGGATCGCCTGGCCGGCCTGGGTCGACGTCACGTCGGGGCCGGGCGACGTGGCCGGCTGATGGTTGGTCGCGTTCCACAGATAGTGCAGGCGCCACGACACGGTCCATTTCGGCGTCAGCCACAGCGTCGCCGCCCAGTACGGGTCGAACGACCAGAAATGACTGCCCGGGTTGATCGCACGCGACGGATCGTACGCGCCGGTCGGCGCGATGAACTGGAATTCCACGCGCTGCGCGAAGCGCGGGCCCTGCGCGCCCATCACCGGGTCGAACTGGATGAACGGGCCGATCAGCAGATCGCCGAAACCGGCACGCGCATTCAGCGCGACGTTGCCGATGCCGTCGTCGGTACGTGCGGACGCGATCCACGGCAGGATCACGTCGAGGCCCGGATGCATCCCGGCGAACGTCAGCGGCGACTGGTAGACGAGCTGGCTCAAGCCCGCGAACAGGTCGATGTCCTGCTTCGGCAGGCCGACCTTGTTGCCGGCGTTGTCGTTGACGCGGCCGGCCGTGTAGTACTGCAAGTACTGCGTGCCGTACCAGCCCGAGCCGGCCGGCGGCATCCCGTCGAGGAAACTGGTCATGCCGAGGTTGACCGACGGCAGGTCGGTCGCGTGGGCCGGCGCGTGACCGGTCATGCCGGCGATCGCGAGGCCTGCGACGACGAGCAGGCGAGAGCCGAATTTCATGTTCACCACCTCCTGGATATCTGTTTGTATAACTAATCAAATGGTGCACAAAAGATCGGGGTGATCGGAGATTGCACGATACTGGCCCGCATGGAACACGAGCGGCGCCTTGCCGATCGCGTCGAACTGCTCGATCCGGCCGATGAAGAGCAGGTGATCGCCGCCTTCGTAATGGCCGACGTTGCGGCACACGAAGCGCGCGCTGGCGCCTTCGAGGCAGGGCACGCCGCCGCTGTCCGAATCCACGTGAAGCACGCCGTCGAACTTGTCGGCACTGGGCGTCGCGAAGCGGCGCGACAGGTCGATCTGGTCGTGCGCGAGGATGTTGATCGCGAAATGGGTAGCCGCGACGAAATCCGGTCGGCTCGGCGCGACCTTTCGAAGGCTCCACAGCACGAGCGGCGGATCCAGCGACAGCGACGAGAACGAATTGGCGGTGAGGCCCACCTTGCGTCCGTCGGCCGCGCACGTGGTGATCACGGTGACGCCGGTCGGAAACTGCCCGAAGGCGGCGCGCAACTGCATCGGATCGATGGCCGGAGTGCCGGGTACGGTCGTTTCCATGTCGGTCACTCCGCACGCGCGCTGTGTTCGCGAATCAGCGCCGCGCAGGCCGACGGCTCGAACCACCACGGCGAGAACCGGCGCGGATCGTCGAAGCCGTCGACGATCGCGGCGGCGAGCGATGGCGACTGACCGGCCGCGCCGAGCAGTTCGAGAATGTGCGGCGGCGGCGGCGTGAGCAGCGAGTTGGTCCAGCGCACGACATGCTGCGCGTAGGCCCAGTAGCCTTCGAACGTCTGCTGCATCCAGTCCTCGCCGAACGGCGCGGCATCGCGCGCGACGATCGCGTCGAAATACGCGTTCGCGCATTTCGCGGCGTTGTTCGATCCCTGGCCCGTGATCGGATCGTTGACCACCACCGCATCGGCCATCCCGAAGACGGTGCGGCCCGACGGCAGCCGGAAGAACGGCTTGCGCACCGTCGGCGTAAAGCGCCCGGACAGCGTGCCGTTCGGATCGGTGAGCTCGACGTCGCGGCAGCGCTCGAATTCCCAAGGCACATACTGCTGCAGGAACGACAGGCTCCTGTCGAGGTGCTGCTCGGGCGTCTTCACGTCGGCCCAGCAGTCGAGCGGGCCGCCCGGAATGCCCTCGAACACCATGATTTCGCACGGGCCCGTGGTAGTCAGTGCGGGGAACACGAAGTATTCGCCGATACCGGGCAACAGGTTGAAGCGCACGCGCGAATACGGCTGGCTCGGCGCCATCCCTTTCACGTAGGTGAGGGCGAGCGCGCGTTGCGGGCGGTCGAACGCGCTGCGCGCGTCGTCGCGGCCGAGCAGGTTGACGATTTCGCCCTTGCCGGCCGCGAGCAGCACGAGATCGTGGCTGCGTGCCAGTTCCTCGAGTTCGGGCACGCCGACGTCGCAGATGCGCACGTCCGCGCCGCGGCGCCGAATGCCGTCGAGCCAGTCGGCCATTTTCACGCGCTGGTCGACGGACTGCGCATAGCGGGTCAGCCGCGACGACCAGTCGATCGCCTTGCGGCCGTTGCCGTCCGGGTGCGGCACCGCGATGCCGATGCCTTCGACGGACGGGCACGCTTCTTCCCATGCGTTCAGGCCGAGATCGCGCTCGATCTGCAGCGCGGTATGGAACATGCACTGGCTCGACATGACCTTGCCGGTGCGGATCTGTTCCGCGTCGCGATTGGTCGCGAGCGTGACGTGGTAGCCCTGGTCGAGCAGGGCGAAGGCGAGTTGCAGGCCGGACTGGCCGGCGCCGACGATAGCGATGCGTCTCATGAGCGTGTCCTTGGGTGGCCGGATTCCGGCCGGATTGATTGCGGGGAGTGGCGGCGGGCGGTCATTCCGCCAGGCGCGGAATGGCCGGCACCGCCTGCTCGGGGCCCATCGCCGAATAGCCGCCGTCCACCGCGTAGTCGGCGCCCGTCACGAAGCTCGCCGCGTCGCTGCACAGGAACGTCACGACCTGCGCGACTTCCGACGGATTGCCGACCCGGCCGAGCAGATGAAACGGCGCGGCGACGCGATCGGTTTTCGCGCGATCGCCGCGCGTCATCTCGTCCATCACGCGCGACCACGTCCATCCCGGCGACACCGAGTTGACGCGAATGCGATCGGGCGCGAGATCCATCGCCATGCTGCGCGTGAGCTGGCGGATCGCCGCCTTGGACGTCGGATACAGCCAGCGGCCGGTTTGCGCGCATTGGGCCGAGATCGAACTGAAGTTCACGATCGCGCCGCCGCCGCGCCGCACCATGTGCGGATGAACGGCCTTCGCCAGCATCGCCGCCGACACGACGTTCACGTCCATCGCCGCGAGCCAGTCGTTGCGGGTCGCGTGGATGCCGTTGTCGACGTAGCTGCACGCGAGGTTGACGAGCACGTCGATCGCGCCGAACCGTTCGGCGATCGCCGACACCGCACGCTCGATCGCGCGGTCGTCGGTGATGTCGATCGCGACGAACATGGCGCGTTCGCCGAGCGCATCGGCGACGCGCGCGCCGTTCTCCGTATCGAGATCGAGTATCGCGACGCACGCGCCGGCGCGGGTCAGGTCCTGCGCGACCGCGGCGCCGATCAGCGTGGCGCCGCCGGTGACGATCGCGACTTTGCCAGCCAGGGCAGTCATGGGGTATCTCCCGGAATCGTTGGGTGAGGGAAGGGCCGCGTCAACGCGCACCCGTCGACGGTTCGCTGTCCTGCCAGCGGGGCATCAGGCCGTTCGACGGCACGGTCTCGTCGAGCAGCTTGCGGGCCGTTTCGACGCCCGCGACCGGCAGGCCGGCCGGATCGAGCAGGCCGACCTGCACGAGCACGCTCGCCTGGTCCCAGTAGATGTGTTCGTGATAGAGCTTGTCGCCGCGAAACTTCACGATCGCGACGAGCGGGATCTCGACGCGCTTGCCGGTCGGCGCGACGCCCGGCAGCATCCAGTCAATCTCGGTGGTGTGCGTGAAGCAGAACAGCAGTTCGTCGACGATCTGGCTCGCGCCGACCGTGCGCGAGATCGGCGTGATCGTCGTGTCGGGCGGATTCGCATGCACGAAGTGATGCGTGTAGAAACGCTTGAGCTCGTCGTAGCCGACGCCGCCCGTCAGCGTCGGAATATGGTTGACATAAGGCTCGGCGACCATCGTGGCCATCGTCGCGTCGACATTGCGCGTGTCGAATTCGTGCCGGAGATGGGTCTCCCACAGCGCGGAGAGATCGTAGTGCGGGCCGAGCGCGCCGCGGAAGGCGGCGATCGCGCGCTGATGTGCCATGATCGCGGCGGCCTTGTCGAAATGATCGCCGCCGATGCGCGCGAACGCGTGATCGACGCCCGGATAGACATACACTTCGACGCCGTCGCGCCCGGACAGCGCTTCGGCGATGCGCTGCTGCGCGTCGGGCGGGCAGAAGCGGTCCAGCCCCGCGATCTGCAGCACGAGCCGCCCGCGCAGGCGCGCAGCCTCGTCCAGCGCGTGCTCGATACCCACGCCGTAATAGCTGACCGCCGCGGCCACGCCCGGCAGCCGGCACGCGGCGAGATACGCGAGCTTGCCGCCGAGGCAGTAGCCGAGCACGCCGGCTTCGCCCGTGCATTCCGGCCGTTGCGTGAGCACGCCCAGCGCGGCGCCGATGTCCTCGACGCCCTTGTCCTCGTCGAACTCGCGATACAGGGCCATCGCGCGC
The DNA here is from genome assembly GCF_018417535.1 of Burkholderia pyrrocinia. NCBI lineage: Bacteria > Pseudomonadati > Pseudomonadota > Betaproteobacteria > Burkholderiales > Burkholderiaceae > Burkholderia > Burkholderia pyrrocinia. The sequence continues at coordinate 674,961 of NZ_CP070979.1, read as the reverse complement.
TCGACATCGGCCGCGGCGTGGCCGAGCTCGATCCCCGGAGACTGGCGCCAGAACAGGTCGGGCACGAGCACCGTGTAACCTTCCTCCGCGTAATAGTCGGCCGTTTCCCGCATGGTCGCGTTCGCGCCGAAGATCTCGTGACACAGCACGATGCCCGGCCCCGTGCCGCCGGCCGGCGTGCTCAGGTATCCGCGAAACGTCCCGCCGTCCGGCGACGGAATCTCGATGTAACGTCCTTTCATGCGTCCCTCCATGCTGTTCGTGTCCGTGACAGGCCCAGTATTGGCGGACGAAACGCGCGCTTCTATCCGCTTTCTTCGGCCGGTATCCGCGAACTCCGGAAACCTGACGATCCGGCCGCCGCGCCTGGGCGGGTGCGCGGCTGACTGCGGGTATGTGCGGATGCGGAAGCCCCGCACAGTTTTCTACGATGCGCGAACGGTCCGATTCTTGCGTCGTTTGCGCGGGACTCGCGTGTTCCGATGGCCGGACTGTCCGGATACTCCGGGCGCTATCCGGATCGTGCAACGGGATTCCCCAATACCGGGAACGCATGCACGGCGCGAGTGCGATCGAGCATGACGGGAGAACTTCGATGGCGCAAATTTCCGAAACCGGCTGGCTTGACGACGCCGCCTGTTTCAATCACGGCAACCTGATGCTGCAGTCGGACGATGTCGACGAGGTGCGCGCACGCGTCGCCGATGTGTTCAAGCCGCACCGGCTCACGCCGACCGGCCAGTCGCGCGCGCTGCACAGCTGCATGCATCATGCGCGCTGGGGCAACCTGTCGTTGAACCTGCTCGATTATGGCGGCGGGGTCAGCATCGAGCCCGGGCCGCTCGAACACTTCTTCCTGTTGCAGATTCCGCTGCGCGGCGACGCCGAGATCGAATGCGGCTCGACGCGTTTCGTGTCGTCGCCGGGCACCGCGTCGCTGATCTCGCCGACGCTGTCGCTCAAGATGCGGTGGGGCGATGCGTGCCCGCAAGTGATCCTGCGCATCGAGCGCGAGGTGATGGAGCGCCACGCGCAGCGGCATTTCGGCGACGACCGGCGCGCGCCGGTCGAATTCGAACCGGAATTCAGCCTGTCGTCGTCGCAGGGGACGTGTCTGGCCCAGATGCTGCCGATCCTCGCCGGCGCGATCGCGACGGATGCGCATCCGCTGCGTTACCCGCTCGCGTTCGAGCAGCTCGAATCGACGTTGCTCAACCTGCTGCTGCACGGCCACCCGAACAGCACGCGTAACGGCGCGCGGCACCTGCCGGTGGCGCTCGCGCCGTTCTACGTGCGGCGTGTCGAGGAATACGTCCGTGCGCATCTCGACGAGCCGCTGACGATCGAACGGCTCGCCGAGCTCGCCGGTGTCAGCCCGAGCACGCTGTTCGCCGGCTTCCGCAATCGCCACGGGATCACGCCGATGGGCTTCGTGCGGCAGTTGCGGCTGCAACATGTGCGCGAGGAATTGCTGGCCGACGATACGCCGGGGCTCGCGTCGGTCACCGAGATCGCGCTGAAATGGGGCTTCGCGCACCTCGGGCGCTTCGCGATCGAGTACAAGCGGGCGTTCGGCGAGTCGCCGTCGGCGACGCTCAGGATGCGGCGCGTGCGGGGTTGAGGGAGGAAACGGCAGGGCTGAAAACCATGCGCATGCGAAGCCTGGAAAAGCGCGCGCGGTTCATCCGCTGCACGGTCTGCGTGAGAACCTGACGCCGCGAACATCGCCCGGCGAAATCGACCGGGCGAACGCGGTGGCGCGCGACGCGCGGAATGATCGCCATGAGCCTGCCACGGCTCGAATCGGTCTCTCGATCCCTGCCCGAATCGGCGTACCGGTAAGTATGATTTTCCGACGCCGGTTGGGTCACGTATCCGTCGCTCGACTCCGCGTCGAACGTTGTACCCTAGCAGGTTCGGATATCCGCAGCCGGCTGCCCGGTAACCCCTCCGAAGGGAAGCCGACGCTGCAGATCGACGCCCATTTTGCTCAAGGAAACCCGATGGCGCATCGGCTGTATCTGTACAACGTAGACGACGTCGGCCGCAACGGCACGGCGCATCTGGGCATGGTCGAATGGAACTACGACTTTCCGACCGTGCTGAGCCCATTGCTGTCGTCGTCGCCGTTTCTCGCGCGCAACCGCTGCAACGATACTGGCGGCGACGACGGCCTGTATGCCGACGCCGCGGGCGGAAAGGCGTTGCTGGCGCGGCTTTACGTGTTCCTGGAGCGTCACGCCGACCGCCTGATCGACGATTTCGACGCGTTTCGCGACGCGAAGCGGAAGATGTTCGCGTTTCTCGACAACCGGGCCGTGCATCGCTATTTCCATCTCGATGCGTGGGACGTGTTCAATCTGTCCGGCGACACGCACGTGCAACAGGCGCAGTCGCTGCTCGCACGCATCGAACGCGACAACGCACGGATCCGTGCGGCGATCGACGCGGACGATCCCGTGCTGCTCGATGCGTGCGAAGGTCTGGCCTTCGAGGACGTGGCGACCTTCCGCGAGCTGCTCAATCAGCCGCATTACGATTACGGCTGGGAGCCGCTGACGTCGAGCATCTACGACGAGGCGCTGGTGTTCGAGCAGGACGGGCGGTGGGGCGTGATGGCGGTGACCGGCGAGGTGCTCGCGCCGGCGCGCTATGACGAGATCGGCGAATTCGATGCGTGGACGGATGTCGCGATCGTCAGGCGGGGCGACCGGTATGGCCACGTCGACACGACCGGGCGGGAGATTACACCCGTGCAGTACGACGCGGTGTGGGCGTTCTGGCACGGCGACTTCGCGCGGGTCAGCCGCCAGGGCCGATTCGGAGTCGTCGATCGCAACGGCGTGGAGGTCGTGCCTTGCCGATTCGACGATCTGGCGGCCTTGCTCCATTTCGGTGAGTGTTGCTGGGCGGCGCGCGAAGGCGCGTCATGGGGCGTCGTCGACCCGTCCGGACAGTGGCGGTTGCCGCCCGAATTCGGCGAGATCGACCACGCGGTCGGTGTGATCTTCGCCACGCGTGCCGGCGATGCGGTGCCGGACGTTTATACGCGCCGCCTGGTGCGGCTCGGCCGCTTGCCGCCGACGCAGGTAGACGTCGAAGAAGCGCACCGTGCCGACGGCAGCAAGACGTTCCGTTATCTTACGCGGCAGGCCGGTGCCGACGGCGTCGAGCAGTGTGCGCTCGTCGACGAGCGTGGCAACGCGCTTCTGGCGCCCGGCATGGTCGACGAACTCGCCGTATTGTCGGTCGGTGCGCTGCTGCGCTTTCGGCGTGGCGAGCATTGGGGCATCGTTGATCTGGGCGGCGTCGAACGCTGCGAGGCGCGCTACGAGAGCGTCAGCACGGTCGGCGTTCGCGACGAATGGCTTGCGATCGGCTTTCGTGACGGCCATGCGTGGACGGTACGGGAAGACGGCGGCGAAGCGCGGCTGCCGGCGGCCGTCGCGCGCGAACTGGCAGGCTATGACGATCCGCGCTGGTTCGACGCCGCACAAATGGACGCGTTGGCGCGCACGGCGACGACCGACGCATCGGACGACGGTCGTTGAGCATCGGGAGGAGGCGGGCGCGCCACCCGTGAGCGCATGGCCGTGAGACCGGCGCCTCATTAACCGGCGTGGTCGATGCTACCCGCAGGCACGGCCGGCGCACCTCCGTGCGGCGAGCCCGTTCAGGCACGGACCGTCTCCGGTTACCGCTTCCGCGAAGTCGACGGTCTGTGACGCTCCATCGTGCCGGCCCCGTCCCCGGCGATCCAACCAAAGACTGCCCACCAGCGAACGCCCACGCATTTTTTTAAAGACCGTGCCACGTTCGACCGGTATGATCGCTGCGCTCGCGAACGGCGCCATCGGCCGGTGCATACCGACTCGCGTGCAACCGACATCACCAGCACGACAACACGGGGCCGACGCCGGCGGCGCGTCGCGCCATGATCGGGCCGAATCGGCCACCAGCACGAATCAACCCTGCGCCGTGCCGGTCGACTCCCGCACGACGAGCTCCGGCGTGCCGACGGTATGCACGGCCGCGGCCGGCTCGATCCCGTCGATCATGTCGAGTGTCAGCGCGATCGCGCGCGCGGCGATCAGCGACGTCGGGAACCGGACCGTCGTCAGCGCAGGGCGGAACTGATGGGCGAGCTGGATATCGGTCATGCCGACGATCGAAAGATCGGCCGGCACGCGCAGGCCAAGATCGGCCGCCGCCTGCATCGCGCCGATCGCCATCAGGTCGTTGGTCGCGAACAGCGCGGTGAGATCGGGCTTCGCGCGCAGCAGCGCGGCGGCCGCCTCGTAGCCGCCCTCGATCGAATCGTGTGAGGACACGGTCGTTACCGCGTCCGGCGGATGGCCGCGAGCCGCGAGTTCGTCGGTAAAGCCGCGCAGCCGCATCGACTGCGGACCGCCCGAACCCTTGCCGACGAGTGCGCCGAATGCGCGATGCCGCAGCCCGGACAGATGCGCGGCGGCCAGCGCGCCCGCCGCGGCGAAATCGACGGTCACGCACGGCAGCGCGCGCGACGCATGCACGTGCTCCCACATGCACAGCACGATCGACGCGCCGTGGCGCGCGATGTCGGCGAGTTCGGCTTCGGCGAGATCGGTGTTCATCACGATCGCACCGGCCGCAAGCGTACCGGCGATCCGCTCGAGGTAGTTGCGGGTGATCGCCGGGTCGTCGTCGGTATTGGACACCAGCAGGTAATGGCCGCGCTTGCGTGCCTCGCGCTCGGCGGCCAGCACGAACTCCGGATAGAACGGGTTCGTGATGTTCGACAGCATCAGCGCGAGCGTCGACGTGCGGCCCTCGGCGAGCGCACGCGCGGTGAGATTCGGTCGATAGCCGAGTTCGCGAATCGCCACCATCACGCGCTCGACGGTCGCCGGCTTCACCTTCTGCGGATTGCGCAGCACGTTCGAAACCGTGGCCGCGGTGACGTTCGCGCGTCGCGCGACTTCCGCGAGCGTCACCATGCACGGCCTCCGGCCGGTCGGACGGCGCCGTGCGGGGCGTGCGAAGCAGGGGTGTGTTTGCTCATATTCTGGGAGTGCGTCCCACAAGTTGCGCAGGGACAGGCGATACGCTAATTTCTCGACACATCAGATGAAGGAGACGACATGGTACGGCGAACCGGGCTCATTGCGCCATCAAAATTTAAGCGTTTAAATTTCTCGATTCGACGCGCGTGATTCAGGAGAGGAGAGCGCGATGACCGCCATTTCATTGAAGGACGTCTCGAAGCGCTACGGCGACCATGCGCCGGTGCTGCGCAACGTGAACCTCGAGATCGCATCGCACGAATTCTGCGTGTTTCTCGGTCCGTCGGGCTGCGGCAAGTCCACGCTGTTGCGGATGATCGCCGGGCTCGAGGACGTGAGCGAAGGCGAACTGCGGATCGGGGGGGCCCGAATGAACGACACGCCACCCGCCGAGCGCGGCGTCGCGATGGTGTTCCAGAGCTATGCGCTGTTTCCGCACATGACCGTGTTCGACAACATCGGTTTCGGATTGCGCATCGCCGGCGTGCCGAAGGACGAGATCCGCCGCCGCGTGACCGAGGTCGCGCGCGTGCTGCAGCTCGACGCGCTGCTCGAGCGCAAGCCGAAGGCGCTGTCGGGCGGCCAGCGGCAGCGCGTCGCGATCGGCCGCGCGATCGTGCGCGAGCCGCGCGTGTTCCTGTTCGACGAGCCGCTGTCGAATCTCGACGCGACGCTGCGCGGCCAGACGCGTGTCGAGATCGCGCGCCTGCATGCGCGCTTCACGCAGTCGAGCTCCGTCTACGTCACACACGACCAGATCGAGGCGATGACGCTGGCCGACCGGATCGTGCTGCTGCACGCGGGCGACGACGTCGCGCGCTTCGGCAGCATCGCGCAGGCCGGTGCGCCGCTCGAGCTGTATCACCGGCCGGCCAACCGCTTCGTCGCGGGCTTCATCGGCTCGCCGCGGATGAATTTCCTGCCGGCGGCCGTCGAATCGAGCGATGCGCGCGGCTGTCGCCTGCGCCTGGACGGCACCGGCGAAACGCTGACCTTGCGCGATCGTCCGTTGCCGCGCCACGTCGGCAGCGGCGCGCGCGTGACGTTGGGAATTCGTCCCGAGCATCTGGCGCTCGCGCCGTCCGGCGATGCCGACGTGCCGTCGATCGTTCGCGACGTCGCGCTCGTCGAGCAGTTGGGCGAAGCCGCGTACGTGCATCTCGACCAGCCCGGCGGCGTCCCGCTGCTTGCGAAACTGCCGGGCCAGGCCGCGTTGCGGCGCGGCGAGCGCCATGCGTTGCGCGTGCCGCCGTCGTGCTGCCACCTGTTCGACGATGCCGGCATCGCGTTGCCGGCCGTCCATGCCGAAGCGGCGTTCGCGTAGCCGCGCATCGCCGATCCGCCGCGTGCGACGCGGCACCCATCACACCAATACCAGGAGACAACGATGAGATTTCGTGCGAGCCGACTGCTGCTTGCCCTGACGACTGCCGCCGCGTTCGCCGCGGGGACGGCCGACGCGGGCACGCTGAAGGTGAACGTAGCCGCGCGCGGCAACCAGCGCGCGACGTGGCAAGCGGTATTCGACCAGTTCCGCAACGCGAATCCGGACATCGACCTGAAGGTCAGCTACGTCGGCGAGGAGGCGTACAAGGTGCAGATGTCGGGCTGGCTCGCGACCGATCCGCCCGACGTGCTGAGCTGGAACAACGGAGAACGCCTCGCGTATTTCGCGAAGCGCGGGCTGATCGAGGATCTTGCGCCGGACTGGCAGAAGAACGGCTGGAACGACACGTATGCGGCCGTGAAGCAATCGTCGACCTACGGCGGCAAGGTCTACAGCTTGCCGCTCGGCTATGACGCGTATGGCCTGTTCTACCGCAAGGATCTGTTCGAGAAGGCGGGCATTCATGGCGAGCCGGCCGACTGGGCGCAGTTTCTCGACGCATGCCGCAAGTTGAAGGCGGCGGGCATTGCGCCGATCGCGGTGGCCGCGCGCGACGCATGGACGCTTGCCGCATGGTTCGACTACCTCGACCTGCGGATCAACGGCTACGCGTTCCACCAGAAGCTGATGGCGGGCGACGTCGCTTATACCGATCCGCGCGTGCGCGCCGTGTATGCGGCCTGGAAAAAGCTGATCGACGACAAGTATTTCATCGACAACGCGCTGTCCTACGACGTCGATTCGCTGAGCCCGCTGATCGTCAACGGGCAGGCCGCGATGACGCTGATGGGCACCTGGTATTCGGCGGGCCTGCTGGGCGCGTCGCGCAATCCGATCGGCTTTTTCCGCTTCCCGGCGATCGACGCGTCGGTGCCGCTCGCGGAGGACGGCCCGGTCAACGTGATGGTCGTTCCGGCAAAGGCGCACAACAAGACGGACGCGCGCCGCCTGCTCGCGTTCATGGGGCAACCCGCGATCAACGGCGAGTTTGCGAAGGGGATGGGGCAGTTGCCGTCGAACAACAAGGCGCCCGAGCCGCAGGACCCGATCTCGAAGATCGGTTTCCACACGCTCGCGACGACGCCGGGCGGCATCGCGCAGTTCTACGACCGCGACATGACGAAGGAAATGGCCGACGAAGGGATGAAGGCGATGCAGCAGTTCCTGTCCGACCCGACGCAACTCGACGCGATCCTGCAGCGCCTCGAACAGACCCGCAAGCGCATCTACCGGAAGTAGCGCGCCGTTCGGCCGGGCCGCCCGGCCCGGCGCTCCGTCGTAACCGTCAGGTTCGTTTCGTCGAAGGTCACATCATGTCAACCAGCCTGTCCGAAGGCGCCGCGCGTGGCGACACCGGCCCGCAGCGGCATGCGCGCGCGTCGCTCGCGCGCCGGCGCAACCGTGCCGCGCTGCTGTTCGTGCTGCCGGGGTTCGCGCTCTTCACCGTGTTCGTGCTGTATCCGATCGTCAGCAGCATCTGGCTGAGCTTCCATCACTGGGACGGGATGACGCCGATGACCTATGCGGGGCTCGACAACTATCGCGAACTGCTGCAGTCCGACACGTTCTACGTCGCGCTGAAGAACAACCTGGTCTGGCTCGCGCTGTTTCTCGCCGCGCCGCCGCTCGGCCTCGCGCTCGCGCTGTACCTGAACCAGAACGTGTTCGGAATCCGGCTCGTGAAGTCGCTGTTCTTCGCGCCGTTCGTGCTGCCGGGCGTCGTCGTCGGCCTCGTGTTCTCGTGGTTCTACGACCCGACGTTCGGGCTGCTCAAGCTCGTCGTCGGGCACGGCATTCCCGTGCTCGGCGATCCGCGCTATGCGACCTACGGCGTGATCGTCGCGGCGCTGTGGCCGCAGATCCCGTTCTGCATGATCCTCTACCTGACCGGGCTCACCGGCATCAACGGCGAAATCGTCGAGGCCGCGCGCATGGAAGGCGCGCGCGGCGTCACGCTGCTGTGGCACGTGATCCTGCCGCAGTTGCGCCCCGCGACCTTCATGGCGGTGGTGCTGACCGTGATCGGCGCGCTGCGCAGCTTCGACCTGATCTCCGTGATGACGGGCGGCGGGCCGTTCGACAGCTCGACCGTGCTCGCGTACTTCATGGTCGACCAGGCGATCAAGTACTACCGCGAAGGTTATTCGGCCGCGATCGCGGTGGTGCTGTTCGCGATCATGCTCGTCTATATCGTGTGGCAGCTGCGCAAGCTGGTGCGCGTCGAATCGTAAGGATCGCCAACATGTATCCGATGCCCGTGTCCCGCTGGGGACGTCATTCCCGCCGGCTGTATCGCCTGTCGCTGCCATGCGCGCTCGTGCTGTGGCTCGTGCCGCTGCTCGCGGTGCTCGTCACGTCGGTTCGCTCGACCGACGAGGTCATGGCCGGCCATTACTGGGGCTGGCCGAAGCAGTTCGCCTTCGTCGACAACTACGGCATGGCGCTCACGCAGACGCCGATGCTCCACTACTTCGCGAACAGCATCCTGATCACGCTGCCGTCGGTCGCCGCGTCGATCCTGCTCGCGTCGCTCGCGGGCCATGCGCTCGCGAACTACCGGTTTCGCGGCAACGTCGTGCTGCTCGGGCTGTTCGTCGCCGGCAATTTCGTGCCGATCCAGATCCTGATGATTCCGGTGCGCCAGATCATGCTCGGTATCGGGCTCTACAACACGGTGTGGGCGCTCGTGCTGTTCCATACCGCGTTTCAGACCGGGTTCTGCACGCTGTTCCTGCGCAACTTCATCCGCGAGTTGCCGTTCGAGCTGATCGAAGCCGCGCGCGTCGAGGGCGCGTCCGAGTGGGCGATCTACTGGCGCGTCGTGCTGCCGCTCGTGCGGCCGGCGCTCGCGGCGCTGGCGATCCTCGTGTTCACGTTCGTGTGGAACGACTACTTCTGGGCGCTGTGCCTCACGCAAGGCGACGACGCGGCGCCGATCACCGTCGGCGTCGCCGCGCTCAAGGGGCAGTGGACCACCGCATGGAACCTCGTGTCGGCCGGGTCGGTGCTCGCCGCGCTGCCGTCGGTCGCGATGTTCTTCGCGATGCAGAAGCACTTCGTCGCGGGGCTCACGTTCGGCGCGACGAAAGGCTGAATCCGTCCAATCCTTCCTCTTCCTGCAAGGAATCCACGATGCACCTCGGCGTTTGCTACTACCCCGAACACTGGCCGCGCGAACAATGGGACCGCGACGCGCGGCGAATGGCCGAACTCGGCCTGACGCGCGTGCGGATCGCCGAATTCGCGTGGAGCCGGATGGAGCCGGAGCCCGGCCGCTACGACTGGGCCTGGCTCGACGAAGCGATCGACACGCTCGCGCGCCAGCACCTGAAGCTCGTGCTCGGCACGCCGACCGCGGCGCCGCCGAAATGGCTCGTCGACCGTCATCCGGAGATCCTGCCGATCGGCGCGGACGGCGCCGTCCGGCAGTTCGGTTCGCGCCGCCACTACGACATCACGAGCCCCGTCTATCGCGAACACTGCGTGCGGATCGTCGACGCGATGGCGCGGCGCTACGGCACGCATCCGGCCGTGATCGCGTGGCAGACCGACAACGAACTCGGCTGCCACGACACGCTGCCGAGCTATACGCGCGCGGCGCTGGCCGGTTTTCGTGCATGGCTCGCCGCGCGCTACGGCGACGTCGGCGCGTTGAACCGCGCGTGGGGCAACGTGTTCTGGAGCATGGAATATCGCGGCTTCGACGAGATCGAACTGCCGCGCCAGACGCCGACCGACGCGAATCCGGCTCACGTGCTCGACTTCCGGCGCTTTCAGTCCGACGAGGTCGCGCGCTTTCACGCGGCGCAGGTCGATGCGATCCGTGCGCATGCGCCGGGGCGCGACGTGCTGCACAACTTCATGGGCTTTTTCACCGAATTCGATCACTACGCGTTCGCGCGCGCGGGCCTGGATGTCGCCGCGTGGGACAGCTATCCGGTGCCGCGCACCGAAGTGCTGCCGCTCGACGAGCAGGACAAGCATCGCTGGGCCCGCACCGGTCATCCGGACGTGTCGGCGTTCTCGCACGATCTGTATCGCGGCGTCGGCAACGGCCGGATGTGGGTGATGGAGCAACAGGCGGGGCCCGTCAACTGGGGTCCGCACAACCCGGTGCCGCATGCCGGCGCGGTGCGGCTGTGGACGTGGGAAGCGTTCGCGCACGGCGCGGAGCTCGTGTCGTATTTCCGCTGGCGGCAGTATCCGCACGCGCAGGAGCAACTGCATTCGGGCCTGAATGCGCCCGACGACCGGCTGTCGGCGGGCGGCCATGAAGTGGCGCGTGTCGCCCGCGAGCTTGCGGCGTTCGACCGCACGCTCGTCGACGGCGCGGCCGAGCCGGCGCGCGTCGCGCTGCTGTTCGACTACGAGGCCGACTGGATGATCCGGATCCAGCCGCATGGCGCCGACTTCGATTATCAACAGCACGCGTTCGACTGGTATCGCGCACTGCGCGAACTGGGGCTCGACGTCGACATTATCGCGGCCGATGCCGACGTGTCGCGTTATGCGCTGGTCGTCGCGCCGACGCTGCCGGTCGTCCCGGACCGCGTTGCCGAGCAGGTCGCGCGCGGTGGCACGCACTGGGTGTTCGGACCGCGCACGGGCTCGCGCACGGCCGATTTCTCGATCGTGCCGGGCCTGGCGCCCGGCAAGCTGCGTGACGTGCTGCCGATGCGGATCGCGCAGGTCGAATCGTTGCGGCCGTCGCTCGCGCCACGTGTCGCGTTCGACGGCGTCGACGGCCACGCGGTGAAATGGCGCGATCACGTCGACCTGGACGCGGCGCCCGGCATCGACGTGCTCGCGACGTTCGACGACGGCGTGCCGGCGCTGGTGCGGCGCGCTCACGTGACGATGGCGACCGCCTGCTTCGATCGTGCGCTATTGCGGGCGATCGTCGGCCGCTGCGCGCGCGACGCCGGCTTGCCCGTGGCGGCGCTGCCCGACGGGCTGAGGCTGCGCCGGCGCGGGCGCGTCGTGTTCGCACTGAACTACGGCGACGCGCCGTGCCCGCTGCCCGCGCCGGCCGGCGCGCGATTCGTGCTTGGCGGCCCGGAACTCGGCGCGCTCGACGTGGCCGCATGGGTCGAGCCGGACTGACGCGATGCGATCGCCGCGGTCGCTGCAGTCGCTGCAGTCACGTTTCGCGGGCCTGGCCGGGATTGCGCATTTCGTTCCTCTGTCGGCCGCGGCGCTGATGCTTGGCATTGCGATGTCGTTTACCGCGCCGTACCTGTCGCTGTTCGGCGTCGAGGCGGCCGCGATGTCGCCGTTTCTCGCGGGCGTGTTCATGACGCTGATCGCGGCGAGCGGCGTCGTCGCGAGCACGTGGGCCGGTCGCTGGTCCGATCGCCGCGACCGGCACCGGCCGCTGCTCGTCGTGTCGCTCGCGGCCGCCGCGCTCGGGTTCGCGTTGCTGTGCGTGCTGCGCGGGCCCATGCCCGTGATCGCGGCCGGCACGATCCTGCTCGGCGCGGGCGCCGTGTCGCTGTCGCAGATTTTCTCGTTCGCACGCGCGGTGCTGCCGGTCGACAGCGACGCGCAGCGCGAGCTGGCCTCGGCCGCACTGCGCACGATGCTGTCGGTCGCATGGGTGTTCGGCCCCGCGCTCGGTGCGCTGATACTCGCGCGGACGGGCTTCACCGGGCTGTTTCTCGCGGCAGCCGCCGGCTTTGTCGCGTGCGCGATGATCGTCGCGCGCATTCCGGAACCCGCGCGCCGGCCGGCGGCGGCCGATGCGGGCAGGTCCGCCGCGACGAGCGCGCCCGGCGACGATCCGGTGCCGTCGGTCGATGCGGCACCGGCCGTGGTTGCGCCGCGTGCGGTCGTGCTGCGCACGCTTGCCGCGCTCATGCTGATCGGGCTCGCGGCGAACGCGACGATGATCGTGCTGCCGCTGTATATCGTGCGCGGGCTGGGCGGCGCGCCGACGAACGTGTCGGCCGCGCTCGGCCTCGCCGCGTTGTTCGAGATCCCGATGATGCTGTGGCTCGGCATCCGCTCGGCGCGGCTGAACAAGGCGCGCTGGCTGACGGGCTGCGCGGCCGTGCATGTGGTGTACTTCGTCGGGCTCGCGGCGGTGACGCGCGTCGATGCGATCCTGCCGCTGCAACTGTTGAGCGCGTGCGTGGTCGCGATCACGTCGTGCCTCGGCATGACGCGCGTGTGCGACCTGATGCCGACCCGTCCCGGCACCGCGACCGCGATGTTCTTCAGTACGGCGCGCGTCGGCTCGATCGTGTCGGGCATCCTGTCGGGCGCGTTCGTCGGCCTGTTCGGCTATCGTGCGACGTTCGCGGGTTGCGGCGCGCTCGCCGTCGTGGCGCTCGTGCTGCTCGGGTACGATGCGCGCGATCCGCAGGCCGGCGTGACACGAGCGTCAGGCGCGGCAGGTGCATCGAAGCGGCCGCGCAGCCGCTTCGATGCGCCGCACTGACGCGCGGCGCGCGCCAGCGTTGCGGCAGGTCAGCGTCGCCGGAATGCGTCGAGCGACGACAGCGCGCGGCCGTGGAAGTCGAACAGTGTGTTGTTGTCCCACTGATCGCCCGCGCCGAGCTTCCAGCCGACGCCCGGCGTCGGGATCCATTCCGGTTCCCACCAGAACACGCCCGTGCCGCGATTGCCGGGCACGCCCTTCACGATGTCGACCACGGCCGCGAAGAACTGCGCCTGACCGGCCGGCGACGGCGGGAATGTCGTCGATCCGGTGTTCGTCATCGCGTTCGGCTCCGAATCGCCGTCGCTCGTGGTCCACGGATACGCGGTCTCCACGACGATCAGCTCCTTGTCGTAGCGCACCGCGAGATCGTTCGCGTTGTTGCGCAGATCGTCGAGCGCGCCTTGCCATTGCGGGTAGTACGACAGGCCGATCACGTCGAACGCGACGCCGCGCTGCGTCGCGCTGTCGAACCACCAGCGGCTCTTCCCGTTGTCGCCGCCGCTGTCGATGTGCAGCATCACCTTGATGCGCGGATCGACGGCCTTCACCGCGTCGCGGCCCGCCTTCAGCAATTGCGCGAGGTTGTCCCACTGATCGTATCGGCCGAGCGGCCACAGCATGCCGCCCGTGATCTCGTTGCCGATCTGCACCCACTCGGGCCGCACGCCCGCGCGTGCAAGCCGGCGCAGCACGTCGGTCGTGTACGCGGACAGCAGCGCGCAGGTGTCGGCCAGGTTCTTGCCGGCCCACGCATGCGGCGGGTATTGCTTGCCCGGATCGGCCCACCAGTCGCTGTAGTGGAAGTCGATCAGGATGCGCATCCCGAGCGCGGCCGCGCGTCGCGCGAGCGCAATGGCGTGCGCCGCATCGTTGTAGCCGGCCGCGGCGCTCTGGTTGGCGGGGAAGAAGTCCGGGTTGCCGGGATCGTTCCAGACCTTGATGCGGATCGCGTCGACGCCATGCGCGCGCAGGATCTTCAGGCAGTCGCGCGGGGCACCGCCGTGGTCGAAGAAGGTCGCGCCATGGGCTTCGAGTTCCGGCAGCGTCGATACGTCGGCACCCATCGCGAACTGGCTCGCCGCCGCGCCGCGCGCGGCGCGTTGCGCGAAGGCCGGCAGCGGGCCGGCCAGGTCGACGCACGCGAGCGCCGCGGTTGAAACGCTCCAGCGCAACATCGATCGTCTGTTCATCGTCATCCTCCATGTGATGGACCCCGTTGGGCACGGGATCGTCGTCTTCGAAATGTTTAAGCGCTTAAATTTCAGCCTCGATGCGAGGCCGGATCGAGCGTAGCGCACCCGCTGCCGCGCGCGCAAAGAACGCGTGCGTTGCCTACTATCTGGCGAGGCGCGACAGGGCGCGCATTCCCGGCTTCATGCGACGCGCGCGAGACCGGCACGGTATTTCATCCGCGTTTCCCGGCGGCGGCCGTGCGGATCGATGCCGCGCCGTCGCCGGTCGTCGACGACATCCGGGTGATCCACGCGGCCGGGCGTCGCCGCACCGGCCGTCGTCATTGCCGCATGCCGGCTACGCTGCCGACAGCGTGATCGACACACCCGACGCCGTATAGACCGGCGTTGCCTTGAACCCGTCGACCGTCACCGTCGAGAATTTTGCGGCGCCGGCTGCCGCGTCGATCAGCGCGATGGTATCGCCGGTTTTCGGTGCATAACCGTTCACGAACTTCACGCGCAGCGTGCCGCCCGCGACGGTGAACGCGCCGCCCACGCGCAGGCGCCCGCCGCCGTTGCCGTCGATATCGAGTTCGAGCGTCGTGTTGTCGAGCTGCGTGTAGCGGGTCGCGATCGTGACGGGTGCGCCGGCCGCGATCCGGATGCCGCCGCCGGCGCCGACATACACGTCGCCGTTGCCGAACGCCGTCGTGGAAGCGGCGGCGAGCGTGCCGCCGCTGATCTGCGTGCCGCCCGTGTAGCTGTTGTTGCCCGCCAGCGTCAGCGTGCCGCTGCCTTGCAGCGTCAGCTTGCCGGCGCCCGCGATATCGTTGCGCCACAGGTCGGCGGCGTTGAGGCCGCCCTTCGACGCGTCCATCGCGACGGTCACGTTGCCGTTGAACGCGCCATAGCCGTCGGCGGCGGCGAACAGGTTCAGCCGGCCCCAGCCTTCCGCATCGTCCATCACCGGGTAGCCGGACGGCAATTCGGTGGTCTTGAGCACGACGCGCCGCTGGTCGGCGCCCAGGTACGGGAAGCGCGTCTGCAGCAGGATCTCCGCGCCCTTCGGCACGACCGGCGGCGCACCGGTCGCGTCGATCGCGCCGAAGCCGTACGTCATGCGGCGCGT